>NZ_FMMP01000006.1:0-359938 GCF_900095725.1 Cellulosilyticum sp. I15G10I2
GATAAGACTTCCCATCCAGAAATGGAGTAAGACCCCTTAGAGACTATGAGGTTGATAGGTTGGAGCTGTAAGTGTAGTAATACATGTAGGTGACCAATACTAACGGTTCGAGGGTTTGACCTAAAAAAACAAGGTTAAATGAAAAAATACATCGTAGTATTTGTTTTTGAGAGTACAATAACTTCAGTACTAAGTTATTCATTTATTTAAGCTGTTGAATGCTTCAGGCTGGGTATCCCACTCACGTAGAGGGAATAAGTATCCTGAAGTCTGACTACGTAGTATTGCGTAGCAAATTTTACAGGTTTATTTGAATGGTACTTAGGGAGACTGTTTGAGCGCATGCGAGTTTCGACCGTTCATTCAAATCAAGCTGTTAGATTTGCAGCAAGACGAAGTCGGAAGACTGAAGGATATTTATTCCCGGCCCATTGGTCAAGCGGTCAAGACACCGCCCTTTCACGGCGGTAACAGGGGTTCGATTCCCCTATGGGTCATTTGTTGGTGATGATGCGACTTAGGGAAACACCCGTTTCCATACCGAACACGCAGGTTAAGACTAAGTCGGCCGATGGTACTTGTCTGGAGACGGACTGGGAGAGTAGGTGGTTGCCAACTTTAAGCCGGGGTGTGGCTCAGTTTGGCTAGAGCGCCTGATTTGGGTTCAGGAGGCCGCAGGTTCGAGTCCTGTCACCCCGATTTACATATAAGCTTGCAAAGGTAGGTTTATATGCCTACCTTTCATTATGTAAATGATTGGTTATATGGGTCACTAGCTCAGTTGGTAGAGCACTTGACTTTTAATCAAGTGGTCCCGGGTTCGAATCCCGGGTGGCTCAGTTGCTTTTTAAATAGCAATTTATTATTATATCAAAGCATATAAATGAGACTTGACAGAAGACAAGAGATAAGATATAATAATATACAGATGCGTGAGTGGCTCAGTGGTAGAGCATCTCCTTGCCAAGGAGAGGGCCGCGGGTTCGAGTCCCGTCTCGCGCTTTATCATATAGTGATATACTAAATGATATGCCCAGATAGCTCAGTCGGTAGAGCAGAGGACTGAAAATCCTCGTGTCGCTGGTTCGATTCCGGCTCTGGGCATTTTTTTTATTGACAGGGGTAAATATAAAAATTAATAAATAGCTGCTATGATTAGTAATAAAACTCATAGCAGCTATTTATTGTACAACAATAGATATTAAGTATTTAATTTTTTTATAATGATTTAAACTAGATTTAATATATATTACATTGCAGATTATGTATTAAGATGATATGCTTGTATTAACAAAAAATACTATTTTAAACAATAGTTAAAGATAATGGAGGATATAGTAGATGGACAGTTTAATAGAATTATTGATAAAGGCGGGTTTTTCAGTAAAACCAATCACAACCAAAGCTGCATCTTTTTTAAAATTAACAGGACTTATTATTAATGAAAACTTACGTTTGATTTATGAGGAAGAACAAGATGGTACGCTTATGATAAGGGAAATTGTAGTAGATGAAGAGTATACAAATCTAGGTTATACTACAAGAGTTTTAGAATTTTTAAGTAAACAAAATGTTTATAATGTTATATTACCTTTTGTAACTACACCTAAGTTGGCTCATATATGTGAAAAACTTGGGATTGAAAGAGATGATAGTTGTGTTAATAAATATGGATATAATAGTGCTTTTTATGCATTAGCAAGAAATTATGTATTTTATGAAGGTGACTATGGACATTATATTGTGAGAAAGCTAGACGAATAATGAACAAAAAATTGCTCCTAATAGTATTCCTGATCTAGATGAGAGTTTTATTGTAAAAAAATAAAGATAAAGTATATAAAAAAGACACGAAGAATTGATATACGCCCTGTCTACTTGGCAGGGCACATATCAATTCTTTGTGTCTTTTTTAGGTTGTAGTTCCCTGTACTAATTCTACAGCTACAATTTGACTATACACCTTAGCCTGCTCATCATGTTCTATAAGACGTATGATATTTGAGCATAAAAGTTCACCTAATATTTGAATAGGCTGAGCGATTGTAGTAATTTTAGGGTTTTGTAAAATACGGGTAAATTGTGAGTTATCATACCCTATAATTTTTATATCCTCAGGGACTGTAAGATTATTATTAAGACAATAGACATATAAAGCATAAGCTAACATATCGTTACTGCAAAATACACCATCTACAGTATGTAAAAATTTACTGACTTCCTTTTCGATAAAATCATAAAAATAATCAAAGGTAAGTTTAGTATGCTGATATTCAATAATTTGATAAGAAACATTATTTTCAAGACATGTAAGTTTAAAACCATCTGAGCGCTTATTTGCTAAACTAGTCAATTTCAAAGAACCAGATATATGCAGTAATTTTTTACATCCTCTGTCAATAAGGTGCTGTGTTGCAAGGACCCCTCCTGTAAAATTATCTGAACCAACATAAGGGATTTTATCATCTAGACATCTATCAAAAGTAATAATGGGTTTCTCTATACTTTTATAAGCTTCGGTGTTAATAAGGTGACTTCCCATAATAATGCCGTCAACTCTTTTTTCTTTTAACATATTAATGTAGGATAGTTCTTTTTCTTTGTCATCAAGAGAGTTACATAATAGTATTTTATAACCATTATTTTGTGCAGTCATTTCTATGTGTTTAACGAGTTCGGAAAAGAACATATGAGAGCAATCTGGGATAATGACTCCTATAATTAAAGATTGTTTTTTGGATAGAGATCTTGCAATATAATCAGGATGGTAATCTAGTGTCCTAATACTATCAAATACTTTTTTACGTGTAGATTCACTAATATTAGGAAAGTTATTCATCACTCTTGAAACAGTGGTTGTAGATACTCCAGCGTGTCTGGCGACATCTTTTATGCTCGGCATTTGATTTCTCCTTAGAAAATTTAATAGATTATGTGTATAAATAAGCATTTTTTTTAGTATACCACGATTTAGTATTAAAAAAATATTTTTTATGCCGTTTAATATCGTATGAAAGCGGTAACATTTAAGAATAATAAAATAATTATATAAGATCTAATTATAATGTTTAAATTTTTATAGTATGGAATAAAAATTAAATAAATAAGTTGTTTTAAAGGAAATATTAGAGATATTATTAGTAGTATACCATAATTTTAAAAAAAATAAAGCAAAATATGAAAACGGTTAACTTTGTTTATAAAAAAGATATATAAAAATTCAAATTAAAACTATTAATTAAATAAAAAACAACTAAAAAATCAAGTAATAACCTAATTATATATAAATAACAAACAAAAAAAATAAAAAAAATAAATGAAACCGGTTGACAATTTATTTTGTAAAATATATTATAGAGTTGTAAAAGATAAAAATATTTTTAATAAGGGGGATGTAAAAGTGAATAAGTTCAAAAAGGCATTGTCACTATTATTATGTGGAGCAGTAGTATTAAGTTTAGGCGTTGGATGCTCTAAAGAAAAGGCTGAAACACCTGTAAACCAAAAAGAAGCAACAACAAGTAATAAACAGGCTGCATCAGAAGAAGCAATTAAGATTACATTTTTAAACTCAAAAGGAGAAATCCAAGAACAACTAGAGAAGATGGCTAAAATGTTCAATGAGGATAATCCAAGTGTTACTGTAGAAATAATACCTTGTGGAGCTGGGCAGTCACCTACTGAAATGCTAACCACGCTCTATGCATCTAATAATGCACCAGCCATTGCGATGTTAGATCCAGCAGATATAGCTACCTTTAAGGAAAAAATAGGAGACTTATCAGGTGAAAAATGGGTAAACGATGCAATGCCTGGATCACTGGACGCACTAAAAGTTGATGAGAAATTAGTAGGTTTTCCGTTTGCCGTAGAAGGATGGGGGTTAATCTATAATAGAGCTGTATTAAGTGAAGCAGGTGTAGAAATCGCAGATATTAATACAAGAGATGCACTTGAAGATGCTTTTAAAAAGATTGAAGAGAAAGGTAAAAATGGGGTTGTTATTGCATCAGCAGACTGGTCTTTAGGGGCTCACCTTTTTACAACGGCGTACAGTAGTCAATCAGACAGCACAGCAGAAATTAAAAAATTTTTAGATGAGCTTGCAAGTGGAAGTGATGAAATCAAAGACAATGCAGTAGTTAATGGTTTGTTGGATACATTCGATATTATGAAACAATATAACATTGCTAAAGCTGATCCACTTACATCAGTATATGAAACTAATCCTGAAATCATTGGATCTGGAAAAGTTGGATTCTGGTTTATGGGTAACTGGGCATGGCCTCAAATTAAAGAATTTGCTGGGGATAATAATGAGTTTGGATTTATACCAGTACCTATTAGCAATAATGAAGGCGATTATGGTAATACACATATGCCAGCGGCAACAACTAAAGTGTTAGTTGTAGATGCT
Source organism: Cellulosilyticum sp. I15G10I2 (assembly GCF_900095725.1). NCBI lineage: Bacteria > Bacillati > Bacillota > Clostridia > Lachnospirales > Cellulosilyticaceae > Cellulosilyticum > Cellulosilyticum sp. I15G10I2. The sequence goes on from NZ_FMMP01000006.1 coordinate 4,418, forward strand.
AGTGAAAACACAGCCGAACAACAAGCGGCCGCAAAAGCATTTTTAAATTGGATTGTTTATGAAGAAAAGGGACAAAAGGGGCTTGTTGAGGAGTGTTCTATTATTCCTGCATTCACAAATATTTCTGCAGTACTCAATGATCCACTAGGCAAATCAATTCAATCATATATTAAAGAAGGTAAAACATCTAATGGGGTGATGTTATCTAATAAACACTGGGGAGATATAGGCGCGGCAATGCAAAAATATTTAGGTGATTATGCATCAAGAGATGAGTTATTTGCAGAAATTACTACATACTGGAGATCTGGGGATTATAAATAATATAAGCTATAAATAGAGTGAGATTAGCACACATAATTTAAATTGTGTGTGCTAATTTATAATCTAGTCACTAAGTATTAGAGAGGTTAGTACTATCCTAATTAGAAGGGAAGTTGTGGTATGAAAGAAGGAAAGAAATTCTTAACTAAAGTCAATATGTATTTATTATTTGCAGGACCCGTTACATTAGCATTTTTAACAGTAGTCATCATTCCCTTTTTATATGGATTTTTCTTAACCTTTACAAATTGGAATGGGGTAGCTGCAAGTTATACAATAGTTGGCTTTGAAAACTATAAAACAATATTTAAAGATGCGGGATTTATACAGTCATTAGGGCTGACATTTAAATATGTAGTCTTTACGGTTTTACTAACTAATGCAGTAGCATTTACATTGGCTGCAATTTTAACAAGCGGTACAAAAGGACAAAGTTTCTTTAGAGCAGGTTTTTTTACACCTAATTTAATTGGGGGTGTAGCGCTAGGTTATGTATGGCAATTTGTTTTTAATAATATATTAACTTATTTTGGGAAAAGTATAGGGGCTACAGCATTACAGTCATCTTTTTTATCCAGTCCAAGCAAAGCATTTTGGGCACTGGTCATTGTAGCTGTTTGGCAATATTCGGGTTATATGATGATTATTTACATAACAGGATTTTTAAATATACCTAAGGATGTTTTGGAGGCGGCTCAGATAGATGGTGCATCAGGATGGACTAAAATAAAGAATATTACTATACCGCTTATTATGCCTGCATTTACTATATCTGTATTTTTAACACTTCAACGCACATTTATGGTTTATGATGTTAACCTGGCACTCACAAAAGGCGGACCATTCAAAACAACAGAACTTATTTCGATGTATGTTTATAAAAAAGCTTTTACTGAAAGAGCATACGGTATTGGTCAAGCACAGGCTGTTGTATTATTTGTTATTGTAGCACTTATATCTATTACGCAGGTATATCTAAGTAAAAAGAAGGAGGTTGAGGCATAATGAATAAAAAAAAGAATAATATTATAGCAAGCGTTAAGATAGTTGTTTTAAGTATTTTATTTATATCATATATAGGTCCCATGGGTTTTGTACTTATGAACTCTTTTAAATCAAATAAAGATATTATTCTCAATCCTCTTGGTATTTTCGGAAATTTAAATATAAAAAATTATATAGATGCAGCTGAAAAAATGAAGTATGTAAGCGCATTTGGCAACTCACTGCTTATTACAGTTTTAAGTGTAGGACTTATTATTTTAACAGCCTCTATGGCAGCATACATCTTTTGTAGAAAGAAGTGGGCTATTAATAACTTTATGTTCTATGCGATGATTGCGGCAATGATCTTACCTTTTCAAGCGCTTATGATACCTCTTGTAAGTATTTATGGAGGTCAGTTGAACATCTTAAATAAATGGACGCTTATCTATATGTATATTGGATTTGGAGCGCCACTTGCTGTATTTATGTACCATGGCTTTATAAAAGGAATACCATTAGAACTAGAAGAAGCAGCGCAGATAGATGGCGCGAGCAGCATTAGAGTATTTACAAGTATCATATGGCCGATACTCAGGCCTATCACGTTGACCATTACTATACTAGATGTACTGTGGATTTGGAATGATTTCTTGCTACCATCACTGATACTGGTTGAAGCGAAAGATAGGACATTGCCACTTTCTACATTTTATTTTTATGGAACATATAGTGTAGATTTAGGCCTTATGATGGCAGGACTTGTATTAACTATTACACCTGTACTTATCCTGTACTTATTCCTTCAAAAATATATTTTAGAGGGTGTTGTTCAAGGGGCTATTAAATAACTATTATCTAGATTCTTAGTCAACAATTCAAAAAACACACTCAAAGCAATCATACATAAGGATTTCTAAGAAATTTATTTTGCACCTATTGGGTAAAAGAAAAATCCTAAAAAACATGCTGCGTTGTCAGTTTAAAGAATTTACAGGATGAGATAGGCTCATAAAAGGAGGGGGTTAAAATGACTTATAATACAAATTTAATAAAAAACAATCTTGATGTACAATGGACTGCTCCTGAAATTACTGATTTTAGTGCAATACAAAAAGGTGATATGCCTGGGGATAAAATTAGTATAGATCAGACTCATGTAAATAAAGCAAAGGTTATTTTTCCAGAATTACTAAAGCTGCTGAAACCAATATTAAATGTACAGCAAAATCAGAGAGCTGTGATTGCTGTACATGGCGGATCTGGTGTAGGTAAATCGGAAATTGGTTCATTAATTGCATATTATTTAAATGATATAGGAATAGGCAGCTATATTTTATCGGGAGATAATTATCCACATCGAATACCGCAAGTAAATGATGCAGAAAGAGTACGTGTATTCAGAGAAAGTGGTGTAAAAGGTTTGGTTCTAAAAGGTGAATTTACAAAAGAAAGAAATATGAAGTTACAGGAATTGCAGAATCAAGACAGTGACTCAAATCCTAAATTATGCAGAGATCTTCCGTGGTTAGCTGTTTATCAGGAAGCTGGACGAAGTGGACTTGAAAATTACCTGGGAACAAATAATGAAATAGATTTTGATGAAATAAATAGTATTATTGATAAATTTAAGAACTGTGCAGACAGCATTATGCTTAAACGCATGGGGAGAGAAGAAAAAGAGCTTTGGTACGATACTGTTGATTTTAGTAATGTGAAGGTCTTGGTCATTGAATGGACCCACGGTAATAATGATAACTTGGTGGGTGTAGATATTCCAATTTTACTGAATAGCACACCTCAGGAAACACTTGAACACCGCAAATTACGTAACAGAGATGGGGCCCTAGACAGTCCATTTACAATGATGGTGCTTAATATTGAGCAGAATTTATTGTTTTCACAGATACATAAAGCAAAAATTATCGTAACCAAGGCAGGGGAAATAGTGTCTTATGTGGTTTGATTTTGATGAAGGAACAATTGAGTGAGGTGATAGGCTATGTCGACAAGTATGTTAAATACATCAGAGAAAAAGCATGTTAAGGCAGGAACTATGTTAAATGCATATCCTGACAGTATGGGTGGCACCTTAAAAGACATCGTTGAATTTTTAAAGAATCCAAATCTTAAAGATGCTTTTCAGTCTTTTTATATTTTACCAAGTATTTTCAATACAGATTTAGATAGGGGATTTTCTGTTATTGATTATGAATTGAATGAAATTCTTGCTAGTAGCGAAGATTTAGAAGAGTTGAAAGAAGCCAATATTGCATTTAAATTTGACTTTATATTAAACCATGCTTCTGTACTTTCAAAACAGTTTCAAGATATTATAAAAAATGGTGAGGCATCTAAATATAAAAACTTTTTTATTAGTTGGAATAAGTTCTGGGAAGGCCATGGAGAGATGACTTCTGATGGATATATACAGCCTGATGCTGAGTTAATTAAAGATATGTTTTTCAGAAAGCCTGGACTTCCTATTCTTATGGTACGTATGCCTGATGGAAAGGAAATTCCTTACTGGAATACATTTTATCAGGAAGTTAAATATGAAAAGCTTAATACTCAGGATCTTATAATGTCTATGAACATCCAGTATGCAGTTGCTGAAGCTGTTACCAGGCTAGTAAATGACTCGATTGATGCTAAAAAAAGACCTAAGGAAATAGATTTTGGCAGATTTGAAAAATACAGAGAAAGTGTTATCCAATTACTTGAATCTAGACGTAAGTACTTAGGACAGATGGACTTAAATATCCAGTCACCACTGGTATGGAAGTTTTACGACGACACCTTGAAAAAACTTGCAGAGTATGGAGCAGAAATAGTAAGGTTGGACGCATTTGCATATGCACCTAAAGCACCAGGAGAGAAAAACTTCTTAAACGATCCTGGAACATGGCAATTACTTGAACGGGTCAAGACGTTGGCAGAAAAATATAATTTAGTGCTTTTGCCTGAAATCCATGCAAAATATGAAGAAAAAATCCATGAAAAAATAGCAGAAAAAGGATACATGACATATGATTTCTTTTTACCGGGACTAATCATTGATGCTTTTGAGAGAAAGACAAGTGAGACATTACTTGTGTGGATTAATGATATTAAGGAAAAAGGAATTAAAACAGTAAATATGTTAGGATGTCATGATGGGATACCACTTCTTGATTTAAAGGGATTATTATCGGACGATCAGATAGAAAGCCTTATTAAAACTGTAGTAACTAGAGGTGGCTATGTGAAGGATCTTCATGGTCAGAAAAACATATATTATCAAGTAAATGCCACTTATTTCAGCGCATTGGGAGAGGATGAACAAAAGCTTCTTCTGGCTCGTGCTATTCAGATGTTTATGCCTGGAAAACCTCAGATATGGTATCTGGATCTTTTTGCCGGCAAAAATAATCATGAGGCTGTGGAAAAAGCAGGTTCTGGTGGACACAAAGAGATTAACCGTACTAACCTCACATTAGAACAAATACAAGAAGAGTTAGGAAAGAGGGTTGTTCAAAAGCAACTTGAACTCCTTAGATTCAGAAACACTTACCCCGCATTTGGATTTGACGCGAAGTTAACTGTATTACCATCTGATTCATATATTTTAAAATTACAATGGGAAAATAACGGCTGCCGAGCAACACTAGAAGCTGATTTGAAGGAATTTAGTTACAAGATTCATACTGATAATTTCTGTAATTAAGTTTTGTAAAAGAAGGATATTAAATAATGCTTGATCAGCAAACTCTAAAGGTTATTTAGTTTATAAGAAATAATCTTTAATAACTATATTATTAAATAGGAAATAATTAGCATAAAAAAGCAGATATAGAAAGAGATAAAATCCCTTTCTATATCTGCTTTTTTATTAATTTTAAATACCTATTTAATTGTTATGTGCTTATTAAAGTTTAAAGGAACTTTTTAAAGGTACGATTCTATTAAATACAAGTTTTTCATGAGTAGTGTATTTTGAATCTACAGTAAAGAAGCCATTTCTTACAAGTTGGAATTTATCGCGTGCTTTAGCATCTTTAAAAGCAACGTTTTCAATGTACCCTTGTAATACTTCAAGTGAATGAGGATTAATTTGTTCTAAGAAATGTTTCCCTTCGTTTTCTGGTGCATCATCTAGAATAAGTGGTTCGAAAAGTCTAAATTCAGCAGGAACTGCAGTTGCTGCATCTACCCAGTGAATCGTGGCCTTTACTTTGCGTCCAGTAAATCCAGAACCACTCTTAGTTTCGGGGTCATAAGTACAATGGACTTCTATGACATTACCAGATGCGTCCTTAATAACATCAGTACATTTTACAAAGTAAGCACCTTTAAGTCTTACTTCATTCCCAGGGAATAGTCTAAAGTATTTTTTGATAGGCTCTTCCATAAAATCTTCCTGTTCAATATAGAGCGTGCGAGAAAATGGAACAAGTCTTGTGCCAGCCTCTTCGTTATTTGCGTTATTTTCAATCTCTAATAATTCTGTTTCGTTCTCTGGATAATTTGTAATAACAAGTTTTAATGGCTTAAGAACTGCCATAGCAAGAAGTGCTTTTGGCTGTAAATCTTCACGTAAGAAGAAATCAAGCATTTGACTATCTACAGTTGAATCACCTTTTGCAACACCTATTTCTCGGCAGAAATTGCGAATAGCTTCTGGTGTATAACCACGTCTTCTAAGCCCAGCAATAGTAGGCATACGAGGATCATCCCAGCCGTCTGCAATGCCTTCATCTACTAATAGTTTTAATTTTCTTTTACTCATCACAGTATTCGTCATATTGAGTCTTGCAAATTCGATTTGGCGTGGAATACTTTCCATTTCACATTCTTTGACAAACCAGTCATAAAGTGGTCTGTGGGCTTCAAATTCAAGGGTGCAAATAGAGTGTGTAATAGCTTCTATTGCATCTTCAAGCGGATGTGCAAAGTCATACATAGGATAAATACACCATTTATCTCCAGTGTTATGATGTGTAGCATGAGCGATTCTATAGATAATGGGATCACGCATATTAATATTAGAAGAAGTCATATCAATTTTAGCTCGTAGAACCTTTTCGCCGTCCTTAAACTCTCCATTTTTCATACGTTCAAACAAATCAAGATTTTCTTCAACACTTCTGTTACGACAAGGACTTTCTTTACCAGCTTCAGTTAGAGTACCACGGTATTCTTTCATTTGTTCAGCTGTTAAATCACAAACATAAGCCTTTCCTTTTTTGATAAGAAGAACGGCTCTTGTATACATTTCGTCGAAGTAATCAGAGGCGAAGTAAAGATTATCCCAGTCAAACCCCAGCCATTTTACATCTTCTTTGATTGACTCAACGTATTCAGTATCTTCTTTAACTGGATTTGTATCATCAAATCTTAGATTTGTTTTACCTTTAAACTCATTTGCAAGCCCAAAGTTTAAAACGATAGATTTAGCATGCCCTACATGTAAATAACCATTTGGCTCTGGCGGAAATCGTGTGATAATTTCTTTATGCTTGCCAGTTTCTAAATCTTCAGCTACAATGTTTCTTATAAAATTCGATGTAGTATTTTCTATAGACACAGTATTTACCTCACTTATAAAAAATAGATTATTAGATATTAATATAGATAAAATACAGTTATAATAAATATATGTAATTTACTATCATTATATTTTAATCTAAAGGAACTAAAAAATAAAGGGTAGGATAGCAAAAGTTTCAAAAAAAATCACTTATTTTTCTATTATAATGTATAGTGTCAATATTGGGAGGGTGAAAGATAATGAAAATAGTAAAAGAAAAACGCTTTTATGAGGAAAAATGGTTTTGGATTGTCATAATGGTTATTGTTATTTGCTTTACAAGAGGAAAGAACACTAAGATAACTATTTGTGGTAATGGTAATGGCAATACTAATTAGCCCCTTATATACTAAGCGGAATGTGTTCAGTAAGATGATTGGTATCATTGAGTCCGATTAACAAGGGCGATAACTTTTCATCAAATTTTATCGTATTAATACAAGTATTACCTAAAGCTATTTGATGGTACATTGTCATATTCCAGCCAAAAAGCCCAATAAGGGCAGCTTTTATAAGTCCTCCATGAGAAACTATAACGACCTTTTCATTAGGATGCTTTGAGGCAATATCAAGGACACATGCCTTCGCGCGTAAACTAGCATTATATATACTAAGTTCTCCATCGTACATAGGAGCAATTTTTTCGTCCGTTCGCCATGCACTAAAATGTTCAGGATAATTTTGCTCAATTTCTTTATAAGTAAGCCCTTCCCAAGTACCAAAATGTATTTCTGTTAAATTACCTAGAGGGATCGGGGCAAAAGATAAATCTTTACACAGTATCTCAGCTGTAGATAAGGCTCGGTTTAAAGGACTCGAATAAATAGCATTAAAATTTCCGTTTAAGTGTTTGCCAAGAAGCTCAGCTTGAAGTGCACCTCTTTCTGATAGATCTATATTTTGTCTTCCTTGAAACTTACCTAGTGTATTCCATTTTGTTTCACCATGTCTAATAAGCAGTAATGTAGTTTTCATAAATTCTCCTAAAAAAATAGTTTTATTTAGTATATCAAAAGAATATGATTTTGATAAGAGAGTTGTTGAAAATATAGAAATGGTATATTATAATAGATAGGCATTATTAACAATAGCAAGATAGGTTGAATATAATATAAGATAGATTAAAAGCAATGAAAGAAAGAGTATTATATCAGAGTATTGCAGAGAGAAGCTTAGTGGGTGTGAGAGCTTTATATAAAGATATAAGAAGTGCGTTCTTGAGCTTGATATGTGAACCAAAGTAGCATGTCGCGTGTAGCTAACGTTACCTAGCCAATAAGATAAAGAGCAGTTTTAAACTGCGCTTTAAACAGAGTGGGACCGCGAGTAACTTCGCCTCTGAATAGGAGGCGGAGTTTTATTTTTTGAACTAGAATGTCTCCGTACTTAACTTTATTCTGTTTTTAGAAGATAAGGAGGAATGTTATGAGTTATATAAGCGAGCAGATTCAAGTCATTAAACAAAGAGATCCAGCGATTAAAAAAAACATTGAAGTATTTTTATATCCTTGTTTTTATGCACTCCTCTTTCACAAACTAGGACATAAGCTTTATAAAAAGAAGAGATTCTTTTTAGCAAGGCTGATCTCTCAGCTTTCAAGAGGGTTAACAGGGATAGAAATTCATCCGGGAGCAGTTATTGGTAAAGGACTTTTCATTGATCATGGGATGGGAGTTGTTATTGGAGAAACTTGTGAAATAGGAGATAATGTTACTATTTATCATGGCGTAACACTTGGTGGAACAGGTAAAGATCATGGAAAGAGACATCCTACAATAGGGAATAATGTAATGATCGGAACAGGAGCTAAGGTACTGGGGCCTTTTAAAGTAGGAGATAATTCAAGAATAGCTGCTAATGCTCTCGTACTCCAAGAAGTACCAGAAGACAGCACAGTTATAGGAAATCCTGGGAAAGTAGTTAAAACAAAAGGAGAAAAAGTTAATCCATGTGATCAGCTTGATCAGATTAAGATGCCTGATCCTATTAAGATGGAGATCTGTGGGCTTAAGAATATAATAGAAGCATTAGAAGAAAAAGTACAGACTTTAGAAGATAGATTATCAGTAAAAAGTAAAATAAATGAACATCATTGTAATAATGAAGCCTGTAATGCAAAAGATATTTGTGATGAATATAGAGAAGATGAATAAAGGAAGGAAAAGATATGATAAAAATATATAATACCTTAAATAAGCAAAAAGAAGCATTTAATCCTTTAGAGGAAAATAAAGTGCGTATGTATGTATGCGGACCTACAGTTTATAATCTTATTCATATAGGTAATGCAAGGCCTTATATCATATTTGATACAGTACGCAGATATTTTGAAAGTATCGGGTATGACGTAAACTACGTACAAAACTTTACAGATGTAGATGATAAAATTATTAAAAAGGCAAATGAAGAGGGTAAGACAACAGATGAAGTAGTAGAATACTATATTAGAGAAACGCTGAAGGATGCACACAATCTTAATGTCAATCCAGCAACGCATCATCCAAGAGTTACTGAGGAGATGTCCGCAATTATTAATATGATAAAAGCACTTATAGATAAAGGACTTGCTTATGAAGTAAACGGCACCGTTTATTACAATACATCATCATTCCCTGAGTATGGTAAACTGTCTAAAAAAGTCTTAGAAGAGCTTGAAGCAGGACGAAGTGAAAGAATAGAAATAACAGATGAAAAAAGAAATCATATGGATTTTGTGCTTTGGAAGCCTAAAAAAGAGGGAGAGCCTTTTTGGAAGAGTCCGTGGAGTGACGGCAGACCAGGATGGCATATTGAGTGTTCCGCTATGGCTAAAAAATACCTAGGAGATACAATCGATATTCACGCAGGTGGAGAGGACCTCGTGTTTCCCCACCATGAAAATGAGGTTGCTCAAAGTGAGGGCGCAAATGGGGCACCTTTTTCAAATTACTGGATGCACAATAGTTTTTTAAATATTGATAATAAGAAGATGTCAAAATCCCTTGGAAACTTTAAAACACTTCGTGAAGTGGGAGATACTTTTGGTTATGATACAGTGAGATTTTTTATGCTCAGTGCACATTACAGAAGCCCCCTTAACTTCAGCGGAGAGCTGATGGAGGCTGCAAAAAATGGACTAGAGCGTATTAAAAATGCTAAAACTAATTTAGAGTTTGCACTGGCACATACAAAGCTTACAGAACGCTCAGTTGAAGAAACAAAACTAGCACAAGAACTGCCAACTTTTGAGATGCGTTTTCATGAAGCGATGCAAGATGATTTTAATACAGCAGATGCAATTAGCATTATCTTTGAACTTGTTAAGTTTGCTAATAACTACGCAAAAGAAGGGGCTTCAGAACCATTTATTAAAGAAGTTTATGGACTTTTTATAAAACTTACAGATATTTTAGGAATTCTCTATACCCACCAAAATGTATGTAAAGATGATTTAACAGATGAGGAAATTAAGATGTATATTGAAAAAAGAACGACTGCTAAAAAAGCAAAAGATTTTAAAGAAGCAGACAGAATACGTGAGTTTTTAAAGGATAAGGGTGTAATAATAGAAGATACAAGAGAGGGCGTACGCTTTAAAAGAGTATAGAGATAAAGGAGAAATTTATGAAAAACAATATAGGAGTTTTATTAGAGGATACATCAGACACTCTTTGTCATAAAGCGAATGTGTATTCTCCATTAGCGCTGGCTTATATAGGTGACGCTGTATATGAAATATTTGTACGTACCTATGTAATTAATAAAGGGAACGCGCCTGTCAATAAGATGCATAAAGCCTCAAGAGAATTAGTAAGGGCCAGTACACAAGCACAAATTTATCATATGATTGAAAACGTATTAAGCGATGAAGAAAAGGATGCACTAAGAAGGGGTAGAAACGCAAAAAGCATTTCTACTCCTAAAAATGCTGATATTACAGAATATAGACATGCGACAGGTCTCGAAGCACTTATAGGCCATTTATATATTAAAGGAGATATCAATAGGATAAGTGAGTTAATGCGCTTAGGAATAGAAAAATTCCTGAGCTAAGAAATAAGAGGAGGAATTAAGGTGGCAAAACGCGTAACTAAAGGTGCTTCTTATAATGCAACACAAACATTTGTAAAAGGAGCACTTATTTTATCTATGGCAGGACTTATTGCAAAGGTTCTTAGTGCATTCTTCAGAGTGCCCCTTGGCAATCTTATTGGAGATACTGGGATGGGTTATTATCAGGCGGGTTATCCCATTTATACCTTATTTACAGCAATTGCCATAGTAGGTATCCCATCTACAATTGCAAAGTTAGTAGCGGAAAAAAGAGTACTTGGAGAATATCAGGCTGCTAAAGATATTTTTACACATACCATGAAACTTATGCTAGGGATAGGAATAATTGTTTCACTTCTTATTTTTTTAGCAACACCTTTTATGATAGATGCTTTTAATTGGGTGCCAGAAACAAAATATTCTTTGTGGGGACTTGCACTTAGTCCATTTTTTGTATGTATTATGGGTGTTTTTAGAGGCTATTTTCAAGGGATGCAAAATATGGCACCTACGGCTGTCTCACAAGTATTAGAAAATTTAGGGAGAGTTGTTATAGGACTTCTTTTGGCTTTTTTCTTTTTCCCCAACTTAGGTAAAGCTGCCGGTGGGGCATCCTTTGGAGCTGTTGCGGGAGGCATGTGCGGGGCTGCGGTATTAGCACTGTTTTACTTGCGTAACAAAACTTCTATTAATGATGAAATACAAAGAAGTGAGACTCCTAAAAAACAAGGAATAGGTTTTAAAACGGCAGCTAAAATGGTTCTAATTATAGCAATACCTATTTCTATAGGTGCAGCTGTTAACTCTATTATTAACTTTATAGATTCGGCATTGGTTATTAAAATGCTGACACAAACAGGTGTTGAGCTGGAGCTTGCAAACGCATATTTTGGACAACTTGGAAAAGTTGCGACGTTTATTAATTTTCCGCTTACCTTTGGAATGGCGCTGGTTATTGGACTCGTTCCAGCTATATCAGAAGCAGCAGCTAAAAAGGATAGAACTGAAGTGCAGACTAAGATAGAATTAGGTATGCGTTTTGCTATTTTGCTTGCGATGCCAGCTTCTATAGGACTTGCGGTACTTGCAGATCCTATTATGAAATTTATATATGCCAATGCACCAGACGGTGGGAATATACTTGCAGCTGCAGCACTTAGTATTCTATTTATTATGTTAGGACAAGCTTTTACAGGTATTTTGCAAGGGATAGGCAAGGTGTGGCAGCCGGTTATTGGAATAGGCTTAGCGGCTTTTGTTAAAACTATACTTAATATAATCCTAGTAACGAGTTCGTTTAAAGTCATAGGTGCTGCAATAGCATCAATAGCTGCTTATATGGTATTTGCCCTTTATAATTATATTATGATGAAGAAATATACAGGGTTTAAGCTAAATACTAGGCTTGTAATTATTAGACCCTTGATCTCAAGCTCTGCAATGGGTGTTTTAGCATGGGGAACATATCGTGTACTCGGAAGTGTTATAGACACAAACTCATTCACAAGCAATGCGCTTGTTACGATTTTAAGTATTGGAGTAGGAGGCTTAGCCTACCTTGTGCTTATATTTGTAACTGGAGCTATTACAAAAAAAGATATTCAAGAGATTTTAAATAAAAAGGAGAAGTAAATAAATTATGAAATTTACCAACGATAGAAATAAACCTAGAAATAATAACACAAGCAAATTTAAGAGTGATAGATCAAGTGGGTTTGGACAAGGAAAGTCAAAGAACGAAGGTTATCAAAAAGAAGGTGCGGGACAAGACAGACCCAAACAGGATGGTTATAAAAAAGAAGGGTCATGGCAAGATAGACCCAAACGTGAAAGCTATAAAAAAGAGGGATCATGGCAAGACAAATCCAAACGTGAAGGTTATAAAAAAGAAGGATCATGGCAAGATAGACCCAAACAAGAAGGCTATAAAAAAGAAGGATCATGGCAAGGTAAACCTAGACAAGATGATTATAAGCAAAGAGGTTTTAAAGGCAGGGATACAAGACCGAACAGATTTTCAGAAGATAAGTTTGAAGAAGAAAGATCAATCGATGAGAACATTCTCTATGGCAGAAATGCAGTTATGGAAGCACTAAAGGCAGGAAGAGATATTGATAAGCTTATGGTGCAAAAGGGAGAAAAAGAAGGTTCAATCATCAAGATAGTTGGAGAAGCTAAAGATAAAGGGATTGTGATTATTGAAGCTGAGAAATCTAAACTAGATGAAGTTACAGGCAGAGAAAAACATCAAGGGGTTGTAGCTTATGCAGCAGCGCAGAGTTATGTGGAAATAGATGATATTTTACAAGACGCAAAAGATAAAGATGAACATCCTTTTCTACTTATCCTTGAGAATATACAAGACCCTCATAATTTAGGAGCTATTATCAGATCAGCTCATAATGCAGGGGTACACGGCATTATTATTCCAAAAAGAAGAGCAGTAGGCCTATCTGGTACAGTTGCTAAATCATCGGCAGGCGCTATTGAATATATGAAGGTTGCTAAAGTAACGAATATCTCTCAAACAATTAAGGAACTACAAGAAAAAGGACTTTGGGTTGCCTGTGCGGATATGGATGGCAAAATGATGTACGAAGAAAATCTTACAGGGCCTATAGCCATTGTAGTAGGCAGTGAAGGTGAAGGGGTATCTAAACTCACAAAAGAGTCTTGTGACTATGTGCTGAGTATACCTATGTACGGGCAGGTAACTTCACTTAATGCCTCGGTAGCAGCAAGTATAATGGTTTATGAGGCAGTAAGACAAAGAAAGTTTAAAGGTTAATGAAAAGAAGAACTGGCTAAAGAATGAAATCAATAGCCAGTTCTTCTTTATAATATAGAACAGGCTATTGATTTAACCTATTAACAAAAAAACATATTTATAGTATACTGGAAATAATACCTATCATACGAATAGGGGAGGGATAAGAGCGAAAATTTTTATTAGTCGATGGATATAATATGATCTTTGGTTGGTAATACTTAAATAAAATATTTGATACCTATAACGTAAAAGGCAACTTAGGACAAGTTTGCTTATATAATAAACAGGTTGCTATTATATCCACAAAATAAAAAGAAACGACTGATCAGTACATAGAAGAAACAGCTAAGGCTATTCATAATAAATATAAGGTAAGAGTGGCAACCTCAGATGCAACAGAACAGGTTATTATACTAGTACTAACTCTCCAGCCAAGCATAATCCATTAGAACAATGGATGAATAAAAAAACGTTAGAAAAAATGTAAAAATTACGACGAGGCAAAGTGGATTAAGGAGGACTATATGATGGTTATCCAAGAGCAAAATCTAAGTGTCAAAGAGCTAGAGACTATGAGTGATGAAGAACTAATAGGCTTATATCACAACGAGTATAAAGAATCGGTGGAAGTTTTAGTACAGCGGTATAAAAAATTTGTCCGTGCTAAAATTAAGGCAAATTACTTTATAGGAGCAGATAAGGAAGATTTAGTACAAGAGGGTATGATAGGCCTTTTTAAGGCAATATGTGATTATAATCCGAATAAAGAAACAAGTTTTAGATCATTTGCTGCAATATGTATTACTAGACAAGTGAGTACAGCTTTTAAAACAGTATCCAGGCAAAAGCATATGCCTCTTAATACGAGTATCTCTTTAAATCTTCCCATTAGCAGCAAAGGCGCAGATGAAGAAGAAGAAAATATTACATTGATGGATATTATTAAAAATAATGAATGTATAACACCAGAGGATGAGGTTATTAATCAGGAAAATTTAGAGGTGTTAAATAGTTACATTTTAAAGGCCCTTAGTAAACTAGAGTGGCAAGTACTCAAGCTTTATACACAAGGGGAGAATTATCATGAAATAGCACGGGTGCTTGACAGACCAGTTAAAGCTATTGATAATGCACTTCAAAGAATCAAGAAAAAGCTAGGAGACATTCGTAAGAATTAATATATTACTATATAAAACCTATAGTCATAATTAATGCCAGCAGGTAGCAAGCTATCTGCTGGCATTTTAAATAGAGTGCAGTGTTTAACTTAAGTGATTAGCAACGAGGAAGTACATCTTCAATGCTGTTTACACGGCTTAAATTAAAGTATACTACCTTATTCGTAGCAAAGTTAACAGTTTTAATAAAACATTTACCTACAGCAATAATAATAACACACATTTTGCAGCCTTCAACGTGGATGATAGCTCTTTGATTAATAAGTCTGCAAGCAGCGTCTCTTAAACTGCATCCACATGGTACGTCAGTATTATTATAGCATGGGCTTGATATACCACCTACACCAATTGGTTCATTTGGAAGAAAATCTGATGGGCAAGAGTCTACACAAATAGGTCTTATATTATCACATCCATCAGCATAAGGGCTAACAGCACCAGCAACAGGCCCACAAGGACAAGGACTTGGGCCAACATAAGGGCTAGCGGCACCAGGGTAAGGACTTACAGCGCCAGCAAAAGGGCGAGTATAATAACTTCCTACATTCTTTTTACAACAACTCATATTAAATCCTCCTTAATTAATTATATAGAAAAAGCAAAGTCAAAGATTACAATTAAGGTAAAAGATCTTCAATGTAATCTATACGGTCAAAGTTGAAATACTTAACGTTACCAGTACCAAGTTCAATTGCCCTTATATAACAAGGGCAAATTTGTGCTATGATTACACAGTAATTACAACGATCAATGTGAATAATTACTTTTTGATTCACAAGACATCCTAAATCATGTTGATATGACATAAAAATACCTCCTAAATTATTTATTAAATCTAGAGCTATAGAGAAGCGGTATTTTTGCCGCGTTATTTTTCTCTAATATAAGGTATGAAACTTTTGGAATATTTGTTACAAATATGTCGAAAAAATAGATAATTACTTATTTTCTAATTCATTGATAAGCATATCTTTAAATAGCGTAGTAGTGTTTCATATAAAACCGTAAAAAAAATCATAGATCGCTTAATAATATTTTGCTTTTAAGCAATATAATGTTATAATCACATATATAAAAAATGTATAGTCATATTAGTGATATTCAGTGAAAGGAAGATATAAATGAGTCTTTATACAAGTACTAGAAAAAAATTAGAAAATCTTACAGCCACACAAGCTATCCTTCAAGGCTTATCTGATGAGGGGGGACTATTTGTACCGACAGAGATTCCAGCAGTGGATTTTAGTTTAGAAGAGATGTTGGGGTGGAATTATAAAGAGCTTGCTTACCGAGTAATAAAACTATTTTTTGAAGATATAGCAGCACAAGATTTAAGACACTGCATTGAAAATGCTTATGACGAAAAATTTGATGACAAAGAGATTACGCCACTCGTAACGACAGAGTCAGCAAACTTTCTGGAGCTTTTTCATGGGCCGACTATTGCTTTTAAAGATATGGCCTTATCGATTTTACCTTATTTCATGCTAACGAGTAAAAAATATAATAAAGAAAGTAAAGATATTGTTATTTTAACAGCTACATCAGGAGACACTGGTAAAGCCGCACTCGAAGGCTTTGCAGATGTTGAGGGAACAAAAATCATCGTTTTTTTCCCAGAAGACGGCGTAAGTGAAGTTCAAAAGAGACAAATGGTAACGCAAGAAGGTAAGAATACGTTAGTGGTGGGCGTTAAAGGTAATTTTGATGATTGTCAAACTGGTGTAAAAGAAATATTTGCAGACAGAGCATTTGAACAAGAAATAGCAGGTAAAAATTATAAGCTTTCATCAGCAAATTCAATTAATATAGGCAGACTTGTGCCACAGGTGGTATACTATTTTGCAGCCTATACAAAACTAATTAGAGAAAATAAAATTAAAGTTGGCGAGCCAATGAATGTTGTTGTTCCAACAGGTAACTTTGGGAATATCCTTGCAGCTTATTATGCGAAGCATATGGGACTCCCTATCAATAAATTTATTTGTGCTTCAAACACTAATAAAGTTTTATTTGATTTCTTTGATAAAGGAACTTATGACAGAAATAGGGATTTTCATTTAACTATTTCACCATCTATGGATATTTTAATATCCAGTAACCTAGAGAGACTGCTTTATCATATAAGTGGAGAAGATACACATCTTGTAGCTAATATGATGGAACAACTTAAAAAAGAGGGTAAATATACAGTTACTAAAGAGATGAAAGATCAACTTAGTGATTTCTATGGTGGCTATGCAGATGACGAAACAACAAAGGCTTATATCAAAAAGATATATGAAGAAGAAGGGTATCTGATGGATACGCATACTGCTGTAGCCTATGCTGTATATGATAAATACATGCAAGAAACAAATGATACAGTGCCTAGTGTGATTATTTCTACAGCAAGTCCCTATAAATTTACAAGCAGTGTTATGACTGCCCTAGATGATAAATATCAGGCTATTGATGACTTCACATTATTAGATGAGATGCATACACTTATAAAAGGAGCTATGCCAAAGGCAATGGATCAAATTGCTCACAAAGAGATTAAACACAAAACAGTTTGTGAGATTAATGAAATGAAGCATATCGTAAGTAGTTTTTTGGTATAATAATACAAACTCCTATTCCATATATATAGATTGAATAGAATCCAGAGCAATATGTAAAAATAAGGAGTGGTAAAATTGAAAGAAGTAATGTATAATGATTATGCTAAACAGGCATTAGAGACACTTGCTAAAGGTGCATTCTTAAATGTTAGGGCAGGCCAAGAAGATAATACCATGACAATTGGATGGGGAAGTATAGGCTTTATGTGGAGTAGACCTGTTTTTATGGTTATGGTAAGATATTCAAGACATACCTATCAACTGATAGAAAAGTCTAATTGTTTTACAGTGAGTATACCCATGCATGGGCAGCTTAAAAAGGAACTTGGGTATTGCGGCAGTAAATCAGGAAGAGACTGTAACAAATGGCAGGATTTAAATCTTACAAAGATAGAGGCAAATCATGTAGACGCACCCCTTGTAGGTGAGTGTGACTTGCACTATGAATGTAAAATAATAAGTAAACAAGAAGTTACCTCCAACACTATCACATCTGATATGGTAACAACATTTTATAATAATAATGACTACCATGTGCTTTATTATGGCGAAATAGTAGGAACTTATTTAAAGTAAAAAGGAGAATTTTAATGAGTTTATATGAACAATGGAATAACTATGGTGAAGATGCTAAAGAAAGATCAGTAGAGGAATACAAAAAAGTAGTTGAAAATTATTTGGCAAGAGAACGAGATGTTTATGATTATCTGTTGTCTCATTTAGAAGAAGTAGTGGAAGGCTCGATATCAGAGCTTGGTGAACGTTTTAATATGAATGATGTTGAGTTTTTAGGATTTGTAGATGGCATCAATTCAAGTCTTAAAAATGGAGAATATAATCTTGAAGAATTAGATGGATCTTCTATTGTAAAATTAGAATTCGACTTAGAAAAGCTATACTGGAATATGTTAGATGCTAAGGCCGAGTGGCTTTATAATTTACCACAGTGGGAAGAACTTTTACCAGCTGAGCAAAGGATGAATATCAAAAAAGAATATAATAAAACAAAAACAGTTGTAAAAGATAAAAAAGTTGGTCGTAATGACGCTTGTCCTTGTGGAAGCGGTAAGAAATACAAACAATGCTGTATGAAATAACTGCTTAATAAGCAGTTATTTTTTAAATGTATGAGAGGAATGAAGTTGAATGGATATCAAATGGTCATACTATCTTATAGTACTTATTTACATACTTGTGAGTATACTTAAGGTCATAAATAATACTTTGGCGGTGGATTTTAAAAAACTAAATAAGAACACTATTCAATTAACAGCAATTAAAAAGGACTTTTTCACCACAGTAAGTTGTATTTGCATAGTAGTGACAATTTTCATTAATAGTGCAGCATTACTAGGCGGTAAAACCATTAATAAAGCGAGTATCTTGATTACGCTTTTAGTTGTTGGTTTTACAATTCTTAATAGCTACTTAAAACTATTTATTTCACCTGAAAATGAATCTATTCTTTTACTCGGGTACTTGCTAAAAAAAGATGATGTAGAGACAATTAGAACTAAGGAAAGAAAAGGCTATACATCTTTTGATATTACTTTTACAAAAGAAATTGATAGCTACAATTATATTAAATTGTTAGTTTTTGGAGAAAATAGAAAAAAATTCGAAGAAATTCTTACTAAATTAATAAAAGAAAATGGCTAAAGAACCTTATATCTTATGAAGATATAAGGTTCTTTAGCCATTTTAAAAATAGTTCTTTATTTTTTGTAATAAAGTGATAGAATATAAACATAAATTTAATACATTACGATTCATAATAGATGGATGCATAGAGAGGGTTTTGTATGGAAGATTGTATGGAAGATATTATCAAACAAATTATTCAAATTGATTCTATAGCCTTGAGTACGAAACAAAATAATGAAGAGTTACTTCGATTAAGAAAAGAACAGTACGAAGAGGAAATGAAAATATATGAAGAGCAAACCATAAAAGAAGCTAATAAAAAAGCTGAGGAACTTTATAATCAGGTTATAGCAGGTGGTATGCTGCAATGTCAACTAGACGAAGAAAGATGCAAACAAGCAACACTTCTTATAGAAAATCATTATTTACAAGTGGAGAATCTCATGCTTGATAAGCTATTTAATGAACTTTTTTTAGCGGAGGAATAAAATGAATGCTTTTGCGGCGTATGGGGCAATCAACACTAAAATACATGCCAGAAAAAAAAGTTTGCTCTCAAATAAAGAGTGGCAAAAAACAGTAGAATTTAAATCAGTTGTACAGGTCATAGACTTTTTGAAAAAAAGACCAGGGTATAAACGCCTTCTAAATGACTATAAAATAGAGGACGTACATCGTACAGAATTAGAAGTTGTTTTAGATCGGTATATTGTGAGTGAAATAGAAAACATGCTGCATTATTTTTCAGGCAGCTATAAAGTGTTTTTCAAAACATTTTTAATGGAATATGAAATAAATGATCTGCAGTTATTACTAAGAAGTATCTCAAGAAATGAAAATATGCAGGGAATCGAACATTTTTTTGTACACTCCCAAAAGTATGGTTTGACCATATATGATAAACTCATAACTTGTAAAAATGTAATACAGTTTATAGAGGCACTTAAAGGAACGATTTACTATGATACTCTGAAAACAATGGCCGAAGAGGATATAGCTAAAAGAGAGTTTCATATGGAAATGAAGCTCTATATTTTATTCTACAAACAGCTAATGGAAGTTGCTGAACAGTTAGCGCCCAAAGATAAGAAAATTGCTAAGAAGATAATAGGCACAAAAATTGATTTAATTAATATACAATGGATTTATAGAGCCACAAAATATTATGATATCTCTCCAGAGGAAATACTTATTTATAGTTTACCTTTTGGCGATAAAGTAAATTATCAAAGGTTAAAGATTTTAAGCTACACTAAAAATTTAGATGAGTATAAAAAACTTGTTCAAAGATATATTTCTTCATCTCTTTTTCAAGAGGAAAGTGATGCTTTTCTTGAACATACCATTGATAGACAACTTTATCATTATATAATGAGGATGAATACACGAGAAGAAAATATCTCATTGTCTTTAGCATATATCTACACGCTTTATATAGAAGTACAAGATTTAGTTGCTCTTACAGAAGGCATAAGATATACTTTGCCACAAGATGAACTGAAAAAATATTTGGTTCATACAATATAAAGAGCGGAGGAGGCTATACATGGCTATCGAAAAAATGTTACTGCTTAATCTAGTAAGTTCCCTAGATGAAGAACATGCCATACTACAACAATTAGTTCTTTGTGAAAATGTGCATTTAAATTTGGAACATAGTGATCTTTATGATAATAATTTCATGGTACATGAATATGAAACGATGTTATCTAGCAGTAAGCACATACACGAAGTAAATTATGTTGAAATTGAAAACCAATACAATGATCTGGAACGAACAGTCCTTCAAATTTCATCTGATCTCAATATTACATTAAAACTTGATAAAGAGCATATAAAAGAATATGTAGGGGCAGAGGCGATAAGAGATTTAGAGCTCATCAATCAAACAATTGAACCGAGTATAGAAATTATTAATCAAAAAAGAGCGCATATGAATGAACTTATATGTTTTCTAGAAAAGATAAAATATGTTCGTGAAACAATTGACTTTAATGAAATAGCCCATATGAATTACTTTGATTATGAAATAGGCATGCTATCTAGAGATAATAAGCTGCATATTAAGAAAAACTATGAAAACATTAGTGCTTTAGTACTAAAAATAGGTATTATTGAAGATTCAAGAGAAGATATTTATATTATTTTCTACCTCAAAGAATTCAAAGATGAAACTAAGCGACTGCTAAAGTCTTTAAATTGGCACACGCTCTATGTACCAGAAGATGCGTTAGGTAATATTCATGAAGTAAGAAAAACAGTTAATGAGAAAATCGTTGTCTTAAAAAAAGAGATTGGAGCTTTAGAAGAAAAGATTATTGAAAATAAAGAAGAAACGGCACTTCTTTTAAATAAAATTTATACAAGAATCAAGTTAGAGCAAAAAATAACAGAGCTTAAGCAACAAATCATATATGGCAATAATGTCTTTGTTCTTAATGCATGGATTAGAGCAAAAGATAGGGAGAAACTAGAAGAAATTATAGCAAATATAACTGACAAATATGTTGTTATTTTTAAGACCAAGGATGAAATAGGAAAAGATGCCATACCACCTACCGAACTTAGGAATAATTGGTTTTTTAAGCCTTTTGAAACGATTGTAAAACTCTATGGATTACCTGCCTATAACGAAATAGATCCAACACCTTTCTTAGGGATAACCTTTTGTTTTATGTTTGGGATTATGTTTGGGGATATAGGACAAGGACTTGTTTACTTTTTGGTCGGTGTTTTACTTTATAAGAAGAACGAAACGGCTGGAGGTGTACTGACGCGCTTAGGTTTAAGTTCTATAGCTTTTGGATTTATATACGGCAGTATATTTGGACTTGAACATATTCCTATTCTTGAGAAGATAGCAGTCGTTCATGGTGGACCACTCAATGAAGATAATATTATGCCCATACTGTTGGTGGGCGTCATATTTGGTGTTTTTGTGCTCACAATATCTTTTATGATTGGGATTATTAACTTATTTAAAAAGAGAGATATTGAGCACGGGGTGTTTGGTAAAAATGGTGTTGCGGGTTATCTTTTCTTTATGGGACTTGTTATGACATTTGTAACACTTGGGGGCGTTATACCTATTTCAGTACTTTTTCCAGTTGGCGTAATGGTTATTACTTTCTTTATGATGATTTTTAAAGAACCACTCACACATTTAGTACAAAGAAAAAGACCCCTTATACAGGGTTCAAAATCTTCCTATTATGTAGAAAGTAGTTTTGAAGGAATAGAGACCATATTAAGCTCCCTGAGCAATGGGATCTCATTTATTCGTATAGGTGCTTTTGCACTTAATCATGCAGGATTATTTCTAGCATTTATTAAAATGTCAGAAATGACAGAAAATCAAATACTTAAGTTTTTTATATTATTACTAGGTAATTTATTAATTCTTACTCTTGAAGGACTTGTTGTATTTATCCAAGGGTTAAGATTGCAATATTATGAGATGTTTAGTAAATATTTTAGCGGAGATGGTATAGCCTATCATCCAGTTAAAATACGAGAATAAGTAAATTATTGATCTTTTAGATATGAAGGGATGGGACATATAATGATGCAATTAATCGTTTTTTTTACAGTAGTTATAGCAGTAGGAACAGTTTCATACGGTTTTAGAATGATGAAGTTACAAAGACAAGGGAATATTAAAACAGCTATGCTCACTTCGTTGTCATTATTTGGTGTTATGATAGCAGCTTTTTTTGCAGTAGGATTTATTACGCCGATATTTGCAGCCCAAGAGACAAATACAGCTGCACTGGCAGGCATTTCTATGGGAGCAGGTTTTAAATATTTAGCTGCTGCTCTTAGTACAGGACTTGCTACAATTGGGACAGGGATGGCAGTAGGTTCAGTAGGTTCCTCTGCTATTGGAGCTGTTTCAGAAGATCCTTCTATACTCGGTAAGACACTTATATTCGTTGGTATGGCGGAAGGTATAGCGATTTATGGGATGATTATTTCAATACTCATTTTATTTATGTAAAGGAGACTATCTATAGAAAAGAGGTCTAACATGAAAACATTTTTAATTAGTGATAATAGAGATACTTTGGTAGGAATGCGGCTTGCAGGCATAGATGGTGTCATAGTGCATACAAAAGAAGATGTTATAGAAGTCATGAAAGCTGCTGTTATTGATCCTGATATTGGTATTATTATACTAACAGAAAAAATTGTAGATCTAGCAAAAGAAGAAATCATGGAATATAAATTAAAGCAAAAAAAACCACTTATAATTGAGATTCCAGACAGGCATGGAACTACCAGAGGGCATGATGTCATTACAAATTATATTAGAGAATCGGTAGGAATCCGCATATGAGGTGATAAATATGGTTACAATCGAGCAAAAATTAACTTTGTTTTCTAAACTTTTACATCAAGATATTAAAGAAGAAGTGGAAAATAAACTAGCTGAACTTGATAAAGAGTATAAAAGACGTATTATAAGAAATAAAGATAAAGTAGATAAAGAAGCAAATATGATTATAGAAAATGCTAAAAAGCGTGCAGAACTAAAAAAAATTGAGATTATAAGCAAAAGTAAAATATCAGCTAAAAGAGAGGTACTGCTTACTAAAGAAAAATATATTAATATGTTTATAGGTCATTTTGAAGCCAAAATTAAATCATTTACTCAAACCGAAGCGTATAAAAACTTTTTAAAAGGCTATCTTATGCAATTTAAAGAAATAAAGGATTATAAACATGACTTAGTTGTGTATATGACAGAGTGGGATTATGCTCATCATAAAGATTATATTAAAGAGATCTTGATTAATTTAGAATTAGATGCACAAAAACTAAGCTTCGAAATAATAAATGACACGATATTAGGTGGTGTTATTATAGTTGATCCAGTATTTAATATGAGAATAGATGCAAGTATTGCAGCTTTGCTTCAGGACTCTAAAAATTATATTATTGAATCACTTTTTACAGCCATAGGAGAGGTGGGTGGAACACTTGAATGACCAATTTGGAGTTATTCAGCTCATTAATGGTCCAGTAGTTAAAGGCAGTCAGATGGCTTCGTTTAAAGTTAATGAAATGGTTACTGTTGGAGAGGGCCAGCTAATAGGAGAAGTTGTTTCGCTAGAAGGGGATATTGCGACTATTCAAGTTTATGAAGAGACAGAAGGCTTAAAGGCGGGAGAAAAGATAACTGCAACTGGCAGTCCTTTATCATTGAATCTTGGACCTGGCATGCTTGGCAATATATTTGATGGTATTCAACGGCCGCTTAAAAAGATAGAAGAAATATCAAGCATATTTATTCCACAAGGGATAGGACTATTGTCAATAGATGAAGATAAAGAGTGGGAGGTCAAACTGGTTGTCAAAGAAGGTGACCTTTTAAAGCCTGGGGAAGTGTATGCGACAGTTCAAGAAACTCAAAGTATTTTGCATAAGATCACCCTGCCGGCATATATTCAGCAAGGTAAAATAATAGAGGTTAAATCGGATGGCAAGTATAAGCTTAAAGATACCGTTGCTGTCATTGAGCGACAAGATGGAAATAGGATAAATCTTACACTGATGCAAAAGTGGCCAGTAAGAAAACCAAGGCCTGTGGGTCAACGTATACCTATATACAAACCGCTTGTTACAGGACAAAGAGTTATTGATACTTTTTTTCCATTAGCTAAAGGGGGCACTGTAGGGCTGCCAGGAGGTTTTGGAACGGGCAAGACAGTTACACAGCATCAACTTGCAAAGTGGAGCGATGCAGATATTATTATTTATGTAGGATGCGGAGAACGTGGCAATGAAATGACCAATGTGCTTGAAGAATTTCCAGCCCTTATTGACCCGCGTACCAATAGACCGCTTATGGAAAGAACCATACTTATCGCCAATACGTCTAATATGCCTGTTGCAGCCCGTGAGGCAAGTATTTATACTGGAATCACTATGGCTGAATACTACAGAGATATGGGATACGACGTAGCTATTATGGCAGATTCTACATCAAGGTGGGCAGAAGCCCTTCGTGAAATATCAGGACGTCTAGAAGAAATGCCAGCTGAGGAAGGATTCCCGGCGTATCTACCATCACGGCTTGCACAATTTTATGAAAGAGCAGGATGTGTACGTACTTTGGGGGGAGATGAAGCGTCGGTTACTATTATAGGGGCTGTATCTCCTCCAGGAGGAGACTTCTCAGAGCCAGTTACGGAAAACACAAAACGATTTGTCAGTGCTTTTTTAGCACTTGATAAAAAGCTTGCTTATGCAAGACACTATCCAGCAATTAATTATTTAACAAGCTATAGTGCATATATTACAATGCTTGAAGATTGGTATAAAGAGAATGTTGCTCCGGATATGCTTCAGCTGCGTTCTAAGATGATCCGTATTCTGCAGGAAGAAGAAAAACTTAATGAGATTGTACAGTTAGTGGGGGAAGATGTTTTGCCCAATGACCAACTGCTTATATTAGAAATAGCCAGAACAATAAAAAAAGCATTTTTACAACAAAATGCGCTGCACAAAGAAGATACTTATGTGACTTTAGAAAAGCAGTATAAAATGCTGGTCGTTATTCAAAAACTTTATGAAAACACTTTAGAGTGTGTGAAAATGGGTATCCCTATTTCAACAATACGTAAAGAAACTGTTTTTGAGGAGGTTATTAAAATGAAATATGACATACCTAATGATCAGACTGAACAGCTGGATTTACTAGGAGAAAAAATAATTGCCAGCTATAAAGAATTAAGGCAAAAATATCAATAGTAGCAGGGAAAGGTAAGCTTATGAGAAAAGAATACTTAAAGTTAGACAAAGTAGAAGGGCCACTCATTGTCCTTTCCAATATAGAAAATGTTGCTTATGATGAGATGGTAGAGATTAAGATTGATCAAAATGAAATACGAAAAGGTAAGGTTATTAAAATAGAAAAAGATCAAGTGGTTATTCAGGTTTTTGAAGGCACGGCTGGTATTTCTACCCATAATACTGCTGTTAAATTTCTAGGTGAGCCTCTTATGCTGCCACTTTCAAAAGAAATACTTGGAAGAACTTTTAATGGTATGGGCGAACCTATTGACGGGGCGTATCAAATTATCTCCCATAATAAATACAATGTAAATGGAAGGCCTATTAATCCAGTAGCACGTAAGTATCCAAGGAATTATATAAAAACAGGACTTTCAGCAATCGATGCACTTATGACACTTATACGTGGACAGAAGCTTCCTATCTTTTCAGGGAGCGGTATTGCACATAATGAACTCGCAGTTCAAATTGTTAAACAAGCAGAAATAGAGGGTTCAGACAGTGAGAATTTTGCAGTAGTGTTCGGTGCTATGGGGGTAAGGCATGATGATGCAAGCTATTTTATACGCAGCTTTGAAGCCGCTGGTGTACTTGATCATGTTGTTATGTATCTTAATCTGGCAGATGATCCGATTACAGAAAGAATTTCAACCCCTAAATGTGCACTTACAGCTGCTGAATATCTAGCTTTTGAACACAATATGCATGTGCTGGTTATTCTTACTGATATGACCAGTTATAGTGAAGCACTTAGAGAGATTTCATCTACCCGTGGAGAAGTGCCTTCACGTAAAGGTTATCCAGGATATTTATATAGTGACCTTTCAACTATATATGAAAGAGCAGGGATGATAGAAGGTAAAGAAGGTTCTATTACACTTATTCCAATTTTAACAATGCCAAATGATGATATCACCCATCCTATACCTGACCTTACTGGTTTTATTACAGAAGGACAGATTGTATTAAATCGTGAGCTCAACCAGAAAGGTATTTATCCACCGATAGCAATACTACCATCCTTATCGCGTCTGATGAAAGATGGTA
Organism: Cellulosilyticum sp. I15G10I2; assembly: GCF_900095725.1. NCBI lineage: Bacteria > Bacillati > Bacillota > Clostridia > Lachnospirales > Cellulosilyticaceae > Cellulosilyticum > Cellulosilyticum sp. I15G10I2. Next base: position 31,365 of record NZ_FMMP01000006.1, read on the forward strand.
TAGGAAAAGATTATACAAGAGAGGACCATGCAGATCTTGCAAGCCAACTCTTTTCATCCTACTCAAAAGTGCAGGATCTACGTTCACTCGCTCAAATTATAGGCGAAGATGATCTTGGAGATGTTGATAAACTTTACCTTAAATTTGGTCGCGTTTTTGAAGAAAAATTCATTGCACAAAGCAGCTTTGAAAATAGAAGCATTACTGAAACTTTAAATCTAGGATGGAAGATACTATCTATCTTACCAAGATCAGATCTAGACCGCTTAAAACCAGAACTTATTAATAAGTACTATAAAGGTAAAAAGGAGTAGTCGTTATGGCTGTACTTGTTGCACCTACTAAATCAAACCTCATAAAAGCAAAAGCTTCATTGGCGCTGGCAAACAAAGGTTTTGAACTTCTGGATAAGAAAAGAAATGTTCTTATTAAAGAGATGATGTCCCTTGTAGATCAAGCTAAGGCTATACAATCACAAATTTATAAGGCTATTGAAGGTGCCTATGGCGGGCTTCAAACAGTAAATATTACAATGGGTATTAAAAATGTTGAAAGTATAGCACACAGTATTCCAAAGGATGAACAATTTGAAGTACTGCTTAAAAGTGTAATGGGTGTAGATATTCCAACACTTAAATATGACAGAAAAGAAGTACTTCCAAGCTATGGGTTTCATAATACTAATCCAGCATTAGATGAAGCAACGCATCAATTTAGAGAAGTTAAATATATGATATATGAACTGGCAGAAATAGAGAATTCAATCTATAAACTCGCAAAAGAGATAGAAAAAACTCAAAAAAGAACAAATGCACTTGAGCATATTCAGATGCCAAAATATCAGGAACAAGTTAAATATATTCAAGATGTATTAGAAGAAAAAGAGCGAGAAGACTTCTTTAGACTTAAGAGAATTAAAGGACGATCTAACTAGAATATTGGTTAATTTTTCACAGAAATGTTTTATGTTTTACCTTGCAAAATAATTATAAAATGATATAATAAGGATACAAAACAAAACCTGAGATGTACGACAACCTGTTATTTTGAACCTACAACATAAGATTGGGAGACCGATTTCGCAGATAGTGATGTCAGGCCACAAGCTAATTCCCTTTGGGCAGTGGAAGGCAAAGCTATATTGGAAGGTCACCCCCCTAGTACGGCTAGGGCGTCAAAATTGCAGGAACGGCATTTTGGGACATATTTAAAAACATATATTAAAGCATCGACTGATTAGTCGATGCTTTTTTGTGGTATTTGTCAAAAAAAGAATCTAATATATAGTGAATTCTACCAAAAGAAAAGCAATGTAGTAAAATACTATTGATACTAATATATTAGTTATGATAATATACTAATATAAATTTAAAAGGGGTGTAAACTATGAAAAGAAAATTATCAGTAGTATTATCATCGTTACTTATGGCAACAATGCTTACAGCATGTGCGGGAAGCAGCACATCACAAGGAAACCAGCAGCCAGCAGCTGACAAACCAGCCCAAGCAAAGCCAGCGGATGATAGCAAAACATATACTTTAAAAATAGGAATGGTTGTTACTGAAAAAGATCCTATGTATCTTGGAGCGATGGAATTCAAGAAAAATGTTGAAGAGCGTACAGAAGGTAAATTAAAAGTTGAGGTATATCCTAGTTCACAGCTTGGTGACACTAAAGACATTATGGAACAAGCTAAGATGGGAGCCAATGTAGCAGCTATTTCTGATGCTGCACTTATGTCTGAGATTGTTCCAGAAATTGGTGTGCTTGCAGCACCATATGTTGTAGATAATTATGAAGAAGCTGAAAAACTAGTTACATCTGATTTATTTAAAGAATGGTACGGTAAAGTATCTACAAGCGGTTATAGAGTGCTTTCATTTAACTGGTATCAAGGGGCAAGACACTTTATGACTAACACACTAGTAGAAAAACCAGAAGATTTAAAAGGGCTTAGAGTAAGAACTCCAGGATCACCAATTTTTACAGATTCAATCAATGCTATGGGAGCTAATGCAACAGCTCTTGCATGGGGAGAAGTATATCCAGGTTTACAGCAAAAGGTTGTAGATGGATGCGAAGCACAGTATCCTGCAATCGTTGGTGCAAGATTATATGAAATCGTTAAGTATATTGCAAAAACAGGACATTTCCAATTAATGTCTCCACTCGTAATTGGTAATAAATTCTTTGAATCCCTTCCAACAGATATGCAGCAGATAGTGCTTGAAGAAGCTGAAAGTGCAGGAACGTTTGCGTCAGATCAAACACTTAATGGACTTGCTGCAAACGAAGAAGAAATGAAAGCTGCTGGTGTAACTATTACAGAAGTAGATATTACACCTTTCAAAGAAGCTAGTAAATCTGTATATGAAAAGAATAACCTTGTAGAAGCTAAAGCTCAAGTAGATGCATTACTTGGAAAATAGTCTTATAAATAGGGACATTAAAAAGGAGTGATAAAGTGGGCAAGGTTTTAGACTCTATTAAGAAAGTAGAAATGTTTATAGGAGTCATGTTTATTATAGGTATTGTTGGACTAGTTTTTATTGCAGCTTTAATAAGATGGGTTGGCCATCCGGTTGCTTGGTCGATAGATGTGGCACAATTACTATTTGGTTGGGTTGTATTCTTAGGAGCAGATGTTGCCCTTAAAAATGACAGTCATATAGGTGTGGATATGTTTGTAAATAAGTTTCCTTTTAAAGTAAGGAAACTTATAAAAACTATTAATTCTATTGTTATATGTGCTTTTTTAATTATTGTTATTGTTTATGGTGTTCAGCTTTCTATAGAAAATTATCAAAGACTTTTTAATACATTGAAACTTAGTTATTCCTATGCAACATTAAGTGTTCCAGTAGGCTCAGCACTTATGTTTCTTACAATGTGTGACAAGCTTAAAAAAACTATAATGGAGAAAGAAGACAGCATGTTAGATAATAGTAAATCAGCATGGTAGGCGAGGAGGAATAGATTATGTTAATATTTGGAATACTTTTTGTTGTTTTTCTTTTAAGCGGTATGCCTCTTGCTTTTACAATTGGTATATCAAGCCTTGCATTCTTTTTTGCACAGTCTGATCTGCCTTATGCTATAGCAGTTCAAAAAATGATTTCATCTACACAGTCATTTCCTCTTTTAGCAGTGCCTTTCTTTGTCATGGCAGGGAACTTGATGAATGCAGCTGGTATTACAAAAAGACTTGTAAAGTTTTCAACTGTTTTAACAGGACATATGACAGGAGGACTTGCACAAGTTTCAGTTATATTATCTACGCTAATGGGAGGTATATCAGGTTCGGCAGTTGCAGATGCTGCTATGGAGTCAAGACTACTTGGACCTGATATGACCAAACAAGGATATCCTAAAGGATATAGTGCAGCAGTAATTGGTCTTACGTCTTTAATTACTGCAACTATTCCACCAAGCGTTGGACTTATATTGTATGGGTTTGTAGGTGAAGTATCGATAGGAAGACTATTTGTTGCAGGGATTATTCCAGGAGCTATTATGTGTCTGATTTTAATGGTCACTGTAAACCTTACAATGAAGTCAAAGGAAAAAAAGGGAATATGTGTTATTCCAAGAATGCCAAAAGCATCCGCAAAAGAACTTGGAACATCATTTCTTGAAAGTTTTTGGGCATTATTATTTCCTATTCTTTTAATTGTTACGATAAGATTTGGTATTTTTACATCATCAGAAGCAGGAGCTTTTGCAGTAGTTTATGCATTTGTTGTAGGAGCATTTGTTTACCGTGAACTGGATATCAAAAGCGCGGGAGAAGTACTTCGTCAAACAATTAATGATAATGGCATGATTATGCTTATCATTGCATGTTCAGGTATTTTTGGTTATGTTATTGTTTATAATCAATTACCGCAGACAATGGCACAGTTTATTACAGGGATTACAACACATCCTCAGTTACTGTTACTTATCATACTTGTATTTTTATTTATAGCAGGAATGTTTATGGAAGCGACAGTAAATACATTACTTTTAACACCTATCTTTCTTCCGATTGTTACAAGTGTAGGGATTGATCCTATTCACTTTGGAATACTAATGATGACAATTGTTACAATGGGAGGAATGACGCCACCGGTTGGGGTTACAATGTATACTACATGTCAGTTAATAGGATGCCCGACAGAAGATTATGTAAAAGAATCTGTTCCGTTTGTTGCAGCAATTATTGTAGAAATAGCTCTCTTGCTTTTCTTCCCACAAATTGTAATGTGGCTTCCAAATGTACTATTTCCAGTATAAATAAACCAACTTTGGTACGCATAAAGTGTACCAAAGTTGGTTTTAAATTTGCTTAAGGCATAAGATTATTCTAAATATAAGTAGCTAAATTTTTAGTTAAGCTAAAAATCATTGAAAAGTGTTTATTAAAGCTATATAATAATGGATGATATATTAGAATAATTAGTATTTTGGAAAGGAGGGCGGTATGTATATGGATAATATAAGTTTATCTAAACATTCTTCTTATAATATAGGAGATAGTATATACTACAGTCTGCGTAAAAATATTATTTCTGTAAACTTTAAGCCCGGAGAAGCACTCAGCATAAAAGAAATTTCTGAAAAACTAAATGTAAGCAGATCTCCAGTAAGAGATGCACTCATTAAATTAGGAAAAGAAGGACTTGTTGACATTATTCCGCAGAAAGGAACCAGTGTTTCTAAAATAGACTTAAAACGTGTAGATGAAGAAAGATTTTTACGTAATAGCCTTGAAGAAAATGCTATACGGCTATTTATTAAGATGTATAAGGAAAGCGATATTGCAATCCTAAGAAATAATATTGAAATGCAAAAACAAAGTCTTAATTGTAACGATTATTTATCTTTTTTAGATTATGACGATAGTTTTCATAGTGTGTTTTTCAAAAGTATTGATAAAACTATGTGTTGGGAAATTCTTCAAAGTATGTGCGGACATTATAGGAGAGTACGTCTTATGTCTTTATGGGATGATAAAATATTAACGAATGTAGTGACACAGCATCAACAAATTATAGAAAATATATGTCATAAAAATTTTGATAAAGCTATAGAAATGTCTCAGACACATCTTACTAAAATTTCCATGGAAGAGACAGAGCTTATAAAAAAATATCCTGAATTCTTTAAAGAACAGGATGATGATAACTTTCTAATTAAAGACTTTTACAATAGAATATAACTAATTTTGCTAAACCTGTATCGAAACCAGATACAGTCAGAAAAAAGTTAGAAAAGAAGTATATCATAAAGAATAGATTAGGAAAGGTTGAGAATAAAATAATGAAAAAGTTTATGGATGAAAATTTTCTTTTAGAGACTCAGACTGCACAGGTTTTATACCATACGTATGCAAAAAATGTGCCGTTATTCGACTATCACTGTCATTTAAGTCCGCAAGAAATTTATGAAGATAAGCATTTTAAAGATCTAGCAGAGCTATGGCTTGGTGGAGATCATTATAAGTGGCGTCTTATGCGAGCAAATGGGATAGAAGAACAATTTATAACGGGACAGGCTGATGGCTATGACAAATTTAAAGCATGGGCTTCTTGCATGCCTTATGCAATGGGTAATCCGCTATATCACTGGTCACATTTAGAACTGCAACGATATTTTGATATTAAGGAAGTGCTTAGTGAAAAAACAGCTGATACAATATGGCAAAGCGCGAATGCAAAAATTAATCAACCAGATTTCTCAGCACGTAAGTTAATAGAAGCTTCAAATGTATATGCACTTTGTACAACTGATGATCCAGTAGATACTTTGGAGTATCATATTAAACTTAAAGAAGATGCTTCGTTTAAACCCAAAGTTTTGCCTGCTATGCGTCCGGATAAGGCGTTAGAGATAACAGATAAAGACTTTAAAGACTATATTGAACGCTTAGCGCGTATAACAGATATAGAAATTTCAAATTTTGAGAGATTATGTGCAGCACTAAAAAGACGTATTGACTTTTTTCATGAAGTAGGATGCAGAGCAAGTGATCATGGTTTTACCTGCCTGCCTTATGAAGATTACACAGATGAAGAAATAGAAAAAATATTTAAAAAAGCGCTTAAAGGAGATACGCTTACTCATAAAGAAGCAGATCAGTACAAGACAGCTCTTATGGTCGCTTTAGGTGGCATGTACAAAAAGAAAAACTGGGGTATGGAGCTGCATATAGGTGCTTTACGTAATAATAATACTAAAAGTTTATTAAATATAGGTATTAATACAGGATTTGATTCTGTACATGACAGTGAAATTGCATCCAATCTTTCGAGGCTTCTCGATCGCTTAGAAAGACAAGATGACTTACCTAAGACAGTACTTTTTACTATGAATCCCAAAGATAACTGGATACTCGCTTCGATGGCAGGTAATTTTCAATCAAGTGAAGCAATAAGCAAGATACAGTTTGGGACGGCGTGGTGGATGCAAGACCATAGAGATGGCATGATAGATCAGATGAGAAGTCTTGCGAACTCAGGACTCCTGGGCAGATTTATAGGCATGCTTACAGATTCAAGAAGTTTTCTTTCTTATCCTAGACATGAATACTTTAGACGTATTTTATGCAACCTAATAGGTGGATGGATAGAAAACGGAGAATATGCAGATGATCTTGAACAGACCGGTGCTATTATTCAAGATATTTGTTTATATAATGCAAAAAGGTATTTTGAAGTATAAAATAATAAACTGAATTTTCTAATAATTGTAGGTTGCTGAAGTAATTTAGCAGCCTTTTTTAGGGCACTCAGCATAGCCACTACCTAACGGGTGAAGAGTTTAATAATAATCAATAGGTATTTTAAAGTTTAATAGAAAAATACAAAATAAAAATATAATAAAAAAACTAGACTAAATAGTGTTGATATGCTAATATACTGGTATATCAGTTGAATTAAGTAATAAAAACTAAATTTTTACGGAAGATATTATAAAATATATATAATAGTCGATCTAATGTGAGCGTTTAGTTATTAGATCTGGGATTTGTAGAAATCGATAAGAAGATCAAGGCTTAAAATAAAAAGATTCAACAGGTATTAAACCCAGTTAATGATGGAAACCTAGATTTAAAAGAAAGCATTTCTCATATATATTCTATTTTTGAATGCGCAAAAGTGCTTGATATTATAGATATGAAAATTCTAGTATGAGAAAAATAGTATTAATAGTAAAATAAGTCTAGTTATAAGAAAGGTGAAAAAATTATGGATATGACTTTAAGATGGTTTGGAAAAGATTTTGATTCTGTGACTTTAGAACAAATCAGACAAATTCCAGGTGTAGTAGGTGTTGTTACAACTTTATACGATACTGTACCAGGGGAAGCGTGGGAAATCGAAAAAATTCGTTCAATCAAAAAAGAAGTTGAAGATGCAGGGCTGAAGATAAAAGGTATTGAAAGTGTTAATATTCATGACGCAATTAAAATTGGATCAGAAGACAGAGACAAATATATTGCTAACTATATTACAACCCTTGAAAGACTTGGAGAAGAAGGTATTGATTTAGTTTGCTATAATTTTATGCCTGTTTTTGACTGGACACGTTCAGATCTGGCAAAGAGAAGAGCAGATGGTTCTACAGTTTTATCTTATGACCAGGGATTGATTGATGCTATTGATCCAACGAAGATGATGGAATCTATGGATGAAAAGGCAAATGGATTTGTTCTTCCAGGCTGGGAACCAGAACGTATGGCAAGAATTAAAGAGTTATTTGAACTTTATAAAAATGTAGATGAAGAAAAGTTATTTGCTAATTTAAAATATTTTTTAGAAGCTATTATGCCAACATGCGAAAAGTATGGTATTAAGATGGCTATTCATCCAGATGATCCAGCTTGGTCAGTATTTGGATTAACCAGAATCATGACATCAAAAGAGAAGTTGTTAAGACTTGTTAATTTGGTAGATAGTCCTTGTAATGGGGTTACTTTATGCACAGGTTCATTAGGTTCTAATCCAAAGAACGATATTCCAGACATTATACGTTCTCTTAAAGGAAAAATTCATTTTGCACATGTAAGAAATGTTATCCATTTAGGCGAGGGGAAATTTGATGAAGCCGCACATCTATCGACAGATGGTTCATTAGATATGTTTGAAATTATGAAAGCATTTTATGATATCGGATTTGATGGGGTAGTACGTCCAGACCATGGTAGAGCTATATGGGGTGAAGTATCTATGCCTGGATATGGTCTATATGACAGAGCATTAGGTGCTACTTATTTAGAAGGCATATGGGAAAGCATTTCTAAAATGTCTTAATGTATAAGTAAAATCCCTTATAGAGTATACTAAGAGATATATTAATATATATGTAAGGGATAAGGAGCAGTATGTATTATAGAGAGAATGAAAGACAAAACATGACTATTGGTGAAAGTGTATATGGTTATTTAAGAAATAATATTATTGAACTTAATTTTAAGCCTGGCGAAATAATTAGTATTAAGGATATTTCGGCTCAGCTTAATGTAAGTCGGTCTCCTGTAAGAGATGCACTTATTAAGCTCGAAAAAGAAGGCCTTATTACTACAATGCCGCAAAGGGGCACAATGATCTCCAAAATTGATTTGAGTAGAGTTTCAGAAGAACGTTATTTAAGAGAATGTTTAGAAGAAAAAACAATTTTGTTGTTTATGAATCAGTATACCCCTTCGGATATAAAACAGTTAGAGTCAATTATAGAAAATCAAAAAAAAAGTATTAGTGATACAGATTATAGAAAATCTATATATTATGATGATGAATTCCATAAAACATTTTTTGATGTAACAGATAAAAGACTTTGTTGGGAAACTATTCAAAATATGTCTGGGCACTATAAAAGAAGTAGGCTTTTATCTTTAGCAGAGAAAAATATATTAGATAACATTATCAAACAGCATGAAATGTTAATAGCATGTATTTTAGAAAAAAATACAGATAAACTTATAATAGCATTGCATCTGCACCTCAATAAATTAGAGGGTGAAGATTTAGATTTATCAAATAAATATCCTGACTTGTTTGAGAATCAATATACTGCAACAAATGGATCATACGATTTACTGCATAGAGATTTTTTTAAAATGTTAAGATAGAGAGGTTATTTATGAAATTAAATATTAATTTATTAAATAATAAAGAAGAATGGCAAAAAGCGAATATTGCTCTTCCTACATTTAACCACAAAGAAGTAACATTAAAAACAAAACAAGCCCCAACGTGGATTCATTTTGGAGCAGGAAATATCTTTAGAGCATTTCCAGCTGCAGTTCAACAACAGCTATTAAATGCGGGCATAGAAGAAAAAGGTATTATAGTGGCAGAAGGGTACGACTATGAGATTATAGATACTGTATTTGATGCTTATGATAACCTGACAATGCTAGTTACTTTAAAGGCAGATGGGACAATAGAAAAAACAATTATTGCAAGTATGGTAGAAGCACTAAAAGTAGATAGCCAAAATGAAAAAGATTTCAGTAGATTAAAAGAAATTTTCTCCAATCCATCCCTCCAGATGGCTAGTTTTACAATAACGGAAAAAGGATACAGCTTAAATTATTCAAATGGAGATTTTTATCCAGATGTTATAAATGACTTTGAACAAGGTCCTAAAGCTCCTAAGAGTTATATTGGAAAGTTAGTGTCTTTGTGCTATGAGAGATATATAAGTGGGAAATATCCATTAGCTTTAGTTAGTATGGATAATTGCTCACATAATGGAACTAAGCTATATCAAGCTGTAAGAGCATTTGCTGAGAAATGGGAAGTAAACCAACTCGTTGAAAAAGGATTTTTAGCATACATTGAAAATCCTGATTATATATCATTCCCATGGAGTATGATTGATAAAATTACGCCAAGACCTGATGAAAGTGTAAAAGCTATGCTGAGGGAAGTTGGTTTTGAGGATGTAGAGGGTGTTGTTACTTCTAAAAATACTTATGTTGCACCATTCGTTAATGCAGAAGAAGCTCAGTATTTAGTTATTGAAGATAAATTTCCTAATGGAAGACCTAAGCTTGATCAAGGGGGAATTATCTTTACAGAGCGCGAAACAGTTGATAAAGTAGAAAAAATGAAAGTATGTACATGTCTCAATCCTTTGCATACTGCCCTTGCAATTTACGGCTGCCTTTTATCTTATGATAAAATCTCTGAAGAGATGAAAGATGCAGAACTAAGAAGATTAGTTGAAATAATTGGTTATGAAGAAGGACTTCCGGTAGTAGTTAATCCTGGCATTATCGATCCAAGAAGTTTTATAGATGAAGTACTCAATATAAGAGTACCTAATCCTTTCATGCCGGATACGCCTCAACGTATTGCAACAGATACTTCACAAAAGCTGTCCATACGTTTTGGAGAAACAATAAAAGCTTATGCAAAGAGCGATAGATTAGATGTGAAAAATCTTAAACTTATCCCACTGGTACTTGCGGGATGGTGTCGATATCTTTTAGGTGTTGATGATAGTGGCAAGTCATTTGAGTTAAGTCCAGATCCTATGCTTGACGTAGTTCGTCCCTATTTAAATGGCATTACGTTAGGTCAAACAGGTCCGTTTGCAGAGGCACTAAAGCCGATATTCTCTAATGAAAAAATCTTTGGTGTTAACTTATATGAAGTTGGACTTGGAGAAGTAGTAGAAAATTATTTCACAGAGTTAGTTAGTGGCCCAGGAGCTGTGAGAGAAACTTTAAAGAAATATATATAATAATATCTAAATGGATTAACTAATATAGTATTGAGGAGATATGACAAAACTAGTTTAACTAGTTTTGTCATATCTCCTTTTTAGTTAATAAAAATCACCTGATTCATAGCTGTGTGCTAAGCATTTACAATTTCACCGCCATTGATATGAATGGTCTGGCCTGTTATATAAGATGCAGCTTCAGAAGCTAAAAACACATAGGCGCCACTGCATTCTACAGGTTGGCCCGCTCTACCTAGAGGTGTATTATTACCAAACTTAGCAACTTGCTGTGCAGGGGCGCTAGATGGGATAAATGGTGTCCAAATAGGGCCTGGGGCAACTGCATTGACACGTATACCTGATCCCGATTTGGCAAGCATCATAGATAAAGAACGGGTAAAAGCTGTTAATGCGCCCTTAGTCATAGAATAATCCACTAATTTTTCATTGCCGTGAAAAGCAACTACTGAAGTGGTGTTAATAATACTTGCTCCTGATTTTAAATGAGGAAGCACTGCTTTGGTAAGATAAAAAGCACCATAAACATTTGTTTTAAAAGTTTTATCAAATTGTTGATCAGAGATCTCAGAGAGTGTAGTAGCTTCATACTGTACAGCTGCATTATTAATAAGAATATCAATTTTTTCAAACTTGGATATAACCTCAGCTACTATTTTAGAGCAGAAGTGAGCATCAGTTATATCTCCAGGAATGAGCAGGCACTTACGGCCATATCCTTCTATAGCTTGTTGAGTTTGTTTTGCATCCTCAGTTTCATTATAATAAACAACAGCAATATCAGCACCTTGTTTGGCAAAAGCAACTGCTGCAGCTCGTCCAATACCACTATCTCCTCCAGTTATTATGGCAACTTTGTTTTCAAGTAAATTTCCTTGTTTGATGATCTGCTCATTATCATAAATAGGAAGAGGATTCATTTCATATTCAAACCCAGGATGATGGTTTTGATGTTGAGGTTCAAAAGATGTTGGGTATTTCATAGTTCTTCTCCTTTAACTCAAGTTTTTGAAGTTAGTATATACCAATCCCTATAAAATTACCCATGATTTTATGACAAGGCTGTTCTTCACTTGGAAAAACCAGCATAGATATATAAAGTAACACCTTTTTTGAGAGGATGATAGAAATGGTAGATACAAGGAGACATAAAAAAAGATATACACCCTATAAAAAGAAAAAATCTTATGCAACACTATGGATACTGCTATTGCTGGGTGGTCTGTGGTATATACTCTCAGGAAAAGACATTATCCCAAATAATTTAAGTACCCCGCAGGTTAAACAAGCTCCCCAAAGTATAGCAAAAGAGCCAACCTATAACAGTTTATGCATGCAGGCAAATATCGCCAAAATATTAGCCTATACATTAGTTGAGAATAAGATATTATATAATAATATCATACAGGATGAAATATGGTATAACAAATATTATGATGCATTAGAAAGTGAGTTGAGTTTTAATTATTTAAAGAAAGAGAATGCTTTAAAATCTATTACATATTCAGAGACGGCAGAACTTCTCGATGCCATATTAGGGGAAGGTTATGGTGTGAATATTGATGCAAGTACAACGCATTTAAATAAAAGTATTAGTTTAAATAAATTTATAGAGATCTATACGAATGCACTTCAACATACTGGCAAAGGAATTACCCTTGAATATATGGACTTAGTTATTATTGCAACACCAGCTAATAATCAAACGTTGGGTGCATGGAAAGTGGCTACAGATGTAGGTGAATATGGATTTGAAGGACTTATAATAGATCCTCTTAGAAATAACACCGTAAGGGCTATTGTAAGAAATAAGGAGATTCTTTGTATCACAGATATTATTAGTGATGAAAGTATCATTAAGCAGTGTTATATCTTAAAAGTAGAAGATGGCAGTGTAGAAATACAAGTCAACAATATAAAAGCAGTTTTTGAAAATGAGGTACTTAATACCAGTGAAGAAGGAACAATATGCAATATAACAATCAAAGGTAATAAAGTTATAAGTTACGAGGTACAACAGGAAAAAAATACAGATACACTACTTAAAGTAACCTCTGAATATATTGAACTCAAAAAGGCAGGCAGACTTACTTATGATTATATTAAAGTATATGACAAAAGGCAAGGGGGTGGGCTCAATACGCTAGAACAGCTGCCTTGTGGTATTGAAGTAGAATATATTTTTAAAGATGATAAAGTAAACACAGTGCAAGTTATAAGTGATCAGATTGGTGAGAATATACGTACTGTTTTAGCAGCTCCTGGGCGGGAGGATTATAGGCATGAGAATGTACTTCTGGTAAGCGAAGAGGCATATGATATGGTTTATAATGGGAAAACAACTATACTTAATAAAGAACAAACATGGGATGCAGCAGCATTTGAATGGTCAAAGGATGCCTCTACTATTAGTTTTATTCCTAAAGCAGATACAACGATGAAGATTCTTTCATTAACAAAACAAGGCGTCAATCCTAAATATAAGGGTATAATAGAAATTACTAAAGAGGATGGAGCGTTTAATATTGTGAATGAATTAGATATTGAAGATTATGTAGCGGCGGTCATTCCAAGTGAAATGCCAACAAGCTATGGACTAGAGGCCACAAAGGTTCAGGCTATAGCAGCAAGAACATATGCACTTGCCAGTAAGAAAACAAGTCGCTATGTGCGTTATGGTGCACATGTAGATGATACAACCAATACACAAGTTTATAATAATGTGCCGGCTAATGAGATCTCTTACCAAGCAGCTAAGGAAACTAAAGGAGAAGTACTCTTATCAAATGGCAGCAGCATAAGCAGTAAATTTTTTGCAACCTCTTGTGGCTACACTGCCAACTTTGGAGAAGTATGGGCCAGCGGCGCAACATTTCCGACAAACACCCCTATTTATTTAGTTTCGAGACAGCAATATGTGGGGGATAAACTCGTAAACAATATGACAGATGAAAAAGATGTTTATAAGTTTTTGACACTAAAACCTTCAGAAATTGATGCTTTTGATAAGGACTCTCCATGGTTTAGATGGCAGACTAAGTTTACGGGGAAGGAACTAGAAGCGCTTATTAATCCAGCTATTAGAAAGCTAAGTAAAAATTATCCGAGTCTTGTTAAAGTACTTGCTGCAGATAAGACATGGGAAGCAAAAGAAATAGACTCTGTAGGAAATATTAAAGATTTAGAGGTTAATAAAAGAGGTCAAGGCGGAAATATTATGGAGCTTATCATTGTAGGGGACAAAGAGATCGTTAAAGTGTCTACAGAATATCTGATTCGCAGTTTATTTTCTACTACAGATCAGCAAAGTCTTAATATCACAAGGGCAGATACTACAGAAGTCAAAGGCATGGCCCTTCTTCCTAGTGCCTTTTTTACAATGGATATTGCCTATACTAGCGACAACTATATTAATAATATTACATTATATGGCGGAGGCTTTGGTCACGGCGTCGGTATGAGTCAAGATGGCGTCAAAGGTATGGCAACAAGAGGCTATACTTATAGAGAGATTTTAAGACACTATTATCCACAAGTAGAAATTAAAAGTGAGGCCAATTAGTTTTATTACCATAAAATAAAGTCTTTCCCCACATCCAAAAAAACAAAATAAAGTCATTCTCTGGATGCTCTTTGAGCGGTGTCAATAACGTTATAATTTTGTAGGAAAATAACGTTCAAATTATGCTGCTAAATGACGTAAAAGTTAAGCCTGCTTATCAAATAAAGTATTAACTATTTGTTGCTTTTGTTTCATTACCTCCTTTCTTTCTTTAAGACGATAACTTTCTCCTTTGATACTTACAACTTGACAGTGGTGTAGTATGCGATCAAGAATTGCCGATGCTATAGTTATGTCTGAAAACACTTCATTCCAAGCAGAGAAAGCCTTGTTAGATGTTAAAATTGTGGTGTTTTTTTCGTATCTTTTTGCTATAAGCTGAAAAAACAGATTTGCGCCCTGTATATCCATGGGCAAGTAGCCTATTTCATCAATAATCAGAACCTTATACTTAGCAAAAGTTTTTAGTCTCTCTTGAAGCCTATTTTCAAAATGGGCTTTATTAAGTTGAGCGATGAGTTGATGACAATTAATATAATAAGTGGAATATCTATTTTGTGCAGCTATCATGCCTAAGGCAACTGCTAAATGTGTTTTCCCAACACCTGGAGTGCCTAAAAATACAACATTTTCTTTATTTTCTACAAATCTCATCGTAGCTAATTCTAGTATTTGATTTTTATCAATACTTGGTTGAAATGAAAAATCAAATTGATCCAGTGTTTTTTTAAACGGAAATCCTGACATTTGAATTTGACTCTCTACTGCACGTTTCTTTTTTGTCCCAGCTTCTTGCATTAAAATATGATCAAGTACATCTACGATATTGGTTTTGTTATGGATTGCCTGTTCCAAATAATTATCTATAATAGTTAACGTGTTTTTCATATTTAATGCCTGAAGGTTAGTCTTGATTCGTTCATAAGTTATTTCACTCACTTAAAAATCACCACCAATTCCCACATCATAAACGCTTAGATCTGGCTTTGCTACAGTAAAATCTATTATTTTCCCTTTATTAAATAAAGTATTCTCGGTATCAAAACTTTGTTTAACAAGCATAGGTTTATAATGGTCTTTATTGACTAACATCTCTTTTTTATTATAAGATAATTTGTGTAGAGCTATTTGTTTTCCCTCGAAATATGCAGCTAACATATTATCGAGTACAATGACTGCAACATCCTTGCCTACGTATTCTGCTGGAACGGAATATTTATTTTGGGCATAGCTGATGAAGCAGTCTTTTTCTACTCTTCTTAAATTAATTTTATCAATTATGTATTCCCTTTTCAGAGGGGAGAGGCGCTCTTTTAAGAGTCTGTCACAAGGTCTTTCGTTAGTTGTACTATGTACTTTGGCATTTACTTTATTACACCATGAGACAGCTTGTGCATTTAAGTCTTCTAGCGAACTATATTTAATACCAATCATAAAATTGCTTCTAACGAATGATACCGTCCGCTCTACTTTCCCTTTAGTTTGTCCCCTATATGGTCTGCATAATATAGGTTTATAACCGTAGAAGCCTGCAAAATCTTCAAACTGTTTATTGAGCTGGCTTTCTGATTGTTTTAGTACTCTTTTAACAACAACTTGCTTCATATTATCATATAATATTTCTTCCGGATAACCACCCATATATCGGAAAGCATTAATGTGACAACGTATTAAAGTATTTGTGCTCATATCAGTTACAAACTCAATATAGCGTATTCTGGAATATCCCAAGATCATTAGGAAACAATAAAGCTTCTTTTGCTGACCATCTTGTTCTACAGTATAGTTTTCAAAAAATCCCCAGTCAACTTGTGCTTGAAGCCCAGGCATTGTTTCAAAGCGAACAGTGGCCTTTTCATTTAGATCAGACTTTCTAGTAGCAACATATTGTCGGACAATGGTGTATTTGCAATCGCATCCTTGCTCAATAAGTTTTTCATGAATTCTTACTGCACTATAAGGAGCTTCTTCTAGCCACATATCTATCTGATATTTATAAGGATCTAATTTCGAACTTTTCGGTTCACATAGCTGATATACAGGTTTTCTATCTGAATTAGCATATTTTTTAGCTGTTCTAGGATCGATATGATACTTTTTTGCAATTTCTTTATAGCTTAGTCCCTTTTGACGATCACTTCTAATTTCCATCCATATACTTCCTTTCATGTTGGTCACTCTCCTTTCTAAAGAGTGTACCATTTATGAGATTGCAATCATCATAAAAACACATTTTTTAACCGTTATTTAATTACATTTTATCACCGTCATTAACAGTTGTTGATATAGGAAATATGGTTAATAATCGTGACTATTATTATTTCAATCAAACAAGTACTTATGGTATGGATTTTCAAGGAATAATAGATGAACAATATCTAATATATAGTGCTCTTTTTAGAGTATATTCTTGTTATGATAAGATAAGTAAAATTTTATTGGAAGAGAGAGTAGTTTTAAATCTTGAGAATGTAAAGTATTTTGAAGACTTAAGAAGTGTAAAAGGAACTAATAAGTTACTGTTAAGAATACAAGATATAATAAAAAATGATAAAGACTATAGAATGTTGTATATATATAGAAATGATATATATCACAATTTAAGAATGGGATGCTTAAATGGCAAAGAGGGAACTGATTATTATAATGCCGTACTCCTTCAAGTGATTTTTAAAAATATTAAAATAATACAAGGGATTTTACAAGAAATCATTACATCCAAATCAATTAAAATTGGGAGAAATGATATATGTTTCTGTGGAAGTAAAAAAAAGTATAAATTATGCTGTGGCAAATCGTAGTAATACAAAATCAAATTAGTATTTATATAGTATGTTTACAAGGAATTTGTAATCACTTATTAAAACGTCCATTAGGACTACTGAGCATAGCGAAGTATTTATTACCATAAAATAAAGTCTTTCCCCACATCCAAAAAAACAAAATAAAGTCATTCTCTGGATGCTCTTTGAGCGGAGACTACTCAGTAGCTTTCTTTCAGAAAGAGTATGAAGGATATATGCTCGGTGAGCATAGTGGAATGAGTTTTTGAGGAAAAGGGCTTTTCTAATAAAAAGAGAAGTTATAGCAGCTTTTGAAATGAATAGGGCAGACTTTTAATAATGAAAACATCTATTTTAGTTCTTCTAAATAGGTGTTTTTTCTTTAATACTGAGATTGCCCAGTAGTTTTTCTCAAGAAAAAGGTTTATAGGGGATATGCTCCTTGAGTATAGTAAAATAAGTTTTTAAGGAATAATCACTTTAGCAGAAATGGCGGAGCCTATCAGTTTTCCTTGCGGAAAAGCTTTATAAGTGAAATGAGTTTTTGAAATCAAGTCACTTCAATACTTAAAGACATTTTGCGTTAGCAAAACTGGCAGAGCCTACCACTTTAAATTCTGTAAACCTTTGCGGAGCAAACTTCTCATAACCTGAGAACATAAAAACTTTTGCGAAGCAAACTGTCCTCCTCTGACTGCAATTAAAGTCGGTAAATGAGAGGGCTGAAAAAGTAAATGACTTGCAGCCAGAGTAGGACTTTATTTGTTTTTTGGAACAGTTAGGGGATGGTTTTTTGGGGTTTGGGTGGGTGTTGAGGGAAAGGGTTTGTTTTATGGGTACATAGTTATTCACCAATAAAAAATCCCTCTGATCAATGATGTGATTAGAGGAATTTTTTATTGGCTAAATAGAAATTTTATAAACGCATTGATCTGATAAAAGGCTAAATAAAACAGAAAAGTTTTCTCTAGTGGCACCCTGTATTATAAGATAAGCGGATTGCTAAGCAGGAGATCAAGCGCTTGTAAATCAAATACACCATAGCCAGAACTAGGGTTAGGATACTCAATGCCTTCAAATTGCTTAACTGTACCGAGTACAAGGGTGTCCATTACCATAGTATTTGGAAGAGGAGATACTTGTTCCTTAATGCATCTGTTATACATAGCAGCCACAACGCCTAGCATAATACCTGCCGCTGGCAAAGTCCCTGTTACATTCACCCATTCCCCTATCTGACAAGGTGCGGTGATATTAGCTGCATGGGTGACAAAATTAGGTTCGACTCTATTATCCCAGCTATAGCCTCGGCCAGAACTTCTTAGAACGACCATGTTATCTGCGTCATAGCCCCCTACAGTTATGAGGTTCCTAATATTTCCTAAAGAGCCTATTGTTATTAGAGGGCTGCTAGGAGTAAGTGTCACATACTTATTAAGTTCTTGCTGTGAGATCCATAAGTCTATCTGACTAGAGGTTTCAGTAGTTAATGTAAGCTCGATTCGCCATATGCCAACGTGAGGATTATCTATTCTAAATAGCAGCCTTATGGCACCGTTTAGGGGACTGAGGTTGTAGCCATTAGAATAAATTACTGAATCCTTTGACCTGGTAACACCTCTTATTTTTAAGTCAATAGCTTCGCCACCTACTTCTGGAGGTGGATAGAGCAAAGCTGAAACGACTGTAGAAAATCTTTGATAGGCAATACCAATTATATTTTGATTTTCTCGGATGACTCGTAGTTCAATGGTACTAAAGCTGGGTTGTGTGCCTTCGGCACCATAATGATGCATCTTATCTGCTTCTTCTCCTGTTGGGACTATAATCGTAACCCCTTCTTTTGTGGCTAAAATGCCTAATGTTTCTGATAATACTAGAGAGCCATCATGGGAATCAATGTTGGTGTTAAAGGGAATACATAAAACAAGAGGTTTTTTTTTGATAGATGCAAAGTTAATAAGCTTAGTGATTCCAACTAAAATATCTGCCATCGTAACAGCTTCTTTAGCAGGTGTTCCTCCATATATTTTTTGATATGTTTCAGGCGCAGTATTAATCGTAGCGACTACAAACTCTGCTTCAGTGGCAATCCCCCTATAGTCTGGCATATAACTTTCACCACCTGCAATCCCCAAAATCATTGTAGAGATACTGTCAGCATCTGGGAGTTTTATAAATTGATCTGGGGTAGGACTCGCTAATGCTTCATCAATTTGTTCAGTAAAATGATACATGCCTTCATCTGAATTTATCTGTTCCCAAATACAAGCGATTCTACTTTTGCCATCTTGCATGCGAAATACAGAATTGGTATAGTCAATAGGATCTGCTGAAATCACTCCTATGTATATCCCTTCTCCTTTATATTTAGGAGACACTGATGTAAGATGATAGGAAAAATTATCATTGATAACATCCTTATGACAGAACTGATGGCTCAAAACAGGGTTGTAGTATGGATGGGCAACATCTGATCGGAGGACTTCACTAAGTGCATCAAATTGCCTTCTGCTAGCATATAACACGCCATAATTACCTATTAATGAGATATATTTAAGACCTAATGAACGATAATATGAAGGATCTCTAAAACTCATAATGCTAAGCGGGACATAAATCTCTTGATCGAGAGGGATAGACTGATAAAAAACATTATTTGCATATAATGAATTAGGTTGTCTAGGGTTTTCATCGGTATGTTCAGGTTCATTCAGGGGTGGTGAAGCATGTAGGAATGGTATTACTTTTTTTATGGCATCATTTATAGATGATTGCAGATAAAGGGTTTTATCTGAATAAAACTCAAAGGCTTGTTCGCATAGTGCATAGTGTCTATAAGCATTCGTATGATCTGCTTTAGCAATAAATACGCCATTTAAGTTATCTATATAACTACTAATAATTTTATAGGTTAAAGTTCTATAACGAAATACTTCCTGTGGAACAAAAATGTTAGCATAAATGATAGTAGGCTTATGTACATAACTAAGAAAACTCATAAAATAACGTATACACTTTATATACTCAGAAGCCTCTATTTTATCATCACGAGAATAGCAGTGTATCCATTGATATTCATTGAATGCTATAGAGTTGTTAGACTTTTCTAAGGTATGTGTTAACATATTATAGCGGGCATCTATCCGGTTATCTTCATTTTTTGAACCTATTGTGATTAAAAAAAAATTATGACTTAGAATTGTCTGATCCAAGCATTCCATTTGACATAATTCAATCGTAAAATTAGCTTCAATATACTGTAAAATTTTGCTCAACCCTATTAGGTCATTCTTTTTAATATTTATAATTTTATACTTTGGACTAAGGTAATCCAAATCTTTTATGATTTGTACTAAGTAGTTATCTATTTTTTCATCATTCTGAACAATAATTTTCATTATACACTTCCTTTTACAAGCGATAGGATCACTATACTCTGCATAACATTATATTATATTCAGAACGTTATATAGCTATTACTGAGTTACCAAAATCCATTCTTGTAGATACTAAATTTATGTATCACCATCATACCGGCTAGACTGCTAACTTTTTTGCTTTTTCATAGAACCACTCATCACCATAGTCATGGCCGATAGTGATGGTTGCGAGAATACATCCAATAAGATTATTACTCATTCCTTTACAGCCATTAAATAAATGAGCTGTTTCTTTAACAAATAGCCAAAGAAGAGAGTGTATACTTTCTTTTAGTGAAATGAATATAACACTCTTTTTTTCAGCGTAGAGCTGTAATGATCGAACATCATTAGAACATCCAAATGCACCACGATATTCCTCTTGGACAAATAGAACTTCCCAGTCAACTTCAGAAATCTCACAAGAACTAATAAGTTTATTCGTTTGTGTTTTTAATAAAATCTCAAAATTCTTATCCATAAATGTCACGCGCATAATATAATCTCCTCTTATATATCTTTATTATCCTATGGTTATTCCTAAATTAAACCATTGCAGATGGATAGTAAATTATTTATTCATAGGTTTAATTCGTATTTATCACTTATAAACTGACATATTTTTTTCTTTTGAAAAAAGTTTAATTATTCATTTTATTTTGTAAAGTATAAAATATCCGCATATTTAATAAGCATAAAAACTTTAAAAAATGTAACAGTGGGTACTGAATTGATCCATGTTTTTTAGTAACATGGATTAGTAATTAGCAGACTGGTATAAGCCAATGAATTTGAAAGCAGCCAATAAATATGCTTATATAAAATATTTTAAATAAAAAGGAGAAATGAATAATGTTCGGATTGTTTAAAAGTAATGACAAAATGAAAGAAGAAACTAAAATGGAGCCCAATCCAATGTTTTGCTACCAATGTGAGCAAACACCAATAAAAGGGTGTACAAAGTTTGGAGTATGTGGCAAAAATCCAGATATAGCAAGTTTGCAAGATATTATGATATTAGGTCTTAAGGGTGTAGCAGCATATTCAACTCATGCAAGAGAACTAGGTGTTTCTGATGAGGAAGTAAATAACTTAACCCATGAAGCGCTTTATACTACGCTTACAAATTCAAACTTTAGTCTTGAAGAAAATATAGCTATGGCATTAAAAGTTGGTGAAGCGACTGTTAAAATAATGGATACACTTGATAGAGCTCATACTTCAAAATTAGGTATTCCCACACCGGTTAAAATATCACAAGATAAGATCGAAGGGCACTGTATACTTGTAACCGGCCACAATTTATATGCGCTGGAAGAATTATTAAAACAGACAGAGGGAAAAGGCATTAACATCTATACCCATTCAGAAATGCTTCCAGCTCACGGCTATCCAGAACTAAAAAAATATGCTCACTTAAAAGGAAATGTTGGCAAAGCGTGGTATGATCAAAGAAAACTTTTTGAAGAATTTCCAGGTGCAATTCTCGGAACAACAAATTGCTTAATGCCAATAACAAATGGGACTTACGGAGATAGATTCTGGACTTATGGGATAGCAGGACTTCAAGATATTCCAAAGATAGTTAATGATGATTTTAGTCCAATGATAGCAAAGGCATTAGCTTTAAAAGTTATAAATAAGGAATCTGACAAGACCGTTATGACGGGTTTTCATCATAATACAGTACTTAATATAGCACCAGAAATCATTGAAGCGGTTAAAGCAGGAAAAATCAAAAGATTCTTCGTTATAGCTGGGTGTGATGCGCCGACTAAGGGAAGAGATTACTATAGAGATTTGGCATTAGCACTTCCAAAGGAAGCGGTACTCTTAACAACATCGTGTGGAAAGTTTAGATTCAATGATGTAGACTACGGAACAGTGCCAGGAACAGATATTCCAAGGTATATTGACCTTGGGCAATGTAATAACTCAGGTTCAGCAGTTAAAATAGCATTGGCTCTTGCAGAAGCCTTTGACTGTACAGTAAATGACTTGCCATTAAGCATTATCTTGTCATGGTTTGAGCAAAAGGCAGTAGCTATACTTCTTGGGTTATTCAGCCTTGGCGTTAAGAATATTCATGTAGGTCCAAGTGCACCTAAATTTATAACCCCGGGGGTACTAAGCGTTCTCCAGGATAATTTTAATCTTCAGTTGATAAGTGGAGATGCAAAAGCTGATCTTGCAAAATTTATGGGTCAAAAATAATGTTCTTAAACTTTATCCCTTTAAGCCTAACCGGCTAGAGGGATTTTTTATTATGGTGTGATCAACTAAAATATTCTTAAAATAACATAATGTCAGCATCTATAAACTCTATAAATATGTCAGATAAATATAAAAAAAAATAAAGTTTTACAAAATATTAGTTTATAAGATATAATAATTATAACTTGACAAAAATATACAATTTTTTCTATAATTATAGTAAGCAAGTACATACTATGAGAATTATTCAGATGTTACAGCTATCTTCATGATTTATGAAATATTGAATTATAAAGAAGCTATATCTAAGAAGATTAAAATGATATTTAATTTCAGATCAGGACTTATAAGGGACTATATGAATGAGGCGTTAGAGACTTAGGCAGAGATATATGTGAGACAACCAGTTGATATAAGGGTAATGGAAGATGCTATGAAATATTTAAGTGTGTTGTAATGAGCATTTTATAATGATACAAATAAAAAGGAGATGAAACGATGAATGTTGAATATATTAATCCATTTATAGAAGCAAGCCAAAATGTTATTCGTGAAATGGCAGGGCTTCATCCAACTTTGGGACAAATTTATATTAAAGACATCCCTTATAAAGGAGATAATGTTGTAGTATTAATAGGATTGACAGGAGAAATACAAGGGAATGTTGTAATAGCGCTCAAAAAGACATTAGCTTGTAAGATAGCGTCCAATATGATGGGGGGGATGCCTGTACCGGAACTAGACGAAATTGCAAAAAGTGCTATAGCTGAACTGTGTAATATGATTTTAGGAAATACAGCAAATATCTTTTATGAAAAAAAGGTTTCGATTGATATTACACCACCAACCGTGTTAACTGGTGAAAACATGCAGTTTAGTCCATCAAAATCAGTAGTCATATGTGTGCCGTTAATATTTGATAATGAAGAAAATATAGATATAGACATATCTTATAAAGAAAAGAGTAAAGTAAGCTAAATAGGTAAAAAAAAAAAGAAACAATTCAAGTAAAATTGTTTCTTTTTTTTTAGATTGCTAGAATATTTTAAGGGTATTACTATTGATACATAAAACATTACTATTCGCACAAAAAATGTAAAAATATAACGTAATATAGTATATAATATATATAAAAATAAATAAAACTCGAAATATATTATTTATAATTTAATTTTTTAGTAATCTAAAATTTATGGTATAAGGAGTGAAGGAAATGCCAAAAGTACTTATAGTTGATGATACGGCATTTATGCGTCTATCTATAAAAATTATGTTAGAAAAAGGTGGCTTTCAAATTGTTGGAGAAGCTGAAAATGGTAAAGAGGCAGTTAAAAAGTACATAGAATGTAAACCGGATATAGTAACGATGGATATTACAATGCCAGAAATGTCAGGAATTGATGCTATGATTGCAATAAAAGAATATGATAAGCAGGCTAAAGTTGTAATAGTCTCAGCAATGGGACAAGAGCACCTTGTTAAAAATGCTATAATTAATGGAGCTGCTTCGTTTATTATAAAGCCTTTTAGAGAAGATGATATAGTACAGATACTAAATAAAGTAATTGCAAAGGCATGATTACTTTGCTTATTTGCAAATGACCTTATAAAATAGCAGCATTAGCTTGACCTTAGAGGCAGCCCCCCTTCATAGTGAGAGAAGCAGAGCGTGGTGATAATGCTATCGGTATTATCCTTACAGGGATGGGATGCGATGGGGCAAAGGGGCTTCTTGCTATGAGATGAAAAGGGGTCAGGACAATAGGTCAAAATGAGTCAACGAGTGTCGTTTATGGTATACCAAAAGTTGCTCAGGTACTATGTACAATGTTACGATAAAGTTTATAAGTTAATGGAGGTAGAGCGTTGGATAAGAAATACATGTCAGATAATATAGAACAAAATGAGCATTATAAAAAAGAGTGGCTGGCGGCAACACTGACTTGTATTGGCGATGGGGTTATATCTACGGATATGAATGGCAGAGTAGATTTTATAAATAGTAAAGCTAAGAAACTCATTGAATGTAATGAGGCAGAAGCTATAGACCAAGACATTGATGCTGTTTTTAAAATTATAAATAATACAAAACGCATATTTGTTAAAGATATTATTAAGCAGGTTATTGAAGGAGATGAGGTTAAAGGGCTTACAAAAGAGTCTGTGCTTTTGTCAAAATACTCAAAAAGATATTATATATCAGCAAGTTTTTCAGTTATTAAAAATCAAATGAGTAATCCTATTGGGGTTGTTATAGTATTTAGAGATATCACAAAAATAAAATCAATGGAAGAACAACTAACAATTGAAAGAAATAATTTAGAAATGATGTTTGAATTTATGCCACTTGGTATGCTTGTAATTAATGAACGCAAAATCATTAGAAGAATTAATACTACACTAAGCCATATATTACAAATTAATAAAAATCAAATGATTGGTAAGACCATTGGAGAGGCTATGCGGTGTATTTCAAGTTATGAGCGTGGCTGCGGCATGGGAAAAAAATGCAAATTTTGTGATTTTAGAAAAGCTATTAACTATATTATGATGACAGAAGAGTATACAAAAGAGACCGTTATTGAACTAGAGCTTTTACAAGGCCAGCAAAACATTAAATGCTGGTTTAAAATTAGTTTTGTTATGATTAGTGATGAAAATGAGAAGCAAATCATTATTATTATGGAAGACGTTACAGAACAAATAAAGCATGAGGAAGAACTTGAGAAAGCCAGGGAACAGGCAGAAGCTGCGAGTAAAGCTAAGAGTGAATTTTTGGCTAATATGAGCCATGAAATACGTACACCCTTAAATGGTATTACAGGTATGATAGAACTTACACTGCTATCTCATTTAGAGGAAGAACAAAAAGATAACTTGTTAACTGCAAAAACATGTGTCAATTCCCTTTTAGATCTTATCAATGATATATTAGATTTTTCTAAATTAGAAGCTGGAAAACTCTCAGTACAATCTGTTCAGTTTGAGATGCAGTTGTTAATTGATGAAGTAATCAAAACACATACCAAACATGTACAAGAAAAAAAATTAGAACTCAAAGCATATATTAGTCCTGATTTACCACGCTACTTAATTGGAGACTTTCATAGGTTAAAGCAAGTACTTCATAATTTGATAAGTAATGCAATCAAGTTTACAGAAGCCGGAAAAATAACATTAGAGGTTAGCTGTATTGCATTAAATGAGGAATCTATTGAACTTCAATTTGAAGTAGCAGATACTGGTATTGGCATAGATACAAAAGATATACCCAAACTTTTTAAAAGTTTTAGCCAAATAGATAGTTCGTTTACAAGACAATACGGCGGCAGTGGATTAGGACTTGTTATTAGTAAGCAGATTGTAGAAATTTTAGGGGGAGAAATAGGCGTTAAAAGTGAAAAAGGTATGGGGAGTACTTTTTTCTTTACTGCTAAATGCCATGCTGGACAGTTGAAAGATAATAAACAGTCTCCTATCAAAGAAAAGTATAAACAAACAGCTACAGGACATATCCTTTTGGTTGAAGATGATAGGATTAATCAAATTGTTTTAGCACGTATTCTAAGATCTAGAGGATATACTCTGGATATAGCGGGGAATGGGCGTGAAGCTTTAGTTTTACATGAGAAAAATAGCTATGATGTGATTTTAATGGATATTCAGCTGCCAGAAATGGATGGGATAGAAGCAACCAAACAGATTCGCAGAAGAGAAGGTGTAGCAAGACATACACCTATTATTGCCTTGACAGCCTTTGCGCTTTTAGGAGATCGCGAAAAGTTTTTAGCAATGGGAATAGATGAATATATATCTAAGCCCATCACAATGGAAAAGCTATTTGTATTAATGGATACTATCATTTCTAATAGAAAAGAAACAGTTATAAAACGAACTGAAGATATATCTTTGCTTAATATTGAAAGTCAATTAGTCCAGCTTAGTAAATTATTAAAAGATAAAAATCTTATAGAGATTGAAGCGGCTATCCAGCAAATTAAAAATATGTTTGAAAGTATGGGATTAGATGAGCTAAAAAGTATTGCATTTAAAACACAACTAGCAGCCAGAAGGGGGGACTTTTTACAAGTAACTGAGCAGTTTGGTAATTTACAGCATGCTGTAGAGACTTATAAAAAAATTATTATAGAGTAATTAATGCAGAGCATCTAGTGCCATGTGGCAATATAGATTATCTTTTTGGCAGCTCTTTTATTAGTAAACACACATAATAGGGACAAAGCATATATATATATATAAGATATTAATAAAAGAAGGAAGGGAAGATGATGGAATCTGAATCATATGGTATTATGCTTCTCCCCATTATACTTGGAGTAGTAGAGGTTTTAAAAAATGTAGGCTTGCCAAAAAGATTCTGCCCACTCGTAGCTGTTGCTATAGGTATTATACTCGGAGGTATCTATCTAGGGAGTGGAGACATTAAGCAAGGTGTTTTAAAGGGTATTTACATGGGATTAAGCTCTGTTGGTATGTATTCTGGGGCAAAAAATGTTATAGGTAGATAAACCGTCATAATCTAACAAATTTTTTATAAAAAAATAGGTGTTTTTTTATAAAAAATGTATAAAATGTAGAAAAAAAAATCTTGTTTATTAAAAACTAAAAAGGTTTAAGCAATATATACAAAAGCTAATTCTTTAAGAAGAATATCTATTTTCTTTATTACCAAACAAAAAAACGCTATTAGCATAATGAACAAAATATCATTTGAAAATAAAAAAAAATAGGGCATACTTCAAGTGAAATACTTGTTATAATATGTTTGTAACTTCCCCCAGATGTTACGGCAAATATGAAATTATTTGCTACCCCTAGAATAAAATACCTTCTCTCATGGAGAAAGACCCGTCGTCTTTCTCCACTTTTTTTTGTCCTTTAAACTTATTACCATATACTCACTAATGCATAAATGTACTTATGTAAAGTATAATGCAGTTGAGGGATACCCCCTATTATAAAATGGAGAGCTATCTAATGGAGGTTGTGGGATGACTAAAAATAAATATATTAAATACTGCATAGTTGGTGTACTAGCAGTGGCAGTGGTTATTGGGATTTATACAAACAAGCATAATAGTCAAGTTGATGTTGAATATACAAAATTTTTAACTTTAGTAAATGAAAAACAAATTGAAGAAGTACAAATAGGTAATGAGGCTAAACTTAGATTTAAACGTATAGGTGATGATACCAAATATATTACGGACAACCCAAGGACAGAAGGCCTTAAGGAAAAGCTGTTATTACATGAAATTAAAGTATCCGAGAATACTGGCAGCAATATGTATATGCTGCAATATTTTTCAAGCATGTTGTTATTTGTAGGGCTATTTGTTTTTATATTTAAAAGTGCTAAAAAGCATGGTGGCGGAAGTATGATGAGCCTTAGTGCGAAACCTGTAGAAGCAGATACGCTTACTCAAAATTTTTCAAGTATAGCTGGAAATATAGAAGCTAAAGAACAGGTTCAGGATGTTATAGATTTTATCAAAGAACCAGATAAATATGTTAAAATGGGTGCAAGAATGCCAAAAGGTATTATTCTTTATGGCCCTCCAGGAACAGGGAAAACGCTTATGGCAAAGGCTATTGCGAAAGAAGCTGATGTAGCTTTCTTTTCGGTGAGCGGCTCAGATTTTGTACAATTATATGTTGGGGTAGGCGCAGGCAGGGTAAGAGAAATATTTGCTGAGGCAAGAAAGCATAAAAAAGCTGTTATTTTCATTGATGAAATTGACGCAATTGGGAAAAAGAGAAGTCATAATGCCGCAAATAGTAATGATGAAAAAGATCAAACACTCAATGCACTGCTGACAGAAATGTCTGGGTTTAAAGATGATGAGGGGATTATCATTATTGCTGCAACAAATAGACTTGATATGTTAGATGATGCCCTGCTTAGACCAGGACGATTTGACAGGCATATTGAAGTAGGCTACCCGGATATTAATGCAAGAGAACAGATTATTAAACTATATCTTAATAATAAACCTGTAGCAGATGATGTAAATAGTACTGATCTTGCTAAACAAACAGTTTATTTTACAGGAGCTATGATTGAAAATCTTTTAAACGAAGCGGCTATATCAGCAGCAAGAAATAATATAGCTGTTATTACTAAACAAGATGTTCAAGTTGCTTTTTATACGGTTATTGCAGGAAAAGAAAAAAAAGACAGAAGTTCTATTACACATTTAGATAGAAAAATAACGGCCTTTCATGAAGCTGGGCATGCACTTGTTACCAAGCTTGTGGCACCAGATAATAGTGTAACTAAAGTAACCATTATTCCTAGTACCAAAGGTGCTGGTGGTTTTAGCATGAATATTCCAAAGGATAAAATGTATCTCACTAAAAAAGAAATTTTAAATCAAATTAAAATATGTTTAGCGGGAAGGGCAGCAGAAGAGATTGTATTTGGAATGGATAATGTTACAACAGGCGCAAGTAACGATATAGAAAAAGCAAGTGAATATATCAAAAGCTATATTATGAAGTATGGTATGGATGAAGAACTTGGCCTTATTAATCTTGGGATTATTATGGGGCAGGATAGAGTAGACAATCAAATGATATTAGAGAAATGTTCAGGCAAGATAAAAGAACTCTACGAGGATACCAAAAAGATTATTAATGAAAATCATTCAATCTTAAGTAACCTAGCAGAATCTTTACTCGAAAAAGAAACTTTAGAGGAATCAGAAATAGCTAGCTTCTTTCAATAGAGGCTAGCTTTTTTAGTTACGATTTTTCGGTTGCATTTTTTTTATTCAGTAAAGTCATAATATCATTTTTCCAGTAAAGTCTTACGCGGTTGATCGTTTTAATGGGGGTAATTTTACCTTTGCTTACCAATTCATCAAGATACTGTCTCGAACAATTAAGAATACTAGTTGCCTCGGCTGTAGTAATTATTTCAGTACATATAAAATCTATTAGATGCTCTTTATCATCAAATGAATATTTCATTTTAACGCCCCCTTCCAATATATTTACTATTGTAAAGTAAAAAGTGAAAATTATCAACAATTAATACTTGGATAAAATAAGTTGTTATATTTATAAGAAACTTTTAACTTTCTTCATATACATACTTTATAATAGAAATACAGATAAATAATAATTTAAGAGAAAAAGACGTAATATAAATGCGAAAGGGTGAATTTATGAATGTTCTAATCATTGAAGATGAAGTAAGAGTAGCAGATATCATGACAAAATACCTTGAAAAAGAAGGTTATACTGTCTATACATGTTATACGGGGCAAGAAGGCTTAGATGTATTTTATCATCAAAAAATAGATATCGTTTTATTGGATTTAATGTTGCCAGATATACAAGGAGAAGATATTTGTAAAGAAATAAGGCAAGTATCCAATACCTATGTTTTCATGATCACTGCAAAAGGTAATCTAGATCATAAAATAGAAGGGTTTGATCTAGGGGCTGATGAATATCTTGTTAAACCTGTCAGTCCAAGAGAAGTGGTTGCAAGAGTAAAAGCGCTTGATATGCGTAAACAAAGAGAAGAAAACAGGGATACGCTGGTATTTAATAAAGGACAGCTAAAGATTAATTTAGAGGAACATATTGTAAAAGTTAATAATATAGAGGTGACGCTTACTCCGAATGAATTTGAAATACTTTATCAGCTTGCTTGTTCACCAGGCAGAGTCTTTAGCAGAGATCAACTGATAGAAGCGGTTATGGGGATAGATTTTGATGGTTTTGATCGTACTGTTGACGTGCACATTAAAAACCTTAGAAAAAAGATAGAAGAAGATACTAAGAGTCCGAAGTTTATTAAAACAGTAACGGGAATAGGGTATAAATTTGAAGGAGATCTTGTATGATTCCTATTCGTAAACAACTATTCGGCATTTTGCTTGGAATAGGGGTACTTATTATTGTTTCAATCTCTTTAGCTGTTAATATTGCAATCAAAAGACATTTTGAGCTTTATGTTGAAACAAATATTAAGCATGCTGGCGATGTAATTGTAAAACTACTGGCTGATTTATACGAAAATGATAGGTGGAATCATAATCTAAGAGAAGAACTTACTGTTGAAACTTATATGGGGAATTTTGCAGTTTCTGTACTGACCCCGGATAAAGAATTAATATGGGGAACCACACAAGAACAGCTCTTAGATAAGATAAGAAACAAAGACAATCGGTACTTAGGTTTTAGTGCTGCGATGCCGTACCGCTTTGAGGATAGACCTATATATAGTAAGCAAGGTGTATTGATTGGATATGCCCGAATTGGTTATTTTGCCTCTACGCTTTTATCAGGTAATGATTTGAAGTTTCAAAGGGATGTTAATGAAACTATATTATTGTGCAGTACAACGATACTTGGATGCTTTGTTGTTGCAGGACTCTATATATCTAGATTATTTACCCATCATATTTATGGTATAGCTAAAACTTCAATTGATTTGGCTGAGGGTAAGCTTACGGCTAGATATGACTGCAAAAGTAAGATTAAAGAGATAGAAACTTTAAGATATAGTATGAACCATCTGGCAGAAAGGCTGGAAAAGCAAGATTGTATCAGAAAAAAACTTATATCAGATGTATCTCATGAAATCAGAACACCTCTGCATATTCTGCAAAGCAATCTAGAGGCTATGATCGATGGGTTTTATCCAATAGATGAAGAGCAAATGCAGATTCTTCACAAAGAAGTGGTGCGTTTTGGAAAACTTCTTAGCAATCTTGATAGCTTAAAAAATGTAGAAGAACGTGTGATGAGTATGGCTATGGAGCCACTCATTTTAAATGAAAGTTTAAAAGATGTTTTTGATGCTTTTAAGATATTAGCTCAAGAAAAGAAAATCAAATATGTACTTAAAGATAGTGAAACACAGCATGTGAGAATATTGGGAGATAAAGATTCACTTAAACAATTATGGATGAATATTCTTTCGAATGCATTTAAATTTACGGATATGAAGGGTGAAATTACAGTTACCACAGCAGTTAAACCTAAAGAGTGTAGTATTATTATACAAGATACGGGGTTAGGTATAGCAAAGGAGGATTTACCCTATATTTTTGAAAGAATGTACAGAGGGGATAAAAGCCGGGAAAAATATGAAGGCAGCGGTTTAGGACTTACTATTGTCAAATCAATCGTTTCATTTCATAAAGGAAGAATTGATATAGATAGTATAGAAGGGGAAGGCACAAAAGTTACTATAACTCTTCCGAGTGAGGAGAGAGCACATGTCTCTCAAAATATTAGTAATAAAGTTAAATCCTATATGAAGCTAGGGACTAAAAATTAAAAGCCGTAATACGTACGGCTTTTTTTACAGCAATAAAAGTTTACAAAAATTACCTGAGTTTATATAATAAATATAGAGCAAAGTAAGGATAGTAAAACATGGTAAGAGAGGAAAATATATGTTAGAAACTAAAGACCCTTATTTATTACTAAGTATAGTGAACATGAAACTACGAGATGAAGCAGAAAGTTTAGAAGACCTTTGTTTGACGTATAATAAAAAGAGCGATGCTATTATAACCACATTAGAAAAGATAGGTTATAGCTATGATGAAAAATTAAATCAATTTATTGCTAAATAAAAAGAAATGATAAGAAAGGATAAAAAAATGAACTTTGAAGAGAATCTAAAAAAATATGCTAAGCTTATTGTGGAAATAGGTGTCAATATACAAAAGGATCAGGAGCTTATGATAAGATGCCCTATTGAGGGAGCACCTTTTGCAAGAGAACTGACACA
The DNA here is from genome assembly GCF_900095725.1 of Cellulosilyticum sp. I15G10I2. Taxonomy (NCBI): domain Bacteria; kingdom Bacillati; phylum Bacillota; class Clostridia; order Lachnospirales; family Cellulosilyticaceae; genus Cellulosilyticum; species Cellulosilyticum sp. I15G10I2. The sequence goes on from NZ_FMMP01000006.1 coordinate 63,859, forward strand.
ATACGCTTATGAGGCCGGAGCAAAAAGAGTTTATATAGAATATAACGATGAAGAATTGACAAGAATGACTTACTCCTATGCTTCTAATGAGACCTTGAGTGAATATCCATCTTGGATCGCAAATGGCTATAACGAGCTTGCCGAAAGAGGCGCTGCTTTTATTAGTATTAGTGCAGGTAATCCAGACATTTTAAAAGATGTTTCGCCAGATAAAATTGCTGTTTTTCAAAAAGCGGCTGGCAAGGCACTAGAAACTTATAAAAGATATATCAGTAACTCTGATGTAACTTGGTGTGTGGTGTCTATACCGACATTAGACTGGAGTAAAAAACTGTTTCCTCATGTTGATGCTGAAGAAGGTGTCAGGCTGTTATGGGAAAAGATTTTTGAAGTAACCCGTATTTATGAAGAAGATCCTGTAAGAGCATGGCAAGAGCATACAGAAGCATTAGCCATTAAGTGTGAGGTATTAAATAACAAAAAAATACAAAGATTAAAATATAATGCGCCTGGGACTGACCTTACAGTAGAACTTCCCAAAGATCATATATGGCTTGGAGGTGGTGAATATAGTACGAAGGGAACCTACTTCGTGGCCAATATGCCAACAGAAGAAATTTTTACTATGCCGTATAAATATGGCGTAGAGGGTATGTTGACTTCTACAAAACCACTTAACTACGGAGGCAATCTTATAGAAGATTTTACATTGCATTTTAAAAAAGGAAAAATTGTTAAGTGCACTGCCAAAAAAGGTGAAGAAATGTTAAAGAAGCTTATTGAAACAGATGAAGGGGCTTGTTATCTTGGAGAAGTTGCTATTGTACCACATAGTTCCCCGGTATCAGCTTCTCAGACTATTTTCTTTAATACCCTATTTGATGAAAATGCTTCTTGCCATTTTGCAATAGGAAGCAGCTATCCTATTAATATAAAAGATGGGGCGACTATGGATAAAGAAACATTAGAAAGTAAAGGGGCCAATACTTCTATTATTCATCAGGATTTTATGGTAGGCTGTAAAGAGATGACTATAGAAGCAACTACAGAATCAGCAGAGACATTTTACCTGATTAAAGATGGAGAGTGGGCATTTTAGCAAAAAAAGTTTGGTAAGAATATAAAAAGGCGGTTTTACGCCTACCCTTTTTAATGAAATAGGAAAGTGCGTCTTGCTTGCAGGGGACCAAACTTTCCTGTTTCACAAGTGTGTGCGTTTTTGTACACTTTCTTGTGGGGAAGAAAAAGAAGCCTACATAGATAAAGGAGAAATGAAATGAAAATTTGTATATTAGATGCTTTAACTCTTGGAAAAGATATAACTGTAGATCCCATTAGAGCCTGTGGAGAACTCGTGGTATATGATCTAACCGCCAATGAGCAGGTGGAAGAACGCATTGAAGATGTAGAGGTTATCATTACAAATAAAGTTATATTAAATGAAGAAAATCTTAAAAATGCGAAGCAGCTTAAATTAATTGCCTTAACAGCTACAGGGTATAATAATATTGATATTGATTATGCGAGGAAAGCGGGTATAGGGGTTGTCAATGTCGCTGGATATTCTACCAAGAGTGTTGCGCAGCATACATTTGCAATGCTTTTTTATTTACTTGAACATCTAAGGGTATATGATGATTATGTAAAGAGTAAACACTATACAGAAAGTGAAACTTTTGCCTTTATTGCATGGCCTTTTCATGAGTTAGCGGATAAGACGATTGGGATTATTGGTATGGGGGCTATAGGCAAAGAAGTTGCTAAAATTGCAGATGCTTTTGGGGCACAGGTTATTTACTATTCCACATCAGGTAGCAATAATAGTAGCTGCTATAAAAGAGTAGATCTAGATACACTTCTATCAACCAGTGACATTGTTTCGATTCATGCACCGCTTAACGATGCAACAAGGGGGCTCATTAGTTATAAAGAGCTTATTCAGATGAAAAAAGAGGCTATACTGCTTAATTTAGGAAGAGGCTCAATTGTTGATGAAGCAGATTTAGCTAGAGCCCTTAATGAAAATAAGATTGCAGCAGCAGGAGTTGATGTATTAGAAAAAGAACCTATTGATAAAGATAATCCTTTATTTACTGTTGAAGATAAGACAAAGCTTCTGATTACACCACATATTGGATGGGCCAGTGTAGAGGCTAGAAAAACGCTTATTGCAGAAATAGTAAAAAATATTGAGGCTTACTATAGAAACGAAATAAGAAACCGTATTGTATAATATATAAAGGTTAAAACAAAAACAAGAGCAATAAATTGCTCTTGTTTTTGTTTCTGGCTCTAACTTTTAATTATTGTTGAGATGAGCCTTTGTAGTTTTGAAATACTTTTTGCACAATTGTTCCACCGATTCTACCAGCTTCACGAGCTGTAAGATCTCCATTGTAGCCCTGTTTTAAAGGTACTCCAACTTCTTTTGCAACTTCGTATTTCATTGATTCGAAAGCACTATTATTTTTACTTGACATAATTATCCCCCTCTTAGGTCGTTATATTTTAGGAAGTATAGAATATTTAATGCTTAGTAAGAATTAAATACTTTATACTTGCCTTGATATTAATATGTGCAGTTTCAATTTTATTATTCTGGAATTTTTCACCTATTATATAAAAAAATTTTCCAATTATGAAGCTAAGACATAAAAAAACTCCCTGATATATTTCGTATACAGGGAGTTTTCTATAAATGTTAAGCTTGATTTACAGAACCGAACAATTCCATTTTTTCTTTTACTGTAGCTTTGATTGCTTCAAAGCCTGGAGCCAGTAGTTTACGAGGGTCAAACCCTTTACCTTGTAAATCTTTGCCGGCTTCAATATATTTACGAACTCCTTCTGCGAAGGATAATTGACATTCAGTATTTACGTTTATTTTTGCAACCCCTAAAGAAATTGCTTCTTTAATCATATCTTCAGGAATACCAGTTCCACCATGTAAAACTAAAGGTACATCGCCTGTAGCATTTTTAATTGCAGCTAGAGCAGTGAAGTCTAAGCCTTTCCAATTTTCAGGGTATTTACCATGAATATTACCGATACCAGCAGCTAACATAGTTACGCCTAAATCTGCAATTAATTTACACTCAGCAGCATCAGCGATTTCACCAGCACCAACAACACCATCTTCTTCCCCGCCAATAGAACCAACTTCAGCTTCTAATGAAAGACCTTTTTCTTCTGTGATCTTAATAATCTCTTTTGTTTTTTCGATATTCTCATCTATTGAATAATGAGAACCATCAAACATAACTGAAGAAAAACCTGCTTCAATTACTTTTAAAGCACCTTCATAACTACCGTGGTCTAAATGTAAGGCAACAGGCACAGTGATATTTAATTCTTCGATCATACCATTTACCATGCCAACAATCGTTTTATAGCCACCCATGTATTTGCCGGCACCCTCAGATACCCCTAAGATGACTGGAGAGTTATTTTCCTGTGCAGTTAATAAAACAGCTTTTGTCCACTCTAAGTTATTGATGTTGAATTGGCCAACCGCATATTTTCCTTCTCGTGCTTTATTTAGCATTTCTTTAGCTGAAACTAACATAATGTACCTCCGTTTTATATTATTTCTCTTCTCATGGGTTATTATAACTTTAAATGACAAAAAAGAAAACATTAAATTAAAAAATTAACAAATAAAATATTTTGCATATAAAAGAAGCAGGGTGTGACAAATGAGAGGAACTAGACATAAAGATAGGTTAGTATTAGAATAGAATTAACCATAATATGAGGAGTATAGACAATTGTGAATAAAAAATATGAAAAAATAATAGCGCCTCACTATATAAAAAATTTTACATGTATAGGAGGGGCGTGTGAAGATAGCTGCTGCGTAGGGTGGCATATCCCTATAGATGAAGAAACTTATAAAAAATATATGAAAGTAAAGGATAAGCGGATTAAAGGGAGATTAGAGCGGGAAATTGTTCAAAAACGTTCAAATCCTACTTATGAGCATGCAGCTAAGATTAAACTTAAAAACGGCAGATGTGCATTTTTGTCTCAGGAAGGATTATGTGATATTTATAGTACACTAGGCAAAGATTATTTAAGCTATACATGTACCCTTTATCCAAGAACTATCAATCGTATCAATAATACTTTAGAATGTTCATTGATTTGTTCTTGTCCAGAAGCCGCAAGGCAAGTGCTGCTGAGTAAAGAACCACTTGCTTTTCAAAATTTAGATGTATTAGCGAATGTAAATGTAATAAGTGCAGATCTTAGGATTAATAGGCTTAAACCTACAAAGTGGCAGGATTATTTTTATGAGCTGCGAGCAGTAATTATAAGTATTTTACAAAATAGAAATGAGCTGATAGAAAATAGAATAAAACGTATTGGCTCTTTAATGGGAGATTTAGAAAAACATATCGCCCATGCTTCTTTTAAAAAGATTCCGGAGCTTATCGGGAGCTACAATGAAATGGTTGCTAAGAATAAGAATACTAGTAATATAAAATCTTATGCAGATGACGTAAAAGAAACTATTCATCTCATAAAAGCACTTCAGTCTTTTAGCATAAAGAAAAAGATAAAGTCTAGCAGGTATAGGCAATGTTTGGAAGAGACATTTTTAGGATTATCAATTAAAGGTGATGATTTAAAGCAAGCGGGTATCCTTTACGAGACAAGCTGTAAGCAATATTATGAATCATTTATAATAACGCATGGCTATATGTTGGAAAATTACTTTGTAAATTATGCTTTTGAAAGATGTATGCCGCTTGATCACAAGCATCCAATTGAAAGTTTTAAGCGAATGAGTTTGTACTACAGGCTTATTAAGTTACACATTGTGGGGATAGCATACTACAATAAGCATTTTACAAAAGAAGCACTTATTATGCTTATACAAGCACTTTCAAAGACTTTTGACCATGATGATGAATCTTTTACAACTATTTTAAAAGATTTACAGAGTCATACAAAATCCTTTTAAATAAAAAAGAGAGTAGAAGGGAATCAACAGATGAAAATATTATTTATAACTATTCCATGGATGAAATACTATACAGGAGAAGGGGATGAAGAAAAAATTACGCCTTTAAGCGGCTATAACTTCCAAAATATTAATGGGTATTATTATGGGTATGGAGATGGACTCGCGTACATACCTATAGAAAACTTAGATGGAATTTTGGCTGAGGATGAAGTGGCTGAGGATGTGCTCGTAGTATGGACTTCAAAAAATAATGAAGATGAAAACAAAGTTATTGGATGGTATAAAAATGCTAAGGTCTATCGCCATAAAAAAGAAGTACTTACATTAGACAGTGACAGGATAGAGATGCGGTATAGTATTCTAGCTAAAGCTAAGGAGAGTACACTGCTTCCTCCAGAACTTAGACTGCTGGATGTAAAAAATTTAGCAGAACCCCTGTGGTTTACAGACGATATACAGTTACTTAAAGATATAACAATGTATATTCATAACTATCAAGGAGAAAAGTTTAATACCCTTTTAAATGAGAAGGACTTAACGGCTCAGTCTGTTTTAACTTTTCCGGATTATGAAATGTATTTTTCAAAAGCAGATACGTTTTTAGCGAAAGACTTGTATGGTAAAGCTATTAGATGCTTTAATAAAGCGATTGCGCTTGAACCTGACCTAGTAATGGCCTATGAATGTAAAGGGAGTATTTTGCTAAGCCTTAAGATGTATGATGAGGCTTTAGAAGTTTATAAAAAGATTATTATGCTTGAAAAAAATCATAATGAAGCTTATTATTGTTTAGGTCTTTTATATGGTCTTAAAGAAAATTATAATCAATGTATAAGCTATTTGAATAAGTATATTGCCAGCAATCCAAATGATACACAGGCCATTGCAGAAAGAGGGATAGCCTATTACAATCTTGGCAATACTGAAGAAGCAAAATCAGATATTTTAAAAGCTTACCAGATGGATACAGATGATCCTGTTTTTAAAAAATTAATCCAATATATACAAGGTAAACACGCTATAAAGACAGGTGAGATTCAACCAGCTAATAGGAGAGGCTAATGAACAAAATAAATTATCAAAAAATATTAGATGTAACTTTAGAACAGTTAAAAATGTCACAGAGAGTTCCTACACTTTTGCTGCACTCCTGTTGTGCACCTTGCAGCAGTTACGTAATAGCCTATTTATCTGATTACTTTTATATAACAGTATTTTATTATAACCCTAATATCGATGAAACAGAAGAATATGTTAAAAGAGCCAAGGAACAAAAAGATTTAATTGATAAAATGTCTACTAAGTATCCTGTTAAATTCATTGAAGGCGCCTATGATACCGAGGTGTATACTGAGATGGCAAGTCCTTTGGCAGCTGAAAAAGAAGGCGGTTCAAGATGTTTCTTATGCTATCAGATGCGCCTTCAAAAAACAGCAGAGACGGCAGAGCGCTTAAAGTTTGATTATTTTGCCACTACCCTAACAATAAGCCCTCTTAAAAATGTCAATAAGCTTAATGAAATAGGAGAGAAATTGCAAGAAGTATACGGGATAGCCTATCTTTGTTCAGACTTTAAAAAAAGAGAAGGCTATAAACGTTCAACAGAGCTTAGCCGTACCTATAATCTTTATAGACAGGATTATTGTGGATGTTCTTATTCAAAACAGCATTCAAAAAACTAAGAGACGTTTATGAGGATTATGTCATATAACTCCTATACTTATGAATATGTATTAGTATGAAACTATTTAAGGGGGAGAATAAAATGACGAGTCAAGTAATAATCGTATTTATTATTGCTGTTATTATTATTATAGTTGGTATCGTATTATTTGGATCATGTGCAAAAAGTTCGAAGTGTATAACAAGTGAAGAAGAGGTGGACACAAAAGCAATGGGTAACATACAAGAAACTGAAGCTGAGCAAGTTTTTCAAGAACTAGGGCTTGAAGAAATATATCCAGAAATAGAAGAAGCAGAAGTTGAGGAAGCTCCGCTTGAAATAGAAGAGATAGAGTCAGAAGAAATGCTTCCAGAAATAGAGGAGCTAGAAGAAATAGAAGAAATAGAACAAGCGGAAGTTGAAGAAATGCCAGTAAGCATACAAGAAGTAGAAGAAGAAGATGAAGTAATAGTATCTCAAACAGAAGAAGTACCAGGAGAACTTGAGCAAATAGAGGATTTAGAAGAAGTGGATAGTTTGCAGGAATAATGTTCTATTAAAAAAATATAAAAGTATAGGCTGTAAGAAAAGTTGCGTATTTATTGCAACTCTTTCTACAGCCTATACTTTTATAAGAGAGACTAACAAAGGGGATGATGTTGAAAATAATTAATGAGAGTATGTATTTAAGATAATCAGTGTTATAATAGTCGGGTAAAAGGAGCGTGAACTATGGACAAGTTAAGAGGCTGGATAGTTTCGAATGGATATCTTAAGACTTCTAAATTTATGGAGATTATTGACTTATATAAGGCATGCGCTTTGACACTGGGGATGAGTTTAGAACTTGTTTTAAATAATGAGTTATTAATGGGAATAGAACGCAGTACATGCTTTATACATGGAAAGAAAATAATGCAGCTGCCTGATTTTGTACTTTATTTAGATAAAGATATAAGGCTTGCTTATCAGTTAGAGCAAATGGGCATTAGAGTATTTAATAGTTCAAGGGTAATAGGTATATGTGATGATAAATCTCAAACTTTTCAGGTGTTAGCAAGCCAGGGCATTAACATGCCAAAGACAATTATTGCACCTCTGGTTTTCAAAGGATTTGAAGAAGATTCAGAGCATTATATAGATGCTGTAGAAAATGAACTGACTTATCCGATCGTTATTAAAGAAAGTTATGGATCATTTGGTGAACAGGTTTATTTAGTTCAAAACAGAGAGGAGCTTATTATGAAGCGCAGACAATTAATTAGCATTCCTCATATTTACCAAGAATTTGTATCAAGTAGTAAGGGGCGAGATGTAAGACTTAATGTAGTAGGCAGTCGCGTAGTTGCTGGGATGCTGCGTACCTCAGATATAGATTTTAGGGCTAATGTTACAAATGGGGGACAGATGCAAAACTACAATCCACCTAAGGCATTTGAAGCACTTGCTCGTAGTGTATGTAAAATAATAGGAGCTGATTTTGCCGGAGTAGATCTTCTTTTTGGAAAAGATGATGAGCCCCTATTATGCGAAGTTAATTCTAATGCACATATTAAAAATATACAGATCTGTACAGGGATTAATGTAGCTGAATATATTTTAAGACATATTTTAAAGGAAATGAGACAATGATACAAGGATGGCTTGTTTATAATACAGAAGATACTATTAAAAATAGCTACTTTATCAATGCGTTAATCACTTATGCCAAAGCATCTGAGATAAACTTAAAGCTTGTTTTAAGAGAAAAAATAGCTTTAGGTATGGAAGAAAATGTGCTATCAATCGCTTATGAGGGAAAGAAATCTTTGCCTCAGATAGTTATTAATAGGTCTAGAGATAGTTTTTTTGCAAAGCATTTAGAAATTATGGGAATAAGAGTTTATAATGCATACCGCATTACACACCTATGTAATCATAAGGCGAGGACGCATCAAATGATTAGCCAATTGGGCATACCAGCGCTAAATACATTTTTTTATAGTAAAAGATATTTGGATTTAGAGACAGCGCAAATTTCGTTCCCAGTTATATTAAAAAGTGCAACTGGGCATGGCGGACAGGAAGTGTTTCAGTGTATCAATAAAGAGACTATTAAAAAGTACCTTAATCTTATCAAGGATGATGAATTTTTAATTCAGCAGCGATGTGATCAGCCTGGGGTTGATGTAAGAGTATTTGTGATGGGAGACCAGATTTTAGGAGCCATTAAAAGAGAGTCGATGAATGATTTTAGATCAAATTATTCATTAGGTGGTACGGCGAAGCGCTATCATTTGTCTCAAGAGAACGAAGCCTATGTTCAGCGTATAATTAAGCATTTAAAAAGTGATTTTGTAGGGATAGATTTTATGATTAACAGGCAAGGCGCATTTCTATTTAATGAAATAGAAGATGTAGTTGGCAGCCGGACGCTTTATCAGTATGGACAGATAGATACTGCAAAAGAATATATTCATTATATAAAAAACACTGTTACACATCTTAGGTAACAGTGTTTTTTATATAATAGCAAACTAAGTACAATATTTAAGCTTGAGCAAGCAGTGTTTTAATAGCTTGGCCCAAACGTTTGATGCCCTCATCAATAGTTTTGGGGTCTGAATTTGTATAATTTAAACGCAAAGTATTCTGCGGGATTTCGCCTACATAAAAGGGTTCTCCAGGAACAAAAGCTACTTTTAAAGTGGATGCAAGCTCAAAAAGTTTAAGCGAAGACATAGAATCAGGTAGAGTTGCCCATAAAAACATACCGCCTTCAGGTTTTGTGATTTTAATATTTTCTGGGAAATATTCAGCGATGCTAAGTAGCATTGCTTCCCGTTGTTCTTTATAAAGTTTTTTAATATGGCTGATGTGTTCTTCTAAGTTATTATCTATCAGATATTGATAAATAACTCTTTGAGAAAAGTAATTAGTATGCAAGTCAGAAGCCTGTTTAGCAATAATAAGCTTATCCATTATTTCGGGACGCGTTGTACAAATCCAGCCAATACGCATGCCTGGGGTTACGATTTTGGAAAAGGAACCTAATAGGATTGAGGGATTGCTGCTAAAAGATTGTATATAAGGCACATCTTCACCTATAAATCTAAGTTCGCCATAAGGATCATCTTCAATTAAAACAGTCTGCGTGTCATTAAGCATACCACCCAGAGCTTCTCTGTTGGCTTTTGAATAAGTGATGCCTGTTGGATTTTGAAAATTTGGCACTGAGTAGAATAATTTAATGTTATGCTGATGTAAAAGCGTCTTAAATTGATTTAAATCAATGCCATCTTCAAAGAGGTCAACTTGATGAAAATGGGGTTCATATAACGAAAGAGCCTGGATTGCTCCAAGATAACCGGGTTTTTCAATTAAAACATGATCATCTTTATTCAAAAAAACTTTACCAATAAGATCGAGGCCCTGCTGAGAGCCGCTGGTTATGAGAATATCATCAGCATTAATGGTTAAGCCGTGTTTCGTTTGATATCTTTTGGCAATATATTCTCTTAAAGGTAAATAGCCCTCCGTTGTCGCATACTGAAATACATGTGAGCCATTTTTACTAGTTACAGTATTCATGGCATCTTGTAGTGCAGCTGTAGGAAAAGAAATAGGATTTGGAAGTCCGCCTGCAAAAGAAATAATGTCTTTATTATTAGTAATTTTTAGTATTTCGCGAATAAATGATTTTTTACTATTTAGTATTCTGTCTGAAAAAAGTTGATTCAAGGGATCACCCGCTTTCTGTTTTTATTCATTAATATGTTCAAGTCCTTTAGAGAGGATATCCGTAACATGAGAGTCAGCAAGAGAGTAATAAACAACCTTACCTTCTTTGCGTGATTTTACAAGATTATACATTTTTAGTAGTCTAAGTTGATGCGATATAGCCGAATGCGTCATATTCAAACATGCAGCAATATCACAAACGCACATTTCAGAAATGTAGAGTGCATTAAGCAGTTTAATACGCGTAGGGTCTGCAAACAGTTTAAAAAGCTCAGATAATTTAATTGAAATCTCATGATCCTGCATCTCTGCAGTAGCTCTTTCTACGACATCTTGGTGAATAATTGTGCAAGAGCAAAGGTCTATTTTATTAGCCAATCTAATCACCTCCGTAACCTTTTAATCAATAGAGTACGGGTTTTTATAAAAAGTGTCAAGATTATATGAGAAATTCATATAAAATACAATTTTGAGGTTGATAATATGTAGATATAGATGTACTATGAAAAGAGAATATTTTACAATAATTGTGAGAAAAATCTTATTTAAAAGAGTGTTATTACCAAGCTAGAAGACAAATGCTTGCTAAATATTAAGAATAGTATACTAAAATGTTTAAGGACTTAACGATAAGGAGGGATAGGGTATGATAGATTTTAAAAAAGAGCTTGAAAAGTTTAAACCACTATTAGATGTAGATCATATTGAAGATAGAATAGAACAAGATGATATGAAAGATTTAATAGATATCCTTAAAGCAATTAATCCTAAAAAGACAGAATATTTAAATCACGAGTAATAGAACTAATCTTAGAATGTAAGGAGCGGGGTTATGGCGTATGTGTGTCCATATTGTGGGGAGATAATAGATAATAGCAGCAAATGTACCCGTTGTGATCAAGACTTAGAATGGGTACAAAAAATCAACGAAAAAAGCAAACTGTATTATTTTAAGGGGTATCAAGAAGCACAAGAGCGAAATCTTACAGTAGCAGCTACTTATCTAAAGAAGGCTGTTTATTTTAATAAATTTAATATAGACGCTCGAAATTTACTAGGACTTGTTTATTTTGAAATGGGTAAAATTGGATCCGCTCTTAAACAGTGGATTATTAGCGCTTCTTTAAGCAAAGAAGATAATATTGCAGTGGAATATATTGATAAAATACAAAATTCGCCTAAGATGCTGATAACCTATAAGGATTCTATTTCACTTTATAATAAAGCACTGATGTATTTAAAACAAAAGAATAATGATATGGCCATTATAAGACTTAAAAAAGCTGTCAGCTTAAATAGCAATCTTACGGAAGCAAGAAATCTGCTGGCTTTATGTTATATAAAAGAAAAACAATTTTATAAAGCAAATGAACAGATTAAGAATGTTTTGGCAATAGATGCATCAGATATGAAAGCTCTTAGTTATTTTAAGATGCTTAGTAAGCAGGATACTGCAACGATACAGCCGTATGAGCTTGAATATATTCCTAAACAATCAAAAAATAATTATGTTAAGCCTTCTAAGGTTATTAATAGGGGCCATGCATTAGCGATTTATGTGATGTATTTTATAATCGGTAGTTTATTTATGTTTATTATCCAAAGCTCTTTAATTACACCTAATAAAACTAAAAGCTATGAAAATACAGTTGCTAATCTAAGAGAGTCTGAGACAAAACTAAAGGGATTACTTGAAGAGACCCGGATAAAAAGCCAAGATGAGATCGATACGTTAAAAGCTGAAAATCAACAGCTTATGGAAGAAAAACAAGATATAGAGCTTGCCACTTCTAAAATAGCTCAAAAAGAAAAATTGAGTCAAGCGACTATTATGAAAAATAATAAAGAGTGGATAGAGGCCGCTGAAATCTTATATAATGTAGCACCGTCTTTATTAGATGAAGAAGCTGCTAGGCGCTATGATGAATTAAAGAAAGAAGTTTATCCAAGAGTTGGAAGAACTTTGTATGACGAAGGATACAGACACTTTAACCGTAAAGAATTAATAGAGGCAAAGACAAAACTTGAGAAGGCTATACTTTATGATCCAACGGCAGATGTATTAAGAAAAAGTTTATATTATTTGGGACGCGTTGAAAAAGAACAAGGTAATGCTGAAAAAGCAAAGTACTATTTTAATACCGTTGTAGAACAAAATCCAGGAACTAATGAAGCAAACTGGGCAGCAGCAGAACTAAAAGGTTTACAAGAATAATGAATATGCCCCTTTAATAGGTTGTATCACCTAAAAAATGGAAAATTATTGACAATTATTGGAAAATATAATATTCTAATGATATGCTATATTTTGCAAGAAGGAGGGGTAAGTGTTGAGAATTGATTTTATAATGGTAAATCGCACATTAGTGGTTGTTTTAGAGGGTGAGCTTGATCATCATACTTGCGTTGAAATAAGACAAACTGTTGATCGAGAATACCAAAAAAGAAGAGCTAAAAATCTAGTATTTGATTTTGCCAACATAAATTTTATGGATAGTTCCGGAATCGGAATGCTCATGGGAAGATATAGAAGTGTTGTGATATGTGGTGGTGAAATAGGACTCTTCAATGTATCACCAGAAGCTGAAAAAATATTAGCTATGTCAGGGATTCATAAATTAATGAAGACTTATTCAAGCAAACAAGAAGCTATTGATGCTTTAGCATAGTTTTAACTTAGGGGGACATATTAATGCCAAAGAAAAATAGTATGCAAATACAATTTTCAAGTAATTCATTAAATGAATCATTTGCACGGGTAGCTGTAGCTGCATTTGTATCACAGCTTGATCCTACCATGGAAGAATTATATGATATTAAAATGGCTGTATCAGAAGCCGTTACAAATAGTATTATTCATGCTTATGAGAATAGAGATGATTGTGAGATATGTATAAAATGTGCCTATGAAGATGAAGTCATAAGTATAGAGGTTATTGACAAGGGAAAAGGTATACACAATATTGAAGAAGCGATGACTGCGCTTTATACAACATCTATAGATGAAGAAAGAGCAGGGCTGGGCTTTACTGTGATGCAGTCTATGATGCATGAAGTAGAAGTCTTTTCTGAGGTAGGACATGGGACAACTGTAAAGATGAAGAAGTCTCTTGGGGTATAAGAGTTTATAACCTGGGGAAAGGTGGGATAAAATGGATCATACCCTAGAGCTTATTAAAAGGGCACAAGATGGAGATAATGAAGCCAGGAGTCTTTTGGTACAAGAAAATATGGGACTTGTTTGGAGTTTAGTAAGAAGATTTGGTAATCGTGGCTATGATATGGAGGATCTTTTTCAAATAGGAAGTATAGGGCTTCTTAAAAGCATAGAGAAATTTGATTTAAGCTTTAATGTAAGATTCTCAACGTATGCTGTACCTATGATTGTTGGAGAAATAAAAAGATTTCTTAGAGATGATGGGATGATTAAAGTCAGCCGATCTTTAAAAGAGACAGCGTACCGTGTACGCATGTTAAAAGAAGAGCTCATCAAAGACCTTAACCGAGAACCAACTATTAATGAAATTGCGGCAGGACTTGATCTTGGCGTTGAAGAAGTTGTTGAAGCGCTGGAATCAAATGCAGAAATTGAATCATTAAATGCTGTCATTTATCAAGGTGACGGTAAGCCAATTACGTTATCAGATAAAATTGATCAATCACCAACACAACAAAACGATTTAGTGGACAAGATTGTTATAGGTGAAATGATTAAATATTTATTGCCGCTCGAAAAGCAGATTATTATGTTAAGATACTTTGAAGATCGTACGCAAACAGAGATTGCGACGTTGCTTGATATATCTCAAGTACAAGTTTCACGTATTGAAAAAAGAATTTTAAAAAAGATGAGATCTATGTTAACCAGTAAGGACTAGCCAAAAGGCTAGTCCTTTTAAGTTTATCCGAACAATAAAACTATAAAATACTCTATAATAAAAAAATGTTCGGAAAAATAGTATTAGTTTTAGCAAAAATACGTATAAATACTATAAAAAATGTATATAGTCTATAATATAGTTATATTTTAGAGATGACACATGAACTATAATCAATTTTACGGGAATATTGTTCGATAAAATTATTGACGATACCTTGGTTTTATGATACGCTTGAAATAGTTTAAAAGGTTAATACTTACGAAAGGGGAACCACGATGAGTGTTTTCAGAGTATATGTAGAAAAAAGAAAAGGTTTTAATGTAGAAGTTAAACGTATGAAAAAAGAAATAAGAGATTTTTTATACATTGATTCAGTAACGGACATACGCTTATTAAATAGATATGATATAGAGCATATTACAGAAGAGGTTTATAAAAAAGCTCTGAATACTATTTTTTCCGAACCACAATCAGATGTTATTTACGAGGAAGAATTAAATGATCTAGGTGAATATGCCTTTGCAGTAAGTTACTTAAGAGGACAATATGACCAAAGAGCTGATTCATGTGTACAGTGTATGCGTGCTATAAACAGCGATTTAAATCCTATCGTCAAAACAGCTAAAGTTTATATCATTAGTGGCAGCCTTACAGAAGAAGAAAAGAATAAAATTAAAAAAAGTGTTATCAATCCGATTGAAGCAGAAGAAGTATCACTTGACCCTATAGATACCTTAGATATGACTTATCCTACGCCTGATAATATAAAACAATTAGAAGGCTTTATCACTTTCCAAGAAGAAGCGTTAGAAGCTTTTAGAAAATCTGAAGGACTTGCCATGAGTCTGGAGGATCTTATCTATTTCCAAAAATACTTTGCCAGTGAAAACAGAGATCCAAGCTATACAGAGCTTAAGGTAGTAGATACTTATTGGTCAGATCACTGCAGACATACAACTTTTATGACAGAACTTACCCAAATAGAAATAGAAGAAGGCCGTTTTGCTGAGCCTATTAAAACAGCGCTTGAAGAATATTATGGCATGAGACAAGCTCTTTATACAGATAAAGCGAAAAAAGTTTCACTTATGGATATGGCAACTGTTATTGTAAAACATCTTAAAAAGAACGGCGGGCTTCAGGAACTTGTAGAGTCAGCTGAAATTAATGCCTGTACTATAGAAGATACAATAAAAGTAAACGGGAAAGATGAAGAGTACCTTATTCTCTTTAAAAATGAAACCCATAATCATCCTACAGAGATTGAACCTTTTGGAGGCGCGGCAACTTGTCTTGGCGGCGCTATAAGAGATCCACTTTCAGGCAGAGCCTTTGTTTATCAAGCAATGCGTGTAACGGGGGCAGCTGATCCTAACGAAAAGATAGAAGAGACACTGCCTGGTAAATTACCACAAAGAGTGATTACAAAAACAGCAGCTAAAGGCTATAGTTCTTATGGTAATCAAATTGGTCTTGCAACAGGTGAAGTTAAAGAATATTATCACGAAGGTTACAAGGCAAAGCGTTTAGAAGTAGGGGCGGTAGTAGGCGCTGTTAAAAAAAGCCATGTAAAACGTGAAGAACCACTACCGGGAGATGTTATTTTGCTGATAGGTGGGGCAACCGGCCGTGACGGCTGCGGCGGGGCAACTGGCTCATCTAAAGAACATACAGAAGACTCACTTAAAGAATGTGGCTCAGAAGTTCAAAAAGGAAATCCAGTAGAAGAAAGAAAGCTCCAAAGACTTTTTAGAAACCCGGCTTTCTCAAAACGTATCAAGCGTTGTAATGACTTTGGAGCAGGCGGGGTTTGTGTAGCCATTGGTGAAATCGCTGAAGGGCTTAGAATAGATCTTGATCAAGTGCCTGTTAAATACATGGGACTCGATGCTACAGAGCTTGCAATATCTGAGTCTCAAGAAAGAATGGCAATTGCGATCGAGCGCAAGGACCTTGATCATATGATAGCGCTTTGCCACGGAGAAAACTTAAATGCAGTATGCGTTGCAGAAGTGACCGAAGAAAAACATCTTGTGATGACATGGAGAGGCAAAGAAGTTGTTAATATTAACAGAAATTTCTTAGACAGTGCAGGTGTAACTCAAAAAAGAACAGCTAAAGTAACAGCACCCGAGATTCAAATTCGAGTAAAAGAGTTGTCTAAAGATACTATTTTAGCCACGCTTAAAGACCTCAATGTAGGACTTCAAAAAGGTTTAGGGATGCAGTTTGATGGTTCGATTGGAGCTGGTTCGGTGCTTATGCCTTACGGTGGCCGGAATCAGTTGACAAAAGAGGTAGGGATGGTAGCAAAAGTTCCTGTTATAGAGGGGGAAACAACAGCTGCAACGTACATGACGCACGGCTTTGATCCATATTTATCCGAAATGTCACCTTTCCATGGCGCCCTTTATGCTGTAGTCGAAAGTATTGCTAAAATAGTAGCCTTAGGGGCAGATTATACAAAGACTTATTTATCTTTTCAAGAGTATTTTGAAAGACTAGGAGAAGACGCGGCTAAATGGGGAAAACCAGTAGCAGCACTTTTAGGTGCCCTTAAGGCGCAAAAAGAGCTTAGGATTGGCGCAATAGGCGGGAAAGACAGTATGTCTGGGACATTCGAAAATATGAGTGTACCGCCAACACTTATTTCTTTTACCTGTAATCTAGGGGATGCGAGCACATGCATCAGTGGAAGTTTAAAGGCAGCGGGCAATAGTTTAGTGTATGTAAGTATACCAAGAGATAACCAGCTGATGCCAGACTTCCAGCATATGCATAAGGCCTACCAAGCTATTTATACACTCGTTAGAGAAGGTGAAATCCAAAGTGCTTATGCGATAGGTAAAGGTGGCGTAGTTGCTGCTATTACACAAATGGCTATAGGTAATGAAATTGGAGCAAGTATTCAGCTTCCAGCGCATATAGTACCGTTTGATGCAAGCTATGGAGATCTAATTTTAGAAGTGAGTCAAGAGACAGCTTATAGTCTTAGCAGCAAAATCTTTACGATTATTGGTTCTACAACTAAGGAAAATATCATTGCAATTAATGAGGCAAGCTATAGCATTAAAGAAGCTATACAAGCTATCTTAAGTCCTCTTGAAAAGGTTTTTGCATATAAAGCAGATCATAACAGTGAAGCACAGGATGCTACTTATAAAGCAGAAAGAAAAATTTATGTAGCAAAAAATAGAGTTGCTAAACCCAAGGTTGTTATTCCAGTTTTTCCAGGAACGAACTGTGAATATGATACAAGACGAGCGTTTTTAAATGCAGGCGCAGAGGTAGAGGAAGTATTATTTGTTAACCGTACGAATGCATCAATAGAAGCATCTATCAAAAAGCTTAATCAAGCTATAGAAACATCACAAATTATAGCTTTTCCTGGGGGATTCTCAGCAGGAGATGAGCCAGATGGCAGCGGTAAATTTATTGCAGCAGCTTTTAGAAATGAGAAGCTTAAAGAAGCAATCCATGCACACCTCTATCAAAAGGATGGTTTGATTTTGGGGATTTGCAATGGTTTTCAAGTACTTGTTAAACTTGGACTTTTACCTTTTGGTGAAATAAGAGAGATGGATGAACATTCACCAACGCTTACTTATAATACAATAGGCAAGCATATTTCTCTTATGGCAAAAACAAAAATTACCAGTGTGCAGTCACCCTGGCTTAATCATACAAGACTTGAAGAAATTTATGAAATACCATTATCTCATGGAGAAGGCCGCTTCGTAGCACCAGATGAATTACTCCAGAAACTGATTGCAAAAGGGCAGGTATTTAGCCAATATGTAGATGCTGATGGCTTTGTAAGCAGTGATGGCAGTGTAAATGTTAACGGCAGCATGCACAATATCGAAGGGATCTTATCAGAAGATGGCAGAATCATCGGTAAAATGGGACATAGTGAGCGTGTAGGCAAATTTGTACACAAAAATATACCAGGCAACAAAGACCAACAAATCTTTTTATCCGGTGTGGCCTATTTTAAATAACATAAAAAATTTATTTTTTATTTTAAACATTGATGGAGGAATGATTCGTGGAAAAGGGAGAATTATTATACGAGGGCAAGGCTAAAAGAGTTTACAAAACAGAAGATCCAAAACTTTTTATTGTAAGTTACAAAGATGATGCAACGGCTTTTAATGGCGAGAAAAAAGGCACTATTGTGGGTAAAGGTGTTGTAAATAACCGTATGAGTAATATTATGTGTCAGATGCTTGAAGACAACGGTATTGCAACACATCTTGTAAAAGAACTTAATGAGAGAGAAACTGTTGTTCGGGCAGTAGAAATCGTACCGCTTGAAGTGATTGTACGTAATGTGGCAGCAGGCTCCTTTTCTAAAAGGTTTGGGGTAGAAGAAGGCACAGTACTTAAAAATCCCACCCTGGAATTTTGTCTTAAAAATGATGCGCTTGGAGATCCTATGATTAATGACTATCATATTTTAGCCCTTGATATTGCAACAGAAAAAGAACTTAAAGAAATGCGTGAAATGACTTTTAAAATTAACGCGCTTTTAGTAGAGCATTTTAAGAAAATTGGCGTAAAGCTTATTGATTTTAAGATTGAACTTGGCAGAGTGGACGGTAAGATTATCTTAGCCGATGAAATTTCACCAGATACATGTAGGTTTTGGGACGTAGAGACAAATGAAAAACTTGATAAAGACCGTTTTAGAAGAGATCTTGGCGGAGTAGAAGAAGTTTATCAAGAAATGTTAAATAGAGTAACCAAATAGGAGATAACCTTATGAAATTTTTACAAGAAGATTCTTTACATGAAGAATGCGGCGTTATAGGTATCTATAGAAATGAAAAAGATGCAGCAAGTCTTGCTTATTATGGACTTTTTGCCCTGCAGCACAGAGGGCAGGAGTGTGCTGGGATTGCTGTTAATCATAACGGCATCGTAGAGAACTATAAAGGCATGGGACTTGTATCAGATGTTTTTAGTGAAGAGACACTAAAAGATTTAAAAGGAAACATTGCAATAGGCCATGTAAGATATTCGACAGCTGGAGATAAAGATGTTAGGAATGCACAGCCTCTTGTAGCTAAATATAAAAGAGGTGACATTGGACTTGCCCATAACGGCAATTTGGTCAATAGTGAAAGCATTAGAGAAATGCTCGAAGATGATGGTGTTATTTTTCAAACCACAACAGATTCAGAATCCATTTTGAATTTAGTTTCAAGACATAGCAGACGTGGGATTGAAACAGGGATTAGAAATACAATGAGTCTTTTAAAAGGTGCTTATGCACTAGTGATTACAACAGGAGAAAGTCTGATTGGCATTCGTGATCCTCATGGACTTAGGCCGCTTTGTATTGGTAAGCTTAGGGATGGCTATGTGTTTGCATCAGAAAGTTGTGCCCTTGATGTACTTGATGCAGAGTTTATAAGAGATGTAGAGCCAGGTGAAGTTGTGATGATTGATAAAGAAGGCATGAGAAGTATTGAGCCTGCTAATTGGTGCCAAAAACATCTCTGTGTATTTGAGCTTATTTATTTTGCCAGACCAGACAGTGTATTAGATGGAGACAGTGTTTACGAGTTCAGACAAAATGCAGGCAGACTTCTTGCTAAACAGAGAAAGCTTGAAGCAGATATTGTTATTCCAGTACCAGACTCGGGGATACCATCTGCTATAGGTTATTCAAAAGAATCAGGGATTCCTTATGGAGAAGGGCTTGTTAAAAACAGATATATAGGACGTACCTTTATACAGCCCACTCAAGAGATGAGAGAAAATGCAGTAAAAATCAAACTATCGCCGCTTAGACAAAATATAGAAGGTAAAAAAGTTATTATGATTGATGACTCCATTGTAAGAGGGACAACCTGTAAACGTATTGTAGAACAAATCAGAAAGGCTGGGGCTCGTGAAATCCATGTTTGTATTACCTCACCTCCTGTACAATATCCTTGTTATTTTGGAATAGATACCCCTTATAGAGAATATCTTATTGGGGCAAATAAAACAGTAGATGAAATTTGTGAATATTTAGGGGCGGATTCACTGACTTATCTTGGAGAAGAAGAACTAAGAGAAGCTTGTGGCCACAAAAGTCAATTCTGCAAAGCTTGCTTTAATGGAAGATATCCAATGGAAGTACCTATTGAATGTCAGCCTTCAGAATGTTAATTTGAAACTATACCCTAGGCAAATGTCTAGGGAATCTTTGATGCTTATAAGGAGGACATTATGTCTAATAAAATCACATATAAAGATGCTGGTGTGGATGTACACCGCGGATATGAAGCTGTTGCACAGATGAAAGAGCACGTTAAATCAACTTTTACAAAAGGGGTACTAACAGATATCGGAAGCTTTGGAGGGGCCTTTTCTCTTGCAGCTTTTAGCGGCATGAAAGAACCTGTACTTGTATCTGGAACGGACGGAGTAGGTACAAAACTAAAGCTTGCTTTTGATATGAACAAACATGATACGATCGGCGTAGATGCAGTAGCTATGTGTGTTAATGATATTATTTGCGGAGGGGCAGAGCCGCTTTTTTTCCTTGACTACATCGCTACAGGTAAAATCGCCCCAGAGCATGTTGCAAGCATTGTTAAAGGGATTGCAGATGGCTGCAAAGAAAGTATGTGTGCCTTAGTTGGCGGGGAAACAGCAGAAATGCCAGGCTTTTATCCAGATGGTGAATATGACGTAGCTGGTTTTGCAGTAGGTATAGTAGACCGCGCAGATATGATAGATGGCAGCTATATTAAAGCGGGAGATGTGATTATTGGGCTGCCTTCATCAGGGGTACACAGCAATGGTTATTCACTTGTTAGAAAATTAGTAGAAGTAGCTGGTGTTCAGCTTGACGCATACAGCGAGGAGCTTGGAGAAACTTACGGAGAAGCGCTTCTTAAACCAACTAAACTTTATGTAAAAGCAGTAAAAGCAGCTAAAGAAGCAGCTAAGATAAAAGGCATTGCCCATATTACAGGAGGCGGATTTATTGAAAATGTACCTCGTATGCTACCAGAAGGTGTAGATGCTAAAATTAATCTTAAAGAAATTGAAAAACCAGCAGTTTATAGCTTTTTAGAAAAAACTTCTAATCTAGGTGTAGATGAACTTTACAATACATTCAACATGGGAATTGGAATGATGATGGTCGTTGACGCAGCAGATCATGATAAAGTGCTAACTGCGCTTAATCGTATTGGAGAAAAAGCTAAAGTTATAGGTGAGATCATAAGCGGCAATAAGGGTGTTGTTTTATGCGAGGACTAAGACTAGGGGTTTTAGTATCAGGCAGCGGCAGCAATCTTCAAAGTATTATTGATGCAGTAGAAAGCGGAAAGCTTAAAAGTGAAATAGTCTGTGTGATTTCCAATAAAGAACAGGCTTATGGACTTGAACGTGCGAGAAAGCATAACTTGCCAGCACTTTTTATTAATCCAAAAGAAGAAAATTACGATGCGAAACTTTTAAATACACTTAAAGCTTATGAAGTAGATTTGGTTGTACTGGCGGGCTATTTAAAGATTATCGATAAAGAACTTGTAGAAACATTCAAAGGAAGAATTATTAATATCCATCCCTCACTTTTACCTAAATATGGTGGTAAAGGCTACTACGGTATTCATGTCCACGCGGCAGTTATCGCTGCCGGAGAGAAAGAAAGCGGTGCGACTGTTCATCATGTGGACATTGGTATTGACACGGGAGATACTATTCTTCAGAAGAAATTAGAAGTGTACACAGACGATACGCCAGAGAGCCTTCAAAAAAGGATTTTAGAAGAGATTGAACATAAAATTTTAGTTGAGGCAATTGCACATTTAGAAGGGAGAGCCTAAAAATGAAAGTATTAATAGTAGGAAATGGCGGCAGAGAGTCAGCTATTGCAGATACAGTTAAAAGATTTCATACAGATGCACAGATTTTTGTAGCACCAGGCAATGGCGGTACAGCAAAAGCCTTTACCAATGTGCCTATTGCAGCAGATCAAATAGATGCTTTGGCTGAGTTTGCCAAAGATGAACAAATAGATTTTACAATTGTTGGACCTGAAGTGCCATTAGTTCTAGGGATTGTTGATAGATTTGAAGCATTGGGGATAAAAGTGTTTGGCCCAAACAAAGTATGTGCACAGTTTGAAGGCAGTAAGCGGTTTACAAAAGAATTTTTGATGAGAAATGATATTCCTACAGCCAAATATGCAAGTTTTAACAGTGATGAAGTAGAGGCTTGCGTAGCGGAGGTAGAAAATTTTAGCCTGCCGGTTGTTGTTAAAGCAGATGGCTTAGCTGCTGGTAAAGGCGTACTTATTTGTGAAAGCTACGAAGATGCAAAAAAAGAAATTAGAGAGATCTTCAGCGGCAAATTTGAAGGTGCCGGAGATACAATTGTACTTGAAGAGTTTCTTACAGGTATCGAAGCTTCGCTCCTTTGCTTTGTAGATGGTAAAACAATTGTACCTATGGAAACAGCCCGCGACTATAAACGTGCTTTAGATGATGATAAAGGCCTTAATACAGGTGGCATGGGAGGTTTTTCACCCAATCCCATTATTACAGCTGATGTTAAAAAAGTTATAGATAAAAAGATCCTTGAGCCTATTATAACTGGTTTTCAAAAAGAAAACTTAGATTTTAAAGGTGTACTCTTTATTGGGCTGATGATAGAAAATGGTGAACCCAAAGTGCTTGAGTTTAATGTGCGTTTTGGAGATCCAGAAACTCAAAGTGTACTGCCAAGACTTAAAACTGATTTAATTGAGATTTGTAATGCGTGTATTGAAGGAAGACTTGATGAGATTAACATGGAGTGGGACGAAAGACAAAGTGTTACCCTTGTAATGTCTAGCAAAGGATATCCAGAGACTTCTCATAAAGGGGATGTAATAGAGGGACTAGATACACTTAATCCAGAAACTTATTTATTCCATGCAGGTACTAAAAAGGTTGGAGATGAAATTCAGACTGATGGTGGCCGGGTGTTGGCTATTACGAGTCTTGCTGGTAATCTAGAAGAAGCTAGAGCTAATGTTTACGAAGAACTTAAAAAGATTAGATTTTATGGCATGCAGTATCGAACGGATATTGCAAAGTAAAAGTCTTGCTTGAATAGGTGGTGAAAAGATGAATGCAAGAGAAATTAAAAGGTTGGCACCTCCTTCGACTATTGGGATTGTTGGTGGGGGACAGCTTGGTCGTATGATGGCGCATGAAGCAAAGCGTATGGGATATAATGTTATTGTACTTGATCCAAAGCCTAATGCACCTACTGGTCAGGTTGCAGATGAGCAGATTACAGCTGATTTTTCAGATCTTGCAGCTTTAAGACAGCTGGCTGCAAGAACGGATGTTTTAACTTATGAATTTGAACATATTGATGTGGAACTGCTTAGTATATTAGAAAATGAAGGCTATACTATTTATCCATCAGCACGTACGCTGAGGATGATTCAAAATAAATTTGTGCAAAAAAATGCCCTGAAAGAGGCTGGAATTCCTGTACCAAACTTTTATACCGTAAACAGCTTAGAGGAACTTACTGAGACTTTTGACAAGCTTGGTGGGAAGTTGGTGTTAAAAAGCTGTACGGGAGGTTATGATGGTAAGGGTAATGCGATTATTAAACATAGAGATCAGCTTGAGACAGCTTATCAGATGCTTTCAGGGTATGAACTGATGGCTGAGGAATTTGTAGACTATATCAAGGAAGTATCTATCATCGTTGCCAAAAACCATGAGAAGATCGTTTTTTATCCTGTAGCAGAAAATAGCCATAAGGATAGTATTCTTATCCATACAATAGTTCCAGCGGGTATTACAGAGAAAGTAGAAGAAAAGATTCAAGAAGCAGCTCAGAAGGTTATTGAGACAATCAATGATTATGGGATTTTTTGTATTGAGTTCTTTGTGGATATTGAGGGGAATATTTTAGTCAATGAAATAGCTCCTAGACCTCATAATTCAGGACATTATTCTATCGAAGGGTGTATTACTTCTCAATTTGAACAGATTATAAGAGTTATAACTGGTATGCCTCTTGGATCGACCAAATTAAGATCAGTTTGTGCCATGTACAACTTACTTGGTAGTGAGGATGTAGATGGTGCGTATTGCATTGATGGGGTAGAAAATATTTTAGAGATGGAAGACTGTCATTTTCATTTATATGGTAAGGCAGATACAAAGCCACTTAAGAAGATTGGACACATAACAGCTTTGGGTGAAACTGGAGATCTGGCATTACTTAAGGCGAGAGAAGCACTCTATAGTATACAAGTTAAACCCGTAGAGGAGGAAAGATCAAATGAAAGCACAAGATAAAGCACCAATTGTGGGGATTATTATGGGAAGCCAATCAGATTTAGGGATTATGAAAATGGCTGCCGCGATTATGGAAGAATGCCAGGTACCTTATGAGATCAAAGTCGTATCAGCGCATAGAACTCCTGAAAGAATGTATGAATATGCGAAAGATGCAGAACAAAGAGGCATAGAAGTTATTATCGCTGGAGCAGGCGGTGCAGCCCATCTGCCGGGAATGGTGGCGTCGATGACCTTTCTGCCTGTCGTCGGGGTACCTGTTAAACTCAAGGAATTAGATGGCATGGATTCACTGCTTTCAATCGTGCAAATGCCAGGCGGAATACCTGTAGCTACTGTGGGAATTAATAATGCAAAAAATGCGGGGATACTGGCTACAAGGATCGTAGGCATTAAGCATCCTGAGATTAGAGAAAAATTAGGTGAGTATGTTCGGAAGATGAAAGAGGGCATTGGGTATGACCTTGAGGATATACTTGCAGAGAGTTAAGTTGTAGACTTCAGAGTAAGAGACCTTAGGCTATATGTGATGTAAAAAGAAGTTTTGATTATAAATATAATAAAATGGAGTAAAGTGGGATAAGCTAGTTGCATTTAAGAGATGCTGCTGGCTTTTTTTATATTGAGCGACTTTAGGATTAGAAAAAAGATAGTTGATGCGGGGCCACAGAAATGGCAGGGATACCGATCATCTTTTCCGCTCTACATAGCCAAAACTGAGTCAAGCTAGAAGCTACCTTAATTCTTACAGCTAACTTCTAAAATCGACAGATATTCTTAAAATATAATAAAGCTAGATAGGTAAAAAACGGAATAGTATAAAAATTTATAATTAAATATAAAATTCGTTTGTGTAGATAGAGAAATTTGGTATAATGTATGTAACTTAATAGGAAAGAGTATTGTAAGCTAAAGTAAGATTTCACGACATCAACGTCGGGAATACCACTAATTTATAAATATATAACGACGTACATAGCGAAGATATTTAAGTTATCTGAAAGACGGCGTAAAGGCCTCACCAACCGTGGCTCGGATTAAACTAGAGTCGGTCTTTAGGGCCTTTGTTAAGGAACAATAACATTAAAATGCGATATAGAGATTATTTATATAATAAGGGGGATAAATAATTATGATATACCTAGTTCGTCATGGACAAACAGATTGGAATTTATTTAAAAGGTTTAACGGATGTACAGATACCTATTTGAATCAAACAGGAATAGCGCAGGCAAAGCTGCAAGCCAAGAACTTAAAGAGGGTCAGTTTGGACGCATGTTTTTGTAGCCCACAAGCACGAGCGCACCAATTCAGTGAAATTATCTATAAAGGCCCGATTGTGTTTGATGATAGGCTTGCAGAAATAAACTGTGGCGAGTTTGAGGGTATGGAGGAAACTGAGGAAGCGATGAAATTATTTTGGCAAGCAATTAAAACAGGTAATATGGGCACGGAGAGCTTCGAAGCATTTATAAAACGGAACTGCGATTTATGCGATATAATTATGGAAAAACAAAAGGGGAAAAACGTTTTAATCGTTACTCATGCCGCAAACGTACGGGTAATCAATTATTATTTCAAGGGTAAGCCCAAGAACTATGATTTTAGTAAAAGGGTTATCGAAAAAGGCGAGTTGATTATGTTGGAAAACTAAAAATCAAAATTATGAGCTGTTCAGCACTGGTAGAATAAAATTTATCTTGCATACTTTATATAGTGTATATTATTTGAGGAGCCTACATCGTGTCGGCAGCCGAGTCATGGTGCATCGTCCATCAGATAACAAGCTGATTCCAGTGCGCTTCGCACACCCTCTCATACTTCGAGGGCGTCTGGAATCACAGACGTTATATGAAATAAGTTCATAAATTTCGGAGAAGCTCTCTTAGGTCTTAAAAGTAGCTGAGGTGTTGAACTACAAGTAAAACCAGTTACTGAAGAGTTCAGCAACTGGTTTATTTCCAAAAATACTATTTACACTATGATAACATAACTGGAATTACAAGTCTAGTATAAATATTCAAAAAATAGTAAAGTTATCTTAACATTAGCTAGTATCTATAAAGTTTATTTATTAAATAGTGTAGGGGGAAATAATGATTAGAGAAATTATAGCTAATAAGGCTATTACTTATGAATATCCACCTGATGGAGGAGAGATACCGATAATTGATCCATATGATGGATGTACTATGGGATGTCCATATTGTTTTCAATTAGATGATGACAAATGGAATAAGCAGCTACTAATTAAGACAAATATGCCAGATTTAATAAGAAGAGATTTAAGAGACTGGCCTAAAGATAAATTCATATATATTGGGAGTAGGTGTGACCCTTATATGAATATTGAAGAAAAGTATAAACTTACAAGAAGATGCATTATAGAACTAAATAAATTACAAATTCCAATTATGATAACTACAAAAAGTAATTTGGATATTATTTTTAGAGATATAGATATCCTAAAAGGATATACTGCTGAGATTAATGTATTACTAGGACTATCTAATATGAATGAATTATCAAAGGTTAAAACATGTTCAAATATTAAGAGTATTGATTTAACTAATAAACTACATAATATGGGAATAGGCGTATGGGCTTTTATTACACCTGTTTTACCAGGTATAACTGATGTAGATTTAATGATTGAGAGTTTGAACTGTGAAATTCCTGTATACCTTGATAAATTAAGAATTAATCCAAATAGTAAAACAGGAAACAGCATGTTAAAGTATATAAAAGAAAAGTATCCTAGACTTGAAGAAACATATTTAGAAATTTTATATGAGGATAAAAACAAGTATATTGAAGAACTAAGAAAAAAATGGAAAAATCATCCTAGAATTAAGTTTGTATTTGATTAGAGGGTAGGCCCTATATAAAATATCTAAGGTAATTTTTTGGGGCATTATGGACTTACTCCATATAACAATATATCTCCGTTCGCTGCGCCCACCTCTTCACTGGGTGCAAACACCGCTACGAAGAAGGGCTATGTGGGTACAGTTCAGAGGCGTCGGAGATACGGAGACGTTAGAAGAAAGCACGGGATAGTGATCAGATTTGGAGGTTTATAAGATTGTTTTTTAGGGCATTAAGTTCGACGGTCTAATAACAATCTGAATCTATAATAGATTAAATAATTAAGGAGACAGATTGAATTGGCGATTACACACTTATTATTAGAAGTTTTTTGTTCTTATGGATGGGAAGAAGAATGCAAAGGATCTGATGTTCCAGAATTCTGTAAGTATGGTATTAATTTACCTGGATATCATTGCATCGGAAATGAGTGCCCATTTGTCACATATACAGAAACACCTGATTCAATAGCATGTACAGAAAAATTTGGAGAAGTTCTAGGCGAAGATGGATGGATTGGTTTTGGTGGAGATATGGAACCAGATGGAGTTAATGAACTAAAGAGAGAAGAACTTAGAGAATTATGGAAGAAAATTTGCCAACGAAAGGTATTGGAGGCATATGAGGAGTATATGTTAAAGGCCGGCTTAAGCAAAGAGTGATCAAGATAAAAGATTTTAGTGATTGTAGATACTTTAGTTTGTCGCAGGTGCCTTCTTCTAACAATGCACTCAAGTTCGCTTTGGCTGCTTAGGGTCGAACATTTTTAGCAACTGAAGCCAAAGCACATTTTTCAGCCTAAGATAAGAACTATCTAAGGCTGAAAAACGTCTTGAGTGCGGAGACGTTATAAGAAATTGCCTCATTCATGTCGGGGTATTCCTTTTGGGTCAAAAACACCCAGTATATATATAATTAAAATTAATATAAACGTATAAGATATTACAAAACAAAGATTGTTTACATAATAGGAAGGTGTAGGGATGGACAAGAGTGCGGTTTATAAGACAAATAGCTCCTATTGGGATGCAAAAGGAAATGACGTTTTGGGAGCAATTGTGCTTCCGCTGTATGGAGCATTTATCACGGAAGAAAAGTGCAAGCTTTTTGGCGACGTCGCGGGAAAGAAGATGCTAGAGATAGGTTGTGGAAACGGTCGTTCCTTGCAATATCATGGGGAACGCAAAGCATTTGAACTATGGGGTGTAGATATATCAGAAAAGCAAATCGAAAAGGCGAAACACCATTTGAAAACGTGCAGTCTGTCAGCAAAATTTATCTGTTCACCGATGGAAGAAAACTGTGGCATTCCAGAGGATTATTTTGACTTTGTTTATTCTATTTATGCTATAGGCTGGACAACCGACCTTGATGGTACTTTCAACCGCATTGCTTCTTATCTTAAAAAAGATGGTGTTTTTATTTTTAGTTGGTCTCATCCTATACATAAATGTGTTGTTACAGAAAACAATAAATTTTCTTTTAACAAATGTTATTTCGATGAATCTTGGTATACAGTGCCACTTGATTTTAGTCAGGGTGAGCTAAATTTATCAGATCGCAAATTATCAACCTATGTGAATGCCTTGGCAAAAGCAGGATTTATTATTGAAGAAATGATTGAGGAAACCGATAATGAAATCCTTGAATCATGTGATGATAACAGTTTTTTTGTAAAAAGAGCGAAGATGTTCCCTGTAACCTTTGTTATAAAAGCAAGAAAAGCCTAACCACGCAAAATGAGCACAATCTTTAGTAGATTTCCTCGCAATATTCTTATATTATGTGTTAAAAAAGAGAAACAAGGAAAAAACTAGGGAAGTAGCTTAGAAGCTGAATGAGTCAACTTCTTATAACAAAATACTCAAGTTCGCTTTGGCTGATTAGGGTAGCACCTTTTTAGAAGTTGAAGCCAAAGCACATTCCTCAGCCTAAGATAAGAGCTATCTAAGGCTGAGGAACGTCTTGAGTGCGAGGACGTTATGTGAAATAAAAGCCTAGTAAAGGAGGACAGGATGAATCGAAAGATTGTAGTTGAAAAAATTAGTGATATTGATATCCTCGAAGATAAATTAGTAAAATCAGCCAAAGAAACTCATTTGAAATTGACTCAATTCTGCAATAGTTTGAGTGAGTTTCAATTATTGTATCAATTAAAGTTTTGTGATTCTGGAAGAGACCCGTTAGAAAACAGAAATCTAAATTTAATTGAGCAGTTAAATCAACAATTTACATATAAATTAACTTTTATAGCTGCTAAATGGTTACTTAAAAAACATCCCAACAACGTTCCATTAATACTTTGCTTGGGAACCGAGAGTGGAACAGATATATTTTCTAAAGATGGGGTTGTTGCAGCTGAAGTTTTTACTACGTCAAACCCAAAGAACAATCAAAAAATGAAGAAAGATATAATAAAAGTAAGTGAATGTAAGAGTCAATTCAAATATGTTTTTTACCATTCACCTATACGCGATAAAGCTGAAGAAAGATATAAAAACCTATTTCCAGATGTTGATATTGTTTTTATTGAAGGTATAGAGTGAGGCTCGGCTTTACATCACATAACAATGCACTCAAGTTCGCTTTGCCTATTTTGGGTCTTGCCTTTGAAGAAGCAAAGCACATTCCTCAGCCCAAGATAAGAGCTATCTAGGGCTGAAAAATGTCTTGAGTGCGAGGACGTTAGTCGATAGAATTAGCCTATGTATTATTTGAAAGCACTTGATTTTGGAAGCTGGGGTGAAGAAAAACATGGATTATACAACAATAGAGTTTCTATATGAAGAATTTATAATATCATTAGTAGTTATGTCTTTGCCGGGAGAACGCCAATGTCAGATAGTCGGTTATGGATGCGTTGGTGATGAGATTTTGCTAGATTTCGATCATTATTATAATGACTTTAAAGATATATATTTTGAAAATGGATATCTTGATTTACATCAAATAGAGATACTTGATAATTTTAAAGAGTATTTGAAGAAATTCGATAACCTAGATGAAGAGTTTTACTGGGATCACAATCAAATAATAAATCACCCTAATTGGGAAGAATTACGCATTAAAACAAGTGCTCTAATACAAGAATTATTTAATGATAATTATGATGTAGAGATAACAAGAAGAACTGAACAGTCACAAGGTTATTTGGTTGAAAACACATTTAGAAAACTTATTATTAGGAAAGAGTAGTTTATGATACTCTTTAGTCGTCCTAAAGTTCCGGCAATTCCACCGCCTAACAATGTGTCTCCGTACGCTACGCCCACCTCTTCACTGGGTGCAAGCACCGCTGCGAAGAAGGGCTTCGCGGGTACAGTTCAGAGGCGTCGGAGATACGGAGACGTTAGATGACATCCCCCCTCTAGTAAAAAGAGCAGTATCATATGTGTAACATTACTTGTTAATGTATAGAGCGCTACTAAGTCGAATTAGTTTCTAAGAGTGAATTGGAAATTATTTATATTAGGAGGTGTATTATGAAAACGTTAGAAACCGAAAGACTGATAATGAGAGATTGGAAAGTATCAGATATATTTGATTTTTATGAGTATGCCAGTGTTGAAGGTATTAGCGAAATGACTGGGTGGCCGCATCATGAGAATATTGAAGTTACTAAAACAATATTAAAAGACTTTATTGATAGTGGCATAGAGTATGCTTTGGTATTAAAAGAAGAAAACAAAGTAATTGGTTCTTTAGGTTTTCATAATAGAACTGCTGACACAAGTTATAGAGCTGATATACAAAGAGAGATTGGGTATGTTTTAAGCAAAGCATACTGGGGCAGAGGTCTTATGACTGAAGCTGTACGAGAAGCAATCCAATATGCTTTTGATGAGATTAAAGTAGATGTTTTGTGGTGTGGGCATAAATCATTTAATATACAATCGAAAAGAGTAATCGAAAAAAGCGGATTTAGATATTATTGTGATGGTACATACGAATCCTTTGGCAAAACTTATGATGCAAAAAAATATATTTTGACTAAGGATGAATATCATCTGTTGTTCCAAAATAAAGCATAGTCAGAAGTTATCTTAATTCGCTTTATTTATAAAGTACGCATTATTCTAATATCAAGAGATTGATATTAGTTGAGATTACTGGCAACTTCCGAGGGGGGACATCATCTAACAATGCACTCAAGTTTGCTTTGCCATTTTTGGGTCATGCCTTCGAAGAAGCAAAGCACATTCCTCAGCCTAAGATAAGAGCTATCTAAGGCTGAGAAACGTCTTGAGTGCGAGGACGTTATAGGACAGATGAGGCAAAGGGAGCTACACGTCCTATGCGGATTTTAGCGTAACAATCCTCAGAAGTTAGTTTGTTATTGCAATATATTAAGAACCTTGTATGTAGATTGAAAAAGAGTTGGGTGGGTGATATGTAGTGAATATTAGTAATGAGATTAGAGAAAAACTTATATCACAAGGAGCTTCAATTGTTGGATTTGCAGATTTATCAATAATTCCTGAGCAAAATAGAAGAGGGTTTAAACATGGAATTATAATCGGGGTTGCACTAAATCCAATGATTGTTTCATTAATTAAAAATGAACCAATACAGGAGTATTATGATGAGTGTGAACGAGTAGATAAATTATTGAATACACTTAATGAATATGTTTCAGAAATACTTAAAGGTTATGGTCATGAGGCATTAGCTAAAACACAAAGTGTAGTAAAAATAGACAATAATAAGCGGACGGAATTACCTCACAAAACTATTGCAACAAGGGCAGGAATAGGTTGGATTGGGAAATGTGCATTACTAGTAACAGAGGAATTTGGTTCAGCAATAAGAATATCCAGCACGCTTACAAATGCTGAATTAGAAGTTGGAAAGCCTATAGACATATGTAAATGTGGTAGTTGTATAGAATGTAAAAATTCATGTCCTGGTAATGTAATAGATGGCATGCCATGGAAAGTAAAACTTGATAGAGATGAATTTTTTAATGCTTTTGAGTGTAAAAATATAATACTTAAGAAAGGAAAAATGAGAGGACAGGATAAATTTACTTGCGGAATATGTATAGCAAGTTGTCCTTGGACACAGAGATTTATTAATAAATGCATAAAAAATAAATCAAATTAAACTTAAAATATTCTTATATTATGAACTTAGTGCAGTACTAACCGGTTAGCAAGTTTATTAGGGAGGGCAGCCGTCTAGGGCTACCTTTGACTTCGAGGGGGCTCATCCGTTCCTATAACAACGTATCTCCGTTCGCTACGCACACCTCTTCACTGGGTGCAAGCACCGCTACGAAGAAGGGCTTCGCGGGTACAGTTCAGAGGCGGCGGAGATACGAGGACGTTCTACGAAATGGGAGCAAAGGACCGGCACATCCCTGTGATGATTTAGTGGGTAGGTCGCTGAAGCTTTAATTATGGCGTATTTGTAGCATTATATGTAATACGAAGGGGGAATTATTAATGCGAAAATGCAGTAATTGTTCAAGTCAATTCAAACGTAAAAATATTATTAGATGTATATGGTTAGCGGGATACTCACTATTCTATGTGAAAATTGTAATACTAAACATTATTTTAATGTTTCAACAAGATTGATTCTTGGATTATCTATAGGCGCTCCATTATTTATATTAAGCTTAATCAGGTCTTTTCATTATAGATATTATATTCTTTTAGGATATATACTTTGGTTAGCATTGGTAATCTATTTAACACCATCTTTTGTAAGGTACCATGTAAAAGATGGAAATGAAGAGTAACGGTTTTAGTTGATATTAAAGTTAAGACATATCATTTATATATTGTGTATTACCAGTTTTGGAGTGATTCCCTGGGCGACCCTGCGTCCGTGTCGGGCTCTGGCTTCGCGGGTCTCCCCCACTTCGTAGAACAAAATACTCCAGTTCGCTTTGCATGAGAAGACTGCAAAGCACATCTGAGAAGCTAAGAGAAGAGCTCTCTAATCTTCTCAGACGTCTGGAGTACGGAGACGTTCTACGAAATGGGGGCAGGGGACCGTGCCGCCCAGGCACGGATTGTGAAAAAATAGCCTTCGAAGTGTTGGTCAGGGGGAAAGACATTTGCAGTTTTTGATATGTCACATATGTTTTATATTGCGAAGTTGAGATTATCTATATTTGATGGAGGATGAGAATTTGAAAAAAATTGTTTGTTATATGCCAGCAATTATTTTTATTATTTTTTATGGATTGATAATAATTAGTACCGGACTTTCTATTTCACCTTTTGTATATGCATGGATTGCTTTATTTTTGATAAGCGGTGTTTTGCTATCTAAAGGGGAATTTAGGAGTGGGCTTTTAGGAATGCTGCCTGGTATTCATTTGATGTACATGAGTACCAAAGATACGGGACAAATGTTGCCTATAGAACTCCCCCTCGGTATTATTGTTGTGACTTTTTATTTATTATGTAGTGGCTTTATTTTCTATAAGAAAAAGAAATCAAAAAAATAATTTTGGTTTATCGAGGGTATAAGCATAATGTGATGTAGCTGTAATTAGTTATCTTTATATGTTATGCATTAGTAGCTTTAGCGAAATTGTCTAGGGGCCCGGCGTCCATGCCGAGCTCTGGCTTCGCGGGGATCGCCCCCACTTCGTAGAACAATGCACTCATGTTCGCTTTGGCTTCTTAGGGTAACAGCTTCTTAGCAATTGAAGCCAAAGCACATTTTTCAGCCTAAGATAAGAGCTATCTAAGGCTAAGAAACGTCTTGAGTGCGGGGACGTTATATAAAATCGCGCGCAAATTAGCCATCGCATCGTGTGGCGGATCTAGCAAGAATGGGTCTGAGCAAAACTTGTTTTGAATTATACTTAAATTGTGAAAGACGGAGAAAACTGTTTGTCCTATACTAGATATGAATTAGGGCATAGGTCAATACGAAATGGAGTGAAAAGAAATGGCTATAGATAAGCAATATTTATTAGATTTTGAAGCAATATTGTCACACAGGTATGATAATGGCGCAGACTACTGGACTACTCCTGACAAACGCCTAATAAAAGGAGCACCTTTCTCTACTCTCGATAGCGTACTTTATCTGTTAGAATTGGGTATGGAACCCACGGAGCCTTTACTTAAAGAATGCTCCGACTTGATATTTAACGCGTGGAAAGAAGATGGAAGTTTTAAGTTGTATCCGAAAGGCTCTATTTACCCATGCCATACCGCTCACGCTGCCAATGTGCTTTGCC
This sequence comes from Cellulosilyticum sp. I15G10I2, assembly GCF_900095725.1. Lineage (NCBI taxonomy): Bacteria > Bacillati > Bacillota > Clostridia > Lachnospirales > Cellulosilyticaceae > Cellulosilyticum > Cellulosilyticum sp. I15G10I2. The sequence goes on from NZ_FMMP01000006.1 coordinate 98,477, forward strand.
ACATGGGGTATGCTTACGATAATAGATTGCAAAAAACTTTCCAACACCTTTTAGATACCCAATACACGGATGGCGGATGGCGTTGCAATAAGTTTAGCTTTGGTCGAGGTCCAGAAACTCAGTATTCAAACCCATTTCCAACACTTACTGTTCTGAACGCATTCCGCTTTAGTGACTATCTCAAAAAAGAACCAGCGCTTGACAGGGCTGTAGATTTCTTGCTTGGACATTGGACAATTCGGAAACCGATTGGCCCATGTCACTACGGAATGGGCACATTGTTCATGCAAGTAGAATATCCCTTTCGCAACTACAATCTTTTTGTTTATGTCTATGTTTTATCCTTTTATGACCATGCAAAAGAGGACAACCGGTTTCTGGAAGCCTTAAAAGCGCTGGAATCCAAAATGGTGGATGGTCAGATTGTTGTTGAGCGCATTGTGCCGAAGCTGGCCAAGTTTTCTTTCTGTAAGAAAGGCGAGCCAAGTGCATTGGCAACAAAATGCTATCGCGAAATCTTAAAAAACCTTGGCATAAAAGGATAACTAACATTTGATAATATAAGTAAGTAATCAACGGTATGCCTTATGAATATTTAATAGATTTTATTTGAGACGCAGCCATCCATGGCTGCTCTGGCTTAGCGGGGCGCGCGACTTTACATAACAAAATACTCCCGTTCGCTACGCACATTTGAAAGCCTAAGATAGGAGCTATCTAAGGCTTTCAAATGTCGGGAGTACGACACGTTATGTGACATTGTACACTAGGTCTTAAAAGCAGAGAATATTTTTATAGGTGTAGTTTATTGGAGGTGTTTTACTTATGGATGCATCAAAATTTTGGAAAGTGATTTCAAATTACAATGGCGCTACATATGTATTACAGATAGCAATATTGAGTACATTAGTTGTGTCATGCATACTTGCTCGTAAGGAGAAGGTGGTATGGTTACCAAAGGTTTCTTATGGACTGACTTCTATATACTTAGCGTTTGTTTTTTTCTTAGTTTTTGGAACAGAACCAATTCAATACTTTTTTGCTTTTCCGTTATATTTACTTTTAGGTTTAACTTTTATTTTTGAAGCAGTGAAACATAAGGACGAGCATTTTGAAAAATTTACTTTAGGGCAATGGATATTAGGGGCATTAGTTGCAGTTTATCCACTCGTGTCAATTGTTCAAGGGAAGACGTTTCCGGAGATGCTTTTGTATATTATGCCATGTCCCGTTGTTTGTATAGGTGTAATTATTTGGTTGGGTTATAAGCGGAGAAATTTGTTAAGTCTAGCTCTCCTTACAATATGGGGGCTTACTGGTATAAAAGCATTTTTCTTTGATGCCTATGAGGATATAATTTTATTTGCCATTGGTATTTATGCTTTAGTGCTTTTCCTCTTAGAAATTAAGAAAAGAAATTTGCATTATTACGCTAACGGTAATCAATAAAGTATGTGGGATGAGTATAATCTTGAGCATATCGGTAAGTTCCATGTACAACATCATATAACAAAATATCCCAGTTCGCTTTGCATGAGAAGACTGCAAAGCATGCCCGAGAAGCTAAGAGAAGAGCTCTCTAAGCTTCTCGGGCGTCTGGAATACGGAGACGTTAGATGAAATTGGCAACTAGCATTACTTATGTTTTAGGTTGTTACTATAAATAAAGTAATATTAAAGGAGAAATCAATGAGAAAAAGATTAATAGAATTGTCATTATCAAAACCTCTTATAGTAGGTATTAGTTTAATTTGTTTCGTTATGTTATTTAGACTTTTAGATATTTTTATTTTTAGATTGGATGAAATTTTGGGCGAAATTATCTTATCTAAGACTATAGGGTTCATTATTGTCATTCTTTTTGTAAAGATTATTAGTAATAAAATGTCCGATATTGGTTTTAATTTAAATAATAAAATGTCTATTATAATAGTAGGCATTCTTATGACAATAGGTTTAATGATTCTAGGATATTCTGTAGAATTTATAGCATTTTCATCTAGTTCACCCCAGATATCAATTGCAGCTATTGATCCTAAAGCTGGAGTTACAGGTGGTTTTGGGTTTGCAATTTTTCTCATATTGGGTAATGTGATTAATTGTTTTATGGAAGAAGGACTGTTTAGAGGCATCCTAATACCAATGTTTAATCGAAAGTATTCTGTTAGAATGACTATTATTCTGCAGGGAATATTGTTTGGGGCATGGCATATTCCTTGGGCCTTCAAATGGTACATAAGTGGTATAGTGAGTGGAATGAGTGGTTTTATAATGGCATTAGTGTTAAACTCAATGCCAATGATACTGATGGGGATTATTTTTGGCGTAATGTATTTTTATACTGATTCCATATGGACACCATGGGTTTCACATTTTTTAATTAATTCAATTCTCAATATAATTCATATAAACATTAATGGCACATTAGATCAAGGGATAACCATACGTATGGCAGTATTTCAAGCTGCATTTACAATACTTATTCCAGTTATTATAAAATTTAGTAATCAATTAAATAAAGTTAACATTGGTAAATAAAATAAGCCTTTATTATTTATACACTATTTTAAGAAGGTCCGTTCCCAACTTCAGCTAACAAAACACTCAAGTTCGCTTTGCCCATTTGGGGTCATGCCTTCGAAGAAGAAAAGTACATTTCTCAGTCCAAGATAAGAGCTATCTGGGCCTGAGAAACGTCTTGAGTGGGGGGGCGTTAGACGGCAGATAATGCTAGGTATTTTAGCTAAGGTGAGTGGGGACTATTTATAGTTTGATAAAGTGAATACTAGGGAGGATGGATTCATGGATAAGAAGATTATAGATTTTTTAATTAATGCTAAGAAGGCTACATATGCTGGAAAAGGTGCTGAAAAGAAATCATCAAGACCAAAGTCTCATGATTTGGAGTATGAGGAAGACGGATTAAAGTATATTGATACATACTTAGGAGGACGTCATTTTGCAGGTGAAGAAGCACTATGGGATAATGATACTCCTTTTTGGTCAATGAATTATTGTGGACGAGTATTATCAGACGGTTTTGATGGGGATTTTTTGAAAGAAGCATTATTTAATGTTCCTATAGATATACCATTTAGAGGGCCACTAGAATTCAAACGTGATAACTTGGATTATAGATGTAAAGTAGATGGAAATTTTGATTGGTTTAATGGAGTAGAAGAAATATTTAAAAGTGGAATAAAGGTTTATGAGTGTGTTTTCCATGGAGGGATAATTGTTTAGGTGTTGATGCATTAGTCAATAAGGTATGGCTAGTGGTAGCTTCCGCATTATCCATCCTCTAACAAAGCACTCAAGTTCACTTTACCTATTTTGGGCAATCTCTTCGAAGAAGTAAAGCACATTCCACAGCCTAAGATAGGAGCTATCTAAGGCTGTAAAATATCTTGAGTATGTGGGACGTTATATAAAATCGTGCAGGGTTATGTCTGCGACATCGTGTCACTAGGAAAGGCTTTGGGTTTTTGGTTAAAGTCAAACCATTGTGAAAGTTTTTATAGTAGATTCGTAAAAAAGTATGAATTAGAAATTATTTATAGAATCTTAGCTACCATGGTTAAAAGCTTTTATGTTATTTCATGCGGTTACGAAAGGATGATTTTCATGAAATGTTATTGTTATGATACTGAATCTGAATTTACTCTTTATGTTGAAGATGCAGACACCAAACTTACAGATGTTATTCAACATGCATGGTTTGAGAAAACTGATAAAGGTTTTAAGAAAACATATCCAAATATTGAAGGTAATTCAGTTAACGTAGAAGACAAAGAATTAGTAAGCAAAAACTTCGCTCGTCTAGGTCAGTCTATGTTCGAAGGTATGTTAGATTGCAAGTGGGAAAGTGCTTTACTAACATTTGCGCTAAAATGCAGAGAGAATGACATTGAATGGTACGTTTTTGGAAGTATAAGCGATGTTTTGCGCGGCATAAATATCAATCCTCACGACATAGACATCATTGTTCACACAAAAGATTTTTTTAAGTTAAAAGATATATTCATCGATTCTGTTGTTGAACCATTTGTAGATAATAAAGGAACATGGGTTGTCCGATACTTTGGACGATTGTGTTTAGAGGGGGTATTGTTTGATATTGCAGCAGAAAACAGATTGAACTTAGAAAATCATAAATACGATACGGTATTATGGAGGGGCTTTAATATTTTGATTGAGACTTTTAAAAATAGATACAATCTTGAAATTCAAAGAGGAAGAATAGATAGAATAAAAGCGATGAAAAAATATATGGGAAAAATATAACTACTTAGAAAATGTTTGATTAGCATTCTTTACATTTTGTGCAGCATTGAGTCTTGAGCAGAGATACAGGGCTCCACCGTCCTTGGTGACTAGGCTTCGCGGGACGTGCGACTTTACTTAACAATGCCCTCAAGTTCGCTACGCACATCCCCCAGCCTAACCGAGTCGGAGTTACCCAAATCCAAGATAAGAGCTATCTAAGGAGTTGGGCAACTCCTGTTAGGCTGGAAGACGTCGAGAATGCGAGAACGTTATGTGACATTGCACACTAGCTTAAAATATAAAGATTATTTGTAATTGGGAGATGAAATTTATGAAAGAAAAAATTAAGCAAATTGTATTATCGCTTGGTGCTGATGTTTGTGGAATTGCAAATATTGATAGGTTTATTGATACACCAAAAGGCTTTTCCCCAACTGATATCTTTTCAGATTGTAAATCAGTAATCATCTTTGGCATAGCACTTCCTAAAGGAGTTACCCAAGTAGAGCCACGAATAATTTATGGACATTTCAATAATAGCAGTTGTTTGCAAGTTGATGAGGTTTCATTTAGAGCAGCAAAAATAGTAGAAGCAGAGTTTGGATGCTATGCTGTTCCAATACCTTGTGATAGTCCTTATGATTTTTGGGACGAAGAAAATATGAAAGGTCGTGGACTAATTTCTATGAAACACGCCGCTGTTCTAGCAGGTATTGGGACAATTGGAAAAAGTGCACTACTTTTAAACAATGAATTCGGGAATATTCTAACCATTGGAGCAATATTAACGAATTTGAATATGCAATCGGATGAGTTATGTAAAAGTATTTGTATAGATGAATGCAATAAGTGCATTGACAGTTGTCCTGTTGGTGCAATAGAAGGTGGGGATGTCAATCAAAAATTATGTCGAAATAATACTTATGGGAAAAATGGGCGTGGTTTTGATATTGTTAATTGTAACAATTGCAGAAATAAATGCCCGATGAGATATGGAAATAAGCATTTAAAAAGGAGGCATACTATGAAAGTATTTGAAACTGAAAGGTTATATTTAAGGGAACTAACGTTTGAGGATAAAAAAGAATTAGCAAGAGTTTTATCTGATCCAGATTCTATGGAATTTTACCCTCACCCATTTTCTGAGATAGAGGTAGAAGAGTGGATAAGATGGAATATAGAAAATTATGCAAAGTATAAACATGGACTATGGGCAGTGATATTAAAAGAAAGTGATACTTTTATAGGAGATTGTGGTATAACCATGCAAAACATTGATGATAGATCTGTACCAGAAATTGGCTTTCATATAATAAAAGATTATTGTAATAAAGGATATGCAACAGAGGCCGCAGATGCATGTAAAGAATATGCATTTAATTCTCTGAACTACTCTGAAATATTTTCATATACAACAGTTAGGAATATCTCATCACAGAAGGTAGCAGAGAAGATAGGCATGAAAGTATATAAATATTTTGAAAAGAACAATGAAAAGCAAGTGGTTCAAGTAGCTATTAGGAGTTAAAATTTCTTTGTTATATAGTCTCAATTTATATTATGATAGGAGGATCTCATGGATAAAAAATACGAATTTGAATCAGACAGATTAGGTTTTAGGCTTTGGAGCGATGAAGATAGTGTGCTATTTTCTAGAATGAATGCAGATAATAAAGTAATGCAATATTTCCCTAGTGTTTTGAATAAAAAAGAATCTGATAAGTTTATTGAAAAAATTATGGACCATTTTAAAGAGTATGGATATGGCTTGTGGGCTGTGGATATTAAAGAGACTCATGAATTTATTGGGTTTATAGGGTTTTATACAGCTACATTTGAATCAGATTTTACTCCATGTGTTGAGATTGGATGGAGACTAGATGATAGATTTTGGAACAAGGGATATGCTACTGAAGGAGCAATTAAGTGTTTAGATTATGGATTCAATATATTAGGATTGAATAATATATTTTCATTTACTTCAAAAATAAATAAACCATCTATTAATGTAATGAAAAAGATAGGATTAATAGAGCAAGGTACATTTCTACATTCTAATATTAGTGAAGATAATCCCTTAAGACCACATGTATTATATAAAATTGATAAAAAGACATATGATAAGAACCACTAAAAATAAGTTGTATGGCTATATCCGTAATTTACATCAGCTAACTTTTGATTTATAGTTTAGGGAAAATTAAATGAAAAGGGGTTCTTTATGAAATGTAGAAATTGTGGTGAGATAATTAATTGTGAGATTACTGATGTGGATTCAAAGATTACATTTGCTTGGTTCAATATGTTGCTTGAGAGTATTGATAGTCTTCCTTTTGAAACAAAAAGAGAAGTGGTAAAGGGGTGTAGCATTTCCCACTTTAACGCAATAAATATGGAGGATATTTTAAAGACGTACATAGGTGATGTATATAGCTTTATTAAATTTTTAGAGACAGAGTGGAATTGGTCAGTACAAATAAACGAGGGAGAGCGGGTCATATATGCTGATGAAAATAAATCACAATGTATTTGTCCTATAGTTAAACTTGGTGAGATTAAAACTTCATTAATGTGTAATTGTTCGGAGGGTTTTGCTGAGAAAATGTTTACGAAGGTCCTTCAGAGAAATGCGAATGCTAAGGTGATTAGTTCTATTTTGAATGGTGATAAAAGCTGTGCCTATGAAATTAGGTGGGGGCAGTAAAGCTTATAGGATACCTTTCGTAATAGTGGCTATAGCTGTATTTTAAATAACTAAACCATCACGTTTATCATAGAACGTATTGGAAAAAGCGTAAATTGCAAGTGTCATCTATTTAAGACTAATCATAAGTATGCAAATAAAGGCGACAACACCAGTTTTAGTGAGTCTCCTTTATTTAGAATGTTAAATTAACACTGAAGCTGGCTTTTAACCTGTTGAACCTCGGTGTCATTAGCAGGCATTGCTGGTTGGTAAAAACCTTTTGTTTCTGCTAGCTTAAAAAGGTTATATTGAGAACATTCACAAGTATCTCTGATCTGCTGAAGGGCTTCTCTAAGTTCAGGGTTTTCACATTCTGATATGGAGTTTGCATAAAATGTAAGGTTGTTTTTGATCATTGCGAGGGTATCATTAACCATTGTTTTATCTTGTAACATACTATCTCTCCTAACTTAAAAATGACATTAATTTTTGTTTATCATTTTGCGCATCCTGTACGGATTTTTCAAAACAGGCTTTTACTTGTGGGTCTTTGGCATCTTGAGCATAAGTTTGAAGCTTTTCACAAGCTGTGTCAAAGGCACCTACAAGGTGACGGATATTTTGTAATTCTAATTGATTTAAATGCGACATTGTGAGGACTCCTTTCTATAAAATTCTCGATTAGTATTTTTATAAACCTATAAAAATATACATAGGTTATAAAAGCAGAAGTATAGCTATAAATAAATGGTTTTATTAGTTTAAGATGTGGGATACATTTTGTTAAAGTTGGAATAATAAACATCATATAATCGAAAGGAGATTTTATAATGTTTAACCCATTTGAACAAAAGCCAACGCCAGTTAGTGAGGGAATTATGGACTGGAAAACTGTTTATCCAAAACCGTATTCTAAACATGATGTAGATCCTTATACAAAAATACGTGTTATTCTTATGAATGGCATTGAAGTTGAGTCCGCTATTTTCTCCCACCAATTTCATCGTAACTGTAATGACAACGACCTAAGACGGGAACTTGCAATGACTAGGCGTATAGAGCAACTGCAGCAAAAGCATATTAACTGGCTCAAACCTATTGATGAAACTCAAATTGAAACAACAATAGGTTATGAACATGTAGCAGTAGATTTAACCGCATGGCTGGCACAAAATGAGCCAGACCCTTATGTGAAGCAAACACTAGATTTCGCACTTCTAGAAGACTTTGATCATTTATATCGCTATTCTAATTTACTCAATCTAGACAAAAACATTCCTTCTCAGAAACTCGTAAAAAGCTATGTTGAGATCACGCCGGGACGTCCAACTATTGCCGAACATCGTCATCCACAGGACACAGTCAGAAGATTTGTTGATTTTAAAAAAGCGGATATTCGTACCAAGCTAAATACTTTGATTATTACGGCAGGGGAACAGCAGACAATGAACTTCTATATGAATATCGGTAATACGTATAATAATGACTTGGGGCGTCAACTTTATCAGGAGATTGCAATGATTGAAGAAGAACATGTAAGCCAATATGGGTCACTCATTGATCCTAATTCAACTTGGCTTGAAAATCTTTTGCTTCATGAGTATACAGAATGCTATCTTTACTATTCTTTCTACCAAGATGAACTAGATCCTCATATAAAGTCTATTTGGGAAATGCATCTTAATCAGGAGATAGCCCATTTGCATAAAGCCGCTGAACTTTTGGGTAAATATGAAAATAAACAGTGGGAAGAAGTTGTAACAGGAGCCTTTCCAAAATTGCTTCAGTTCCATGATACGCGCGATTATGTACGTAAAGTATTAGGTGAACAGATTGAACTCACGGCAGATAAAGAAGAGTTAAAAGATGTCCATGCATTACCAGCGAATCACACATTTTTCTCATATCAGAATAAAATTAACCATGATATAGATTCTGTTGCGAGCCATATAGTAATTGAGCAACATCAAAAAATGAAAGGCGAAGATTACCGTACAGAGGTAAAACCAAATCCAGTAGAGGGACTTACAAACCGTACTTGTGATAATATTTCAATTGCGAGAACAAGACAGAAGGTAATAACCCGAGAATTATCTCAAGTTTAAATAGGGGACGTTACGCTATACCAAAAAATTTGATTCAAGAGTCAGTAGATGATATAAGATCATGCTACTGGCTTTTTTAGTTCGAAAAATATAATAATAATTACTTTACCTGTCGGGGTAGATATGTTATAATTACTACGACAGGTAAAGTACGACAGACGTAGTAACTATTAAGGAGGAAGTCTCGTGATCAGTAGTGATGTAATACGTGGTTATAATGACACCATTATTTTAAGCCTCCTTTTAGAAGGTGATTCGTATGGATATGAAATTTCAAAAAATATACGATTAATAACGGATGAGCAATATGTTATCAAAGAAACAACACTTTATTCTGCATTTAGTCGTCTTGAAAAAAATGGGTATATTGAATCCTATTATGGTGAAGAGACCCAAGGAAAAAGGCGGACCTATTTTCGAATAACCTATAGTGGAGTGGCCTACTACAAGGAAAAATGTGAAGAATGGGATTTAACCAAAAAAGTAATTAACAAATTTGTAAAGGAGCTGAAAAAGTATGGAGACTATTAAAATCTACTTAGAAAATATGTTTCGCCATTTACCACAGACAGAAGAGCTAATAAGGTTAAAAAATGAACTTTTTTTAAATATGGAAGAAAAATATCACGAACTTAAAAGTGAAGGAAAATTAGAAAATGAAGCAGTAGGTATTGTCATCTCTGAGTTTGGCAATATTGATGAATTACTAGAAGAAATGAATATTAAACCAGCTGTTAAAAATGAAGTTTATACAACTGTAGGTCTTGAACAAGCAAGAGAATTTATTACGTTAAAACAGAAAACATCTTATCTGATAGGTATGGGAGTAGGGTTAATTTTATTGGGAGTATCTCTACTTATTCTTATGGTACAACTAGCAGAAGCCAAGTTTATCTTCCAAAATTTATCTGAAAATGCACAAAGCACATTGCCGGTAATACTTTTATTTTTATGCATTGCCCCAGCGGTAGGGTTGTTCATTTATTCTGGGATTAAGCTTGAAAAATTTAAGTATATTGATGAAGGTGCTTTTGAAATGACTTCTTCAACCAAAGCTATTTTAAGTGAAGAATTAAAGCAGACTTTCTTAAAACGTAACTTAGGCATCATTTTTGGAGTTAGCTTTTGTATCCTTTCGCCTATAGCTATTTTGGTTGCTTCACTCTTTGACGCGGCGACCTATGGGGTATGTGTTCTGCTTATTATGATAGCCGTTGCTGTATTTATCTTTATTAGCAGTAGCAGTGTTTCAGAAGCTTACAAAAAACTTTTAATGATAGAGGATTTTGACCCAAAGCGCCAAAAAGAGAACAAAGTTATTGGTGCTGTTGCGGGGATTGTATGGCCGCTGGCGGTATGTATCTTTTTATTCTGCGGTTTTGTATTTAATCTTTGGCATATCTGCTGGATTGTATTTCCGATAACTGGTATATTGTTTGGAGGATTTTGTGCTTTTTATAGTACCATAAAATCAAACTAATATTTTAAAAATAAAAATAATAAAAGTGGTTTTAGATAGCCAGTCCCAAGTTCAAAAATGGGATTGGCTGTTTTTTGTTCTTTTTAAAATAAACTAAGAATAGTTACAGTCGTTTTATAGTTTATTTACATAATGATTACAGCAAGCATACTTTAATGAATAATTAATATAATATAAAAATTTAAATTTTATTTTAAGTTAATATTTATAATATTTAGTCTAAAATTAGGGGGGATGGTATGAATAGGATTAAAAGTTGTATCAAAGCATTTCTAGTTTATGCAGTAGGATTAACGGTATTGCTGTCACTGTCACTAATAGCTTTTTCGGGAGATATTTATGGGAGTGATCATGTAAAGAAAAAAGTTGCAATCAAAACATATAATGGGAAATATCTGAGTGCTGAAAATGGGGGAGCTGGTTTATTAACAGTAAATAGAGAGAAGACCGGAGAGAAGGAAATCTTTCAGTTAATGGATATAGGTAAAGGATATATTGCACTTATAGCTTATAACGGCGATTATCTAAGGGTTATAAACGGTGGCAAGAATGTTGCTGTAAGTAGTGGGAAAATAGATCAATGGAATACTTTTCAACTCGTAAAATTAGGTAATAATAAGATAGCGTTAAAAACACATAATAAGAAGTATATAGGTGCAGAAGATGGAGGAAGTAGTAAAGTCGTTGCAGACAGAAAAAAAATAGGAGATTGGGAGACCTTTGAGTTAATTGAGATAGGGGAGGATGAGATTATATCTGATCAATGTATTTTAACTGCAGTATCTAGCGATAAAAGTGTTTCATTCACATGGAGTAAACCAAATAGTACAAAGGATATTATAGGATATAATCTCTATAGAGGGACAACGTCTGGCAGGTACTCAAGTACACCTGTTACCGACTTTCCTATTAAAGGAACGGCCTATACAGATGAAAATATAGAAAGCGGCACCACCTATTACTATGTAGTAAAAGCAGTTTATAAAGACAAGACGCTAGGAAGTGTTTCTAATGAAGTTGCAGTAGTATTAAAATCAAGAATAAATTTAAGTGCACAAGCAGAAGAAGAAGGTATTTATTTATTCTGGAGTATGCCAAATAGTACAAAGGATATCATAGGATATAACCTTTATAGAGGCACATCCTCAGGCAGGCAGTCAAGTACGCCTATTACTGATTTTCCTGTTAAAGGCACTTCCTATATTGATAAAAATGTTGAATATAGTGCCACGTATTATTATATTTTAAAAGTTGTTTATCGGGATCAAACTTTAGGAGCCACTTCTAATGAAGTTGTAGTAAAAACTGGTACAAATAACCTGTCTATTGTACTGGAAGTAGGGAGCAGGTATATGTTGGTTGGCGGACAGCGAAAAGAAATTGACCCAGGTAAGGGAACTGCAATGATTATGAAAAATGGCAGAACCTTCCTTCCGATAAAGGCAGTTGTTGAATCTATGGGAGGAGAAGTGATATGGGATGCATTGGATAAAAAAGTGAGTATCTATTTAAAAACTCATAAAATATATCTCTGGATTGGAAACAAAACGGCAAAAGTTAATGGAGTAAATAAGGAGACTGATGTGGCACCCTATATTTCGGAAGGTGGCAGAACAATGTTACCCCTAAGGTTCATCGTTGAGAATCTTAACTGCGACGCGGAATGGGATGGTATCATAGAGCGCGTAACAATTAAGGTTAAATAAAATCTTTGCATGTAGGAATTGCTAAAAATTAATAGGATTGAACCTTAAATCATTTCATGATAAACTAAATCAAGATAGAAGATTGCTAAGGATAAAATTTCAATAAGCAAACTATATATAAAATTATTAGATAAAATAGGAGATTATAAAATGAATAATCAAAATACTTGTTTTTACTGTGAAAAAGATCAAAGGCTTAAAGATTTAATGATTGAAGTAGGCCAGCTTGATGCTTCTACAATTTACTTATTTAAAGAACAAAGCTATAAAGGGAGATGTGTTGTAGCTTATAATAAACACGTTAATGAGTTATTTGAATTAGATGATCAAGAACTAGAATTATTTATGAAGGATGTTAAAAAAGCTGCTGCTGCTGTTCAAAAGGCATTTTCTCCTAATAAAATAAATTATGGGGCCTATTCAGATAAACTGCCTCATCTGCATTTTCATATCGTTCCTAAGTATGAAGAAGCACTTAGCTGGGGAAGTACATTTGAGATGAATCCCGGCAAAGTATACTTAAGTGATGAAGCTTATACAGAAATAATTAATGCTATAAAGGAAAATTTATAGTATATCCTAAGAGCAGTTAATGGTAACCCATACTATAATTATTTGGCAAAAAGCCCAAGGGACAAAACTCTTGGGCTTTTTGTGTGTGCTATTTTTCTAAAAGAATCTTTCCTATAACTGGGCAGCCTAAATGATAGTTTTCACCTTTACTTGAAACAGCTACGATATTATTTTCATCACCATAGCTGGTAATCGTTACTGTAGAGTCATCTTCCAAGGTAATCACCATAATATTGCCAGCTAACATCTCAATATAAGCTGTATCTTGGATATAACTATCATTATATGCTGCTGCTATTATGCTTATTTCTTCTGCGCTAAAAGCCCTATCAACTTTATTTCCCTCAATATCAGTTAATTCGATAGATTTGATATGCTCAATATATTTTTTAGCAGCTATTAATTCTGCAGCTTCTGCACTGATTTTGGCATTTGAGCCAGGAGCGGGTTCCCCTATTGCTACACCTTGACTTCCCTCATCAGCTATAGCATCAGACGCTTTTATAATATTTGTTTGAGTATCAGAGCCTACTAAGTTAGGTTTTGAAGAGCAACCAACAAATGCCATTAAGGAAAGTGTTGCTGCCATAGTTAAAATGCTAAGTTTCATATTAATCACTCCTATAAGTTAGTATATCATTTTTAAGTACATAACTATGACGGCTACAATGCATCAGAAGTTCCAGATTTTAAAAAAGAAATGTGTAAAGTTGAAAAGCATATCTATGTCTGATTTTTAAGGGTTATAATGTAAGATAATATAGATTTGAGAGAATTTTGGGAGAATTTTATGATAAGATTACACGTACTATTTATATCAATTTAATAGTAAATCTATTTATAAGAAAGGAAAAAAGGATAATTTATGAAAAAGAGAAAAATTAAAGATAGTCTAGTTGCAAAAGGCATTATTTCTAATATGCTCATTGTTATGTTAGTAGCCATTACAATAGTAGGCATTAGCTATTTTAAAAGCTCAGATGTACTAACACAAGAGATTGAAAAGCAATTAGATATTAAGTTGCACACTGTAACAAATAATCTTTTGAAAGAGCAAGCGATCATTCAAAATCAGCTGACTTTATTAGGTGATTTAGAGACAATTAAAGAGTTTGCTGAGCAAAGAGAGAATGAGCAAGAGGTTAGGCACATCCTAGAATTATTTAAAAAAAGAAATGAAGAGTTTATAGAAAATATTTTTATTGCAGACAGGCAGGGGAATGTTATTTTAGATGATAAGGGTGCGGTAGATCATCTCAATATTGCTGAGCGCACCTATTTTCAGGAAGGGCTAGATCAAAAGGTAGGATTCAGTGAAATATTAACTTCAAAAATGACAGGTAATTTAATTCAAGTTATAAGTTTACCTTTAATAAATTCTCAAAATAAAACCATAGGCGTTATTTGTGCGAGTATACCTATGAACTATATTTATGATATTTTGAGAGAAGTTAAGATAGGTGAGATGGGATATGCTTATTTAATAGACCAAGAAGGTACATTTTTATACCATCCAAAGGATGAACTTATCGGAACAGCCTTAAAAGATTTAGGTATTCCAGAACTTAGCGGTATAATTTCGTCGATGACAGAGGGACAAACGGGTGAAGTGATTTATACCTTTGATAGTATGAAGAAGCTCAACCTTTATACAGCAATTGGCAGTTGGTCCTTATCTATTAATGCTGCACATCAGGAGTTTTTAGCACCGGTTAATAACATGCGTGATGTCATTCTTATAGTAAGCAGTGTGTTTCTAGTACTGGGTATTATAGGTTCAGCACTTAATTCTTATGTGATGGTAAGGAAGATACAAAGAATGAAAAGTGCTATGCATACTGCTGCAAACGGTGATTTAACAATTGCTGTTAAAGAGAGTGGGCTGCGACCTTGCTGGGAGATTAAAAAATGTAATCAAAGAGATTGTATAGCCTATAAAAATGATAATCTAAAATGCTGGGAGATTTCAGGGACATTATGTGATGGGGAGATTCAAGAAGACCTGATAACTAAGCTTGAAAAATGCAAACAATGTGATACCTATAAATTAAGTGAAGGTGACGATATCAATCAAATTGGACGCAGTTTAAATACAATGATTGTGAGCATTCGTTCTTTAGTAGCAAGCATACAGCAAACAGCAATGACGCTTACGCATTCAAGTGAAGAACTATCAGGAGCATCAGAAGAAAGCAGCAGTGCGGCAAGCGAAATTGCTAAACGTATGAATGAGGTAAGTGCTAGTACTGAAGAACAGTCTCAATTTGTGGAATCAGTTGATACTATTGCAAAAGAAATGAACACACATTTAGATCAATCAGTTGAATCTATTTTAAGGATGTCTAAACGTGCAGATGAAGTTAATGAGACAGCTGTAAATGGACAAGATATTATTAGGCAAGCTATTAATGAAATGATTATCATTAAACAACACTCTGAAAAAACTGTAGAGGTTATGCAAACTTTAAATCAACAATCTAAAGAAATAAGTGCTATTAATGATTTGATTACTCAAATTGCTGAGCAAACTAATCTATTAGCTTTAAATGCTGCAATCGAAGCAGCTAGAGCTGGAGAACAAGGCAGGGGGTTTGCAGTAGTTGCTGAAGAAGTTCGAAAGTTAGCTTTTCAAGCTCAGAATTCTGCCCAAAGTATTAGTGATTTGATTGGATTGGTTCAAAAAGAAATTTATACAGCTAATAATCTGATTATTGATGAAAATAAGAAAGTAGAACATGGGATTGGTGCTGTACAAAAATCAGCCTCTGCTCTAAATGATATTAATGAACATGTTCAGGAAGTCGTTCAAGATATTAAAAGTGTGGTGGATTCAATCAATATCACAAAAGATGCTAGTCAAAGAGTAACCTATTCGGTAGCTAATATTGTAATGAGTATGCAAGAGTCTGTGTCTAGTTCAGAAGAGATAACAGCAACAACCCAGGAACAAACAAGTATTGCAGAAGGTATCGCACAATCGGCTGGAGACCTATCTAAAATGTCTGAGGAATTATTGCAGATTATTAGTAAGTTTATTATAAAAAAGTAAACAACTAAAAAATGTATTTAGTGGAAAAATAAACAAATTTGGCATATAATATAGATAAAAATGAGATTTGGTGTCAAAAAATGAAAAAAATTAAGTTAAAAAGTTTAGTATTATGTTTTTTATTGATAGTATTACTAAAACCTCAGTCAGGCAGAGTTATCTATGGTAAGACCATATACTACAAGGAACTTTTGGCTGCTAAGGAAACATTTGGTTTGAAAAAGCAGTGGGAAATTTATTATATGGATCCGTCGCTAAGTGATAGAAAAGTAAATCCTAAAAAGGTAGGGTACAGACCAAAAGATAATATGTCATTCGATTATGTACTTTATGGTTTAGATGTGGCGGGGGTTGTGAGTGTATTGATGCTGGCTTGTTATTATCTGGGGATATATTTTACACGGTTAAAAGAGAAGCACTTTTTGATCAGCAGTTTTTTGTTAGGAAGCATAGGACTTAATATATTATTTAGTGGAGAAAAGATCATCTTCAAAATATATACACATCTATCTCCTATACTGGCTTATAAAATTCAAGGGGTGCTAAGTGTGATAAATGGACTGTTACTTATATTATTTATAAAAGTTCAGAAAAGTCCAGTACTTGCACTTAAAATATACCGGTATATAATTATATCTCTTATTATGGGATGCTTAATTATATTTATTATCCCATATCAACATTATACTGCCTATTTAATCGGTTTATTAGGTTATACTCTCATTTTAATTTTTTACATCTTAATTCGGCTTATTTTTACAAATTTTAATAGCAATAGTGCAAAATTAATTCAATGGAAAAAAACTATATTAATTATAGTCGTAGCATCTTACTTGATAGTATTGATGGGAAAGATAGGCTATCTGTTATGTAGAATAAAGATGGACTACTTTGTATTAATAGCTACCAGCTTATATGTTTTAAGTATTGCTGTACTTGAGGAACGGCGATTACATCAGGTTTATAGTGATATGAAAAAAATATCTTCTCATTTAATCAAGGTTGATCGTTTAAGAGATGAATTTTTGGTGAAGACCTCTCATGAATTAAGATCACCTTTAAAAGGAATTAATTCGATTGTATATTTTATTTTAGAAAAGCAGAATAATCTTACATTAACACAAAAAGAACATTTGCAATTAGTGCGAACTATTGCAGAACGACTTCACTATTTAGTAACTGACATTCAGGATTTAACACATTTAAAAAATGGCAAACTTCAAGTAAACATAACCTCTGTAGATATTAAATCCAATATAGAATTAATTAGAATGGTTTATGAGTTTGAGATTCAAAAAAAGGGCATAAAGTTTCATGTAGATTTAAAACCTTACTGGGTTTATGGAGATGAAAATAGAATAAGACAAGTTTTATATAATCTAATTGAAAATGCACTAAATCATACTTATCAGGGTATCATTCAAATAAGTGGATTCAGGCACGAAGAGTATATAACTATTCATGTTGAAGATACTGGTATTGGTATGTCACTGGAGACTAAAAACATGGTTCAAAAAATGCTTCAAAATATGGAGTATGACTCTCAAGAAGCAGAATACATACAAGGATTAGGACTAAAAATAAGTGCGAATTTACTTAAAGTAATGAAAGGAAAACTAGAACTGAAATATTCTGAGAAAGATAAAGGAACTAAATTTTCATTTACATTACCTTATGCCGGTTCTGGCATGCAGGAAGAGTACTCAGTAAAGAAGGACGTAAACGTGGAAGATGAAGTAAAAAACACTAACTCAGAGTTTGATATAACGGAATTAAAGACTAAGGCAAGTATTATTATCATGGTAGAAAATAATCATAATAGGTATATTTTAGAAAATGCACTCTATGCTCAAGGCTACCGTATATTACAGGCTTATATAGAAAGCGATGTTACGCGATTAATTGAATCTCCTGGAAAAACAGATATGATTATCTTAGACATTATGCCTCCTACAGCTAATGGTCTTCAAATATGCAAAAAGATTCGGGAAAGCTATAGTTCAGTTGAATTACCTATTTTAATGACTATCCCAGAGTCTTCATCTCGTATGGTTAATCTTATTTTTGAAGCTGGAGCTAATGATTTTGTTAGAAAGCCATATGAAATAGATGTGGTGATCACAAGAGTTAAAAATCTTATTTCTATCAAACATGCTTTTCAAGAAGCTGTACGTAATGAACTAGCCTTTTTACAAGCCCAAATCAAACCCCATTTCTTATATAACGCTATGAGTACTATTGTTTCATTATGCTACAGTGATAGTATTAAGGCCGCAAATCTCTTATTAGATTTAAGTAAGTATCTAAGACTAAGCTTTGATATAGATTGGTCAGATATGTTTATTCCACTTTGCAGAGAACTAGAGCTGATTGATGCCTATATCAGAGTTGAAAAAGCACGGTTTGGAAGTCGTATTTATTTTCACTATGAGGGGGAAGATGCGTTGAAAATGTATAAAATTCCAGCCCTCATGATTCAGCCGCTCGTTGAAAATGCTATTAGACATGGCATATGCAAAAAAGAAGAAGGAGGAAAAGTTATATTGACGATAAAGAAATCTTTACAGTATATGTATATAAAAGTTGAGGATGATGGCGTTGGCATTTCTAAGGAAAAATTGGAACAGATTTCTAATAATGAACTTATCAATCAGGGTATTGGGCTTTTAAATATCAGAAAACGACTAGCTCTTTATAAAAATGCACAGATGGAGTTTAGCAGTAAAGAAAATGTAGGAACAACCGTATTCATTCGATTGCCTCTTAATCCAGGGGAGTAGACGGGAGGGAGTTGAAACCAAGTGTTAAAAGTGATGATTATTGATGATGAGCCTGCAAATTTAAATTATTTAAAGTTATTGATTATGAAAAATGCTGAACTAAACTGTATCGGAGCTTTTACGAAGCCTCAGGAAGCCTTAGAAAGTATAAAGCATCTTAATCCAGATGCTGTCTTTTTAGATATCGAGATGCCTATTCTTTTAGGAACTGATTTAGCTCAGAAAATTAAAGCCTATAACCCTAATATCCAGATTGTTTTTATTACAGCTTTTTCACAATATGCTGTTGAGGCATTTAAAGTACATGCAATTCATTACTTGCTTAAGCCTATTTCCATGGAGGAGTTGGATGAAGTTGTTTTTAGACTATTAGAAAAAAAACAAGTTCATAATAGGAAACACTTTCAATGGGAAATTATGATTATGGGAACGTTCAAAGTTTATAATCATAAAACAAAAACAAGTATATGCTGGCCTACTAAAAAATCTGAGGAACTATTTGCTTATTTTGTATATCAAAGAAATCAAGCTGTTGAAAAATCAAAACTTTGGGATTTGCTTTGGCCTGAATTAGACGAAAAAAAGGCACAGCATAATTTACATAATACAATCTATCGTATTAAAGAAATATTTAAACGCGAAGGATTTGAACCTCATATTCAGTATAAAAATAATTCGTATCAATTTTCTATAAATGACTTTAAATGTGATGCTTACGAATTTGAAGACTTTATAAATAGAAAACTGATTATGAGAGATGAGAATCTTTTAGAATTTAACAAAGCCTTTGAACTGTATAAAGGAATATTGTTTGATAGCAGAGATTATCAGTGGGCTTATGGCTGGCAGTTATCATTATGGAATGAGTATCGGTCGCTAGGGCTAAGTTTAGCTATGGGTTATTTAGAAAGAGGGTACTATGAGGCAGCAGAAGCAAAAATCCTTCGTCTTTTATCTCTACAGCCATGGGATGAAGATGCCTATGATCTACTTATAAGTGTTTATTTTAGGGCAGGTGAACGTATTAAACTCATAAATACTTATAAAAATCTTGTTGAAGTATTAAAAGAAGAATTAAATCTAGAGCCAAGGCCATCTACTAAACATTTATTTGAGGGATTTATAAAACAACTTAGTAGTATTTAAGATTTAAAGAGGTGAGTGGAATGAAAAAAATAATTAACAAAATCTGGAATTTATTTAAGTCGTTACGGATAACACTTATTTTGCCTGTAGTTTTACAGTTGATCGTCGTACTTGTGTTAATTGGCTTTTTACAAATAGCAGGAGCCAATAAAGCAACCTCTAAAATTTTACTTCAATTACAGCAACAAGTTACAACAATGATTCATGACACCTTATATTATCGTTTGTCAGAAGCACATCAACTCAATCAAATTCATGCGCATTCATGGTATACAGATGTATTAAATAAGGCAGATATAGAAAGCGATCAGAAGTACTTTGTAAACCATTTAAAAGCTTTTCCACATGCAGCGATGACATTTATTGGTTTTTCAGATGGTTCGTTTTATGGCGCTAGAAGGCTAGAAAACGATAAATATCAAATTGTTAGAAACAATGAAGAAACAAAAGGAGCTTCCTGGTACTACAATATTACAGAAACAGCAGAGCCTTTAGATATAGATCAAAAATTTCCCGATTTTGATCCTCGTAAGAGACCATGGTATATTAAGGCACATGAAGCGGGACAACCTGTTTTTAGTAAGATTTATAGCCACTTTATTTTTCAAGAACCAACTATTACAGCAAGCTATCCCATTTATCATCAAGATCAGCTAGTAGGTGTTTTTGGTGTAGACTATTTGTTATCATGGTTAAATGATACACTTAGATCACTTCCTATAGGAAAGTCAGGACAGGTTTTTATTACTGATGAAGAGGGTTACCTCATTGCTTCTTCTACAGAGGAAAAAACAAAAAAATCAGTTGGTCAAAAATTTGAATTAGTAAAAGCTATAGAGAGCGATAATGCATTAACTTCTTTTGCTATAGAACAAGTTATACACCAGGGAAATCACCAATTATCAAAAATTAAATTTAATAATGAGAGTTATTTTATAAATGTGTATTCTTTTGATAAATTCAATTTAAATTGGCAAGTCTATATTTTGTTATCTGCTAAAGATTATATGTCAGAGATGAATGATGCTTTAAGAAGATCCATCTTACTTGCAGGTACTTCTTCTATAATACTATGGGTATTGGCTATGAAAATTGCTAGATGGATTATTAAACCTATTATTAGACTTAATCATGCTGCAAAAAATATTGTAAGAGGAAAATTAATTATATTAGAGGAGGAAGACCGTCAAGATGAATTGGGAGAATTAACGCATTCATTTAATGAAATGACACAGCAACTAACCCAAATGGTTATACATCTTGAAGATCAAGTGCAAGAAAGAACAAAAGAACTGGAAGAAGAAAAAAATGATTTATATCAAATAGCTTTTTTTGATAGAGTAACAGGCATGGCTAATCGTAAGTATTTTGACAATGCTTTTCAAATCGCTTGGAAAAGTGCTGTTATAAAACAATTACCGATAGCTCTTATTATAATTGATGTAGATTTTTTTAAAAAATATAATGATACATACGGTCATCAGGTGGGGGAAGATTGTTTAGAAGCAATAGGAATGCTTTTAAAACGTCTTACTAATAAAGAAGATAGTCTGGCTGCTAGTATTGGCGGAGGAGAATTTAGAGTTATTTTAGAAAGACCACTGATTAAAGAAATTGATGTACTTGCTGAAAATATACTTAGGAGTATAGAGGATATGAATAGAGTTCACAGTACATCACCTTATGGAAGAGTTACTGTGAGTATAGGAACAGCAGTAATCATTCCACAGTCCGAAGAAAAATCTGAAGATTTTATTTTGCTAGCAGATCAAGCACTTTATATAGCCAAAAACAAAGGGAGAAACAGAATGGAAAGAATTATTATATAAGAGACAAACCATTTCTTATCCTCAAAAAAGGGGAGGCCTAGGTGAATTTATGGACAGTTGGTGTATAAATTAACTAAGATTAAAACCTAGATATTTGGGTACACTATGAAAATAGAGGAAGTACATTATAATTAGAAAAATGGGTCATATTAATTGAAATTTCGTAATATTTTAATTAATATAACTATTAAAATTTATTCGATTAAGTTTGATAAATTTTAATGGGTATAACCAGCATAATTAAGGCAGGGAGGTATGCATGGGGTAATAGGTCTGTGGTTAGTAAGGTAAATATAGAGAATGTATTTAAGAGAGTAGGAAGGGGTTAAAGAAGATGAGAGATGAGATGTATAATAAAATTCAAAAAACACTTCAACAAATAGAAGAGCAAAGAGACATTACAATACTTTATGCAGCAGAATCTGGAACTAGAGGCTGGGGATTTCCTTCGAAAGATTCTGATTACCACTGTAGGTTTATTTATATACATCCTCAAGAATTTTATTTAGCAGTTAATGAGGAAAAAGATTATATAGAACTTTCAGTAGATTCTATTTATGATATACAAGGATGGGATTTGAAAAAGGTGCTTAAGTCCATTCAAAAATCTGATCCAACGGTATCAGAATGGCTTCAGTCACCAGTAATATATATGGAAAAAGAAGGATTTAGAGAAACGCTTTTGAATCTTAATGCAAAGTATTTTGATGAAAAACCAGCACTTAATCATTATAGAAGTATAGCAGCTACTAAGTTAGAAGATATTAAAAACCATAAAGAGCAACGATTAAAAAGATATTTTTATGTTCTAAGATCACTTTTGGCAACGGATTATATTATGGCAAACCACAGCATGCCTCCAATGACATTCCAAGCTTTATATGAATGTGCAGCTATACATCAAGATTTATGTGATGAAATTGAAAAACTTATAGAAACCAAAGCAGGTAATAATGATTGGCTTAAGATTCCGACACATGATGCATTAATAAAATGCTTTGAAGGTTTATTAAAGAAATGTGATAATTATTTGCAAAAAGCTGATAAATCACAAAGACAAGATGATAAAGCACTTAATCAATTTTTTAGAGATTGGATAGGCAATTAGTAAAAGAGAGATCGCATAGGCGATCTCTCTTTTGAGATTATGAAATAAAAATGAGTTAAAGTCCTAGTGTTTTAAGTATGTTTCTCTC
This sequence comes from Cellulosilyticum sp. I15G10I2, assembly GCF_900095725.1. Classification (NCBI taxonomy): domain Bacteria; kingdom Bacillati; phylum Bacillota; class Clostridia; order Lachnospirales; family Cellulosilyticaceae; genus Cellulosilyticum; species Cellulosilyticum sp. I15G10I2. The sequence goes on from NZ_FMMP01000006.1 coordinate 121,293, forward strand.
AAGGTTGCTTTAGGGTTACGTTCTGAGATTTGCTTAATAGCCCATTCATATTGGCAAAGCAAAACAGGATCATCATCTTCTGTTTGAGCCAGCATAGAGTCCATTGTAAGAAAGAAGGTAGAAGGGTCAAAATTTTCCATTTCAATCCATCTGATAAAGCGGTATGGCAGCATTTGTTTTTTAATTTCAACACCGTACTCATTATTAAGCCGATATTCAAGTACTTCAAACTGCAGTACCCCTACTGCACCTACAATAAGTTCTTCAGTTCCGGTAAAATGACGCTTATAAACTTGTATAGAACCTTCTTCTGCAAGTTGGGTAATACCTTTTAAGAACTGCTTACGTTTAAGTGCACTTATAGTAGAAATCTTCATAAAGTGTTCAGGGGCAAACTGTGGAATGCCAGCATATCTAAGATTTATGTCGCTGCTACATAAAGAATCACCAATATTAAAAATACCTGGGTCATGAATACCAATAATATCACCTGGGTATGCAGTTTCTACTGTAGCTCGGTCTTGGGCTAAGAATTGCTGAGGTTGTGCAAGTTTTACTTTTTTACCCTTTTGAACGTGATTAACCATCATGCCCTTTTCAAATTTACCAGAACAGATTCTAAGAAAAGCAATACGATCACGGTGAGCTGGATTCATATTAGCTTGAATTTTAAAGATAAAACCAGAAAAATAATCATCGAGGGGATCAACGGGTCCTAAATTGCTTTCACGAGGTTGAGGAGGTCTGCTGATTTCTAAAAATGTTTCCAGGAAGGGCTCCACCCCGAAATTCGTCAGTGCACTTCCAAAAAATACAGGCGTAAGATTACCACTCAGAATTTGATCTAAATCATATTCGTCACCAGCTATATCAAGGAGTTCAATATCTTCAAGAAGCTTTTGATGAAGATCATCTCCGAGCAGCGTCTTGAACTTTTCATCAGTAATGTCTCCTTTGATAGATTGAGCAATAGCCTGGCCATGTTTACCATCATTAAAAAGTTCTACTTGCTTTTTTTGACGATTGTAAACACCTTTAAAGTTTTTACCCATACCAATAGGCCAGTCCATGGCATAAGACCGAATGCCCAGAGCATTTTCAAGATCTTCCATAAGTTCAAAAGGGTCTTTGCCTTCGGCATCCATCTTATTAATAAAAGTAAAGATAGGAATACCACGCATTTTACAGACTTTAAATAATTTTTTTGTTTGTTCCTCAACACCTTTTGAAGAGTCGATTACCATGATGGCACTATCAGTTGCGACTAAAGTTCTATAAGTATCTTCACTAAAGTCTTGATGCCCAGGGGTATCTAATATATTAATACAAAACCCGTTATAGTCAAATTGGAGTACACTTGAAGTTACAGAGATACCCCTTTGTTTTTCTATTTCCATCCAGTCAGAGACTGCATGTTTTTGAGATCTTCTTGATTTGACAGAACCTGCTGAGCGAATAGCACCTCCATATAAAAGAAACTTTTCAGTAAGAGTAGTCTTACCGGCATCGGGGTGTGAAATAAGAGCAAAGGTTCTTCTGCGTCGTATTTCATCGTTATAATTTTGATTTTCTATTGACATCTTAACCGTCCTTATCTTTATTCATCATGAGATGTATGATATAAAGTCTACAACTAATAAATGTTATGCTAATATCATTAAAATGTCAAGTCTAAAATACGAAGCTATCCATAAAAATATGTGAATAACACTAAATGTTAAACTAGAAATAGATTCTCTAGTAGTAGAATAAAAAATATTTAAAACAATTCAAAACGCATAAAATATGTTATAATTTATTATTATATGTAAATTTGTATAAAAAATTGTGTACTGTGCTAATAAGTGAGTAAATATTAAGCTTAGAGAACAAAACATAAGAGTTGCTTTGAAAACTATAAAAAGGTGGATGCTATGATACTTGTACAAAATGAATACTTTTCTATTATAGAAGAAAATCAGATATTATTCATACAAGTTGTAAGATCAGGATTCTCAATTCGAGACTTTCAAATTATTATGGAAAAATATCCTGCCATTGTTATAACAAAATTTTTAGTATTAAAACAGGCTTTAGAACATGTAGCTAATGAAAAAATAGAGTTTGGGAATCTTAAACCCCCAGTAGAACTATATATTTCACCAGATAATTTAGAAGCTAAAGTTAGTATTAACTTGGATAAAGAGACATATGCTGCTACAAAAGAAGCAATAAAAGAAGAAATATTAAAACAACTTAGAGAAAATAAAATTGTTCATGGCATTTTGTATGATGTAATCAATAAAGAACTAACTGCACAAAAGAATATTATAGTAGCCAAAGGGACCCTTCCAGGAGAGGGAACGGATGCACGCATTATTTATTTAGAACTATCTGATATGAAACCTAATCTTCATGATGATGGCAGAACAAACTATTATGATATGAATTTGGTTAGACATGTTCATAAAGGGGATTGGTTAGGTGAGAAGGTTTTTGCAAAACTTGGAGCAGATGGGATGAATATTAAAGGCGAAGTCCTCCCAGGAAAACCAGGGAAAGATAAAAATCTGCGCTTTGAGCAAAGTAGTGTAGAAACTATTGAGAAAGAAAACAAGACTGTACTTATAGCTAAATTTGATGGGGCTTTACAAATAAAGGAAGGTAAAATAGGAGTTATTAATCATTTGATGATCAGTAAAAATGTTGGAACTGAAACGGGGAATATCGAGTTTGATGGCTATGTAACAATTGAAGGAACCGTTGAAGACGGCTTTTCTGTTACAGCCAAGCATGATATTTCTATACTTGGAAGTATAGGGGTTGGAGCAGCTGAGAAGATTTATTCTAAGCTTGGAAATGTTTATATAAAAGGAGGCGTCTCGGGAAAAGGGAAGTGTATTGTTGAAGCGGGTGGAAGTGTCTTTTTGAAATATGCTAATGCGTGTGCAATCAAAGCTCAGGATACGATTGATATTGGATATTATGCATTAGACAGTGATCTAAGTGCAGATAGTATTTTGGTACAAGCTAAAAATGGTCGAACAATAGGGGGGACTATTAGAGCTAAAAATAAGGTATCCTTGCGGATGGTAGGCAATATTTATGAAAAAGAAACTTATATTAATGTAGCGGGTTTTGATAGAAAAGCTATTAAAAAACAGTTGGATGAATTACTGCTTACTTATAAAGAATTAGTCATAAAAGCAGAACGCAATGAAAGAGAGTTAAAGGTATATGAAATGACACTTGTACAATTTGGAAGAACAAAAAGTGATGAAGACTATATGAGCTACCAGAAAATACATCAAGAATTAGTTGATGAAATATATAAATTGGAAGAAGAAAGAAAAGCACTCTTAAAGATTTTATCATCTAAGGGAGAAGGCGAAGTGACTATATACGATAAGGCCTATCCAAGAACATTACTGCAAATTAAAAATCTTCAAAAGCGGCTTACTCAAGTGACTACAGGTACATTTTATGCACAGGATAATAGATTAATGTTTGATTAAAGGGGAGATTTGATTGGCAGACAATAAAATAACAAGCAATGGTTATCGCTATCAGGCATTATTACAAGCAATAGATTTTTTTACTCAAAGATTCAGTTTAGAGCAGATTAGCAACTATGCATTTGAGTTTACCAATGAGATTTTAACGTTAAACGCCTCAGCACTATTTGTGCGTGAAGGGCATAGCTATATTTTGAAAAAAAACAGGTTATATAATCTAGAGACTTATAAAATGCCTTGCACTAAAAAACTCAAAGAGCTGCCTGTACGCCATGGAGATATTATTGTAAATCATTTTGATTTGTTTTTTGATGAGCATATCGTTAAGGCACTAGATATAGAACTGGTCATTCCACTTATTATTGATGATTATTTATATGGATTTATACTTTCAAACGGCAAGATGATCGGCCATTTTGATGAAGATGATGGGATTATTGCAAGTGCCTTAATGAAACTCTTTGCTAACTCTTTAGGTAACAGCAAGCAGTTATCTGAGCTTGGTCAAAAGAATAAACTGCTTGATCAAAAAATATTTAATCTATTTGCTATTAATCAAAGTGCTAAATCTCTTTTATCACAGGTTGAACTAGAGGATCTTTATACTTTAGCTACAGATATATTTAGTGAGATGACTTGCAGCAGAGTTACTTCTTTTGGTATTTATGATGAAGTGTCAGAAACAATTAAGGTTTTGGGATATAGGAATGTATCAAACTACTCAAATGTATTTACAGAACTTCGCCTGGCTTCTGAAGAGTATGTGAGTAGCCAGATTGTACTAGATTTTAATAAAGATTTAAAAATTATTCAAGCACTTTTTGAGAATTGGGAAGAATTAACGCTTCTTGAGACACGTTATATTGTTTTGTTAATTAAAGATAAAATCTTAGGGGTTGTTACGCTGAGCGAGCCTGTTAATGACCGTGTTTATGACGAAGCAACATTTGAACTGGTTGAAACACTCGCTTCATTTACACACATAGCTATCTCAAATGCACTATTATTTAAAAAACTTTTGGTTCAGAATGATAGAGTTAAAAGAAAGTTTCACACCTTAAATACACTTAATAAAATTATTCAGAATATTAATAGCGGAGTTACTATTGATGAACTATTTAGTCTTACATTAAAAGTCTTAGCGCTTAATTTTGGTGTAAAAAAAGCTTTTTTTGCTTACTACAATGAAGATCACTATACAGTTGTAAATACTGTAGGCTTGCAAATCGAAAACATTGCGTTTGGACTTAATAAAAGGTGGGAAAAAGTAGTAGAGGGTGAAGTCCTTTTGGATTTTAAAGAAAATGCGCTGTATGATTTTTTTGAGGAGCATTTAGTTTGTCAAATAGGTGCATCAAACTGTATGATTATTGCACCTATTTGCACTGGAATAGGTTATGAGAGTGAGGAATCTTTGCCTAAGGGGTTTTTGGTAGTAGCCCAGACACATGATAGTCTAAAAGAAGAGGAAATACTTCTTATTGATACAATAACTAAAAATATTTCACCGGTTATCTATCAGATGGATCTTAATTGTCGTATGCAAAAAGAATATCAGATAGATCCTTTGCATCAGTTTATAAGTGCAGTAGAAATAAAATTAGTTGAAAGAAGTGATTATGAGTTAGATTTTTATCTCTTTTATAAAATCCTGGATCTGACTCCTTTTCAAAAATCAGATGATTTACTTATAGAAGGAGAAGAATGCTATATAGTTGATCAGTTTATTTTTCTTTTAAGTTATGAAGATGAAATATCAGATAAGAGTTTTTGTCTGGCGCCCTATTTTAACACGATAGAGGAAGTAAAGCAGTTTGATTATATAAGCTTTTATAAGCAGCAGAGGTATAGTAAAGTTGTAGCGATCCCTAGATAAAATCTAGGGATTAAATGTTTCATTATTATCACAAAGTTATTACAAATATTTACAAAAACTCCATTTTCCATTATAATACGAGTTACAGAGTAGTTGAAAAGTATCTATTTATGACGAAAAGGAGGCAGATTAGGTGAAAAAATTACTTGCTTTAGTTACAATAATTTTTATGGCAACAAGTATGTTATCAACACATGCTTCAGCCGCGCTACCTTCACAAGATATGAGAGCGGTGTGGATAGCAACAGTTTTTAACATAGACTATCCAAGTACAAAAAATAATGAGACTTCTCAGAAAGAAGAATATATTAAAAAGCTGGAGGAATTAAAGGCGATAGGAATAAATGCAGTAGTTCTTCAGGTAAGGCCTAAAGCAGATGCTTTATATCAGTCTAACATTAATCCATGGTCAGACGTTTTAACAGGCGTACAAGGCAGAAATCCTGGATATGATCCTATGGCGTTTATGATAGAAGAAGCGCATAAAAGGGGGATGACTTTTCATGCGTGGCTCAACCCGTATAGGGTAACTACAGCGGGAATAGACCTTAATGCACTAAGCAGCGATCATCCGGCAAGAAAAAATCCAAGTTGGGTTTTTAGCTATAATAATGCATTATACTATAATCCAGAGTCACAAGAAGTTAAAAATCATATTGTAGCAACAGTAGAGGAAATTATTAAAAATTACAATGTGGATGGTATTCACTTTGATGATTATTTTTATCCATCACATTATCCTTTACCAGCTGGAGAAGGGAAAGATGGGGCGGTCGCCAATAACAGAAGAGCGCATATTAATGATATGGTTAAACAAGTAAGCGCTGCTATCAAGCGTCTTAATACAAACATACAATTTGGAATAAGTCCAATTGGTATTTGGAAAAACAATACTTCGGATATAACAGGATCTAGTACAGGAGGCAATGAATCTTATTATGCGGTAGCTGCAGATACCAGGACATGGATTAAAAATGAATGGATTGATTATGTAGTGCCGCAGATTTATTGGGAGACTGGACATCGGTTAGCTGATTATGAAACGTTAGTAAAATGGTGGGCAAATGAAGTCAAAGACACTAAGGTAAAATTATACATAGGGCAAGGTATCTACCGTGATGTTGTAGCTGCTCAAATTGATACACAGTTAAAGATTAATCAAAAATATGAAGCGGTAAAAGGCAGTTTTTATTTTAGCATGAGGGAGTTATTGGCTAATCGTTTAGGGTGCAAAGATAAGATTAAAGCATTTAATGAGTCAGCACCGCTAGCGCCAACGCTTCCAGGACAAATGAATCCAGCAAGTCCAGCAGTCAAGACACCAAACATAGCAGCTAAAACAGGAACAGTAACAGCCAGTCCGTTAAACATGAGAAGTGGTGAGGGAACGCAGCATCCTGTTGTGGCTAAAATAGCAAAAGGCACTAAAGTCAGTATTTTGGACAGCAAGGCAGGTTGGTATCAGGTACAGCTTGCAAGTGGACAAAAAGGCTGGGTAAGTGCAAGTTTTATTCAGGTAGCAACTACTACAAATAAGGCAGCTGCCGTATCTAATACAGCGCCAGGTGCTGCTACAAAAACAGCAACGGTTACAGCAAGTTCATTAAACGTGAGAAGTGGTGCCTCCACAGGTCATTTGATTGTTGCGAAGGCAGCTAAAGGTACAAAAGTTTCTGTACTTGAAAGTAATGGGGCATGGGCTAAGGTACAATTAGCAAGTGGCAAAATAGGATGGGTTAGTCAGGCTTTTATTAAATAGTAATTAAAAGGATTTATTTCTAAAAAGTGAATAAAATAGTGAAGATTGTGTATACTCTTAAAAAAGATTAGGAGGTCTCTATGAATCAGGTTAATTTAGTAGGCAATGTAACACATAATTTAGAGCTCAAACAATCACAACAAGAGATTAAATATACACAGTTTAGACTAGCAGTAGACGACAAAACTTCAAAAGAAAAAAGAACAAACTTTATTGATATTGTAGCTTTTGGCCGTCAAGCTGAAATACTCACACAGCATGTTGAAAAAGGTGAAAAATTATTTGTATCTGGGCGGTTAACAAGTAGTAAATTTGTTAACCCAGAAGGGAATAAAATAAGTAAAATAAAGGTGATCTTAGAAGCCTTCGAGTTTACGGGTAATCATAAGAGTTTGGCACAAGCCAATGTGGTTACTCAAAATGCATAGTTAATAGAATAAGCTAACAAGCTTTAATAAGTCGTATACGACTTATTAAAGCTTGTTTATTTTGCACAAATAAATGGTTTTATTTTATTTACCCTAAAAACAAGTGTATAGATAGCAGGGCTTTAGTAGATGATAAGTTTATAAAACATTATGAATGTGAGGGAAATAATGGAATCTATCAGATACTATCTATATTTTGTATTAGGGAAAATAAGACATCAATATTTTATGCAAATTCCTGAAAATGATCAAGAGTATAAAAGAAGCCGCATGTGGTTTATTGTAGATGGGGCATCAGCTGTAACGATTGGCGTGTTAGTTGGAGGGGCCTTTTTAGCGGCTATTCTTAGAACACTCGGAATTAGTGATTCTTTTAACGGAATTATATCAGCTATACCATCACTTGCCAGCATCATACAGCTTATAGGCATAGAATTTGCCAAAAGAATGCATAAAATCAAGCTTTTTGTATGTATTTTAGCAATTATACATAGGTTAATGTTTGCCTTTCTTTATGCTATACCTTTTTTAAAAATGAGTATAACTTGGAAAGTTATTTTATGTATCCTTACCTTTTTAACTGCACATACTTTAGGCCAAATGATAGCACCTGCTGCCGGAAATTGGATTTCTAGTTTAGTATCAGAAGATGTAAGAGGAAAGTATTTTGCAAATCGAGACTGCATCATGGTTTTAGTATCGATCACAGTTGCTTTGGGTACAGGACAGGTTTTTGACAGACTTAAAGCTTGGAGTAACCCAGATATGAAGTTCTTATTTGTTAGTTTGCAAATTCTAGTACTGGCCATTATTAATTTTATTGCCTTAAGCAATATCAAAGAACCAAGGTTTTCATATGTTTCTTCTGATAATAAGGAAATGCATGGCAAATTAGTTGAAAAAAGAGGTTATAAAGAGAGTAATGAGCATTGTGAAAAATTTTGGGTTACCTTTAAGCAAGTTATTTCAAATAAATCTTTTAGAAGCTCTATAATACTTACCGTACTATGGCAATCAGCATTTTTCTTTTCGACGCCATATTTTGGTATTTATCAAATCTCATATCTTAAGCTAAGCTATACATACATTATGATTATGGGATTTGCAGGAAGTCTTATAAGAATTATACTTACGCCTATTGGGGGAAAGGTAGCAGATAAGAAATCATGGGCACTTGTATTAAAAACCGCGCTTTCAGTCATGGCATTTGCATTTATCATAAATGGATTTACAGTACCAACCAATTCTCGTATGATGTTTACAATATATTCTATTTTGACAGGCGCAGCTTGGGCTGGGGTTGCACCAGGACTTTTTGCGATTCAGCTTGATTTAGCACCAGATGGAGATAAAACAGCTTATTTAGGAGTTAATGCTGCTATTATGGGAGTTTGTGGTTTTTTGAGCGCACTAGCCGGGGGCTATATTTTGCATCTTATACTAGACAGAGGCAATCAAATTTGGGGTTATCGTGTATATGGTCAACAAATTCTTTCTTGGGGTTCAGGGGTCTTAATTTTAGTGCTTGTTGCTTATATAAAATGGCGGTTCAAAAAGTTTTTATAGCAAAAGAACAATTAAAGTTTTAATATAATACTATAGAAAGTATAAAGACATTTAAGATTTATAAAAGATTAAAGAAGAATAGGTCAGAATGAGGAGGGAAAAATATGGGTAATGGTGCGGCATTTTTTGATATCGATGGCACAATCTATAGAGAAGGACTGATTACAGAGGTCTTTAAAAAAATGATCAAGTACGATTTAATAGATAATAGTAAATGGCATAGTGAAGTACGTCCAGCTTTTATCAATTGGGATAGAAGGCTGGGGGACTACGATACTTATTTACTTAAAATGGTAGATGTTTACTCAGAAGCTGTAAAAGGCATAAGTCCTTTTCATATGGCTTATGTAGCAAAAAGAGTTATTGAGCAAAAGGGTGATCGTGTATATACTTTTTCAAGAGAAAGAATCAAGTGGCATAAAGAAGAGGGACATAAGCTGATTGCTATCTCAGGCTCTCCTATTGAACTTGTTAGTGAAGTAGCAAATAAGTATGGGATGGATGATTATAGAGGTACCATTTATGAAGTTGATAAAAATGGGAAGTACAGCGGAGAAATAATTCCAATGTGGGACTCTAAGAGCAAGAAAAATGCTATCTTAGAGATAGTTAGCCGTAATAAACTTGATTTACAAGCGTGTTATGCCTATGGGGATACGTCGGGAGATTTTACAATGTTAAAGATGGTAGGTTACCCTTTTGCTATTAATCCAACAAAGGAGCTTATAACGCGGATTAGTGAAGATGCGGAACTTAGAAAAAAAATTAAAATAATTGTAGAGAGAAAAGATGTAACTTACAGGTTAAACATTGAAGGTTTAGATTGTTTCAACTAAATATAAGTATTTAAATATTGGAAACTGTCAAAATTAACCTTAGTAAAAGTATAAAAAAACTAGGAATAAGTATTGACATTCAAAAAAAATACAAGTATACTGAGTATCAATAAGATGCTTAAGTGTCAATTAGATACTTTGGTATCAAACAAGAAACTAAATAATGAAATCTTATCAAGAGAGATGGAGGGACTTGGCCCGAAGATATCTCAGCAACCTCATTTAATGTAAGGTGCTAATTCCAGCAGAACTTAAATTCTGAAAGATAAGTGGCATTGTGACAATACGTCTTAAGCCTCTTTTTGTCTTTTAGAAGACAAAAAGAGGCTTAAAAAATGATAAGCTATGAGAAGTACATCGGGATTTTTTAAGAAGGGGTTGATAAAAGTGAGCAAGCGGCTAGAAGGTCCTATTATTGAAATGAAAGCTTTAGGTAAAACCTTTTCTTCTTCAAACGGAGAGGTTATAGCTTTAAAAAATATAAATTTGCAGATTAATAAGGGCGATATTTTTGGTATCATTGGTATGAGTGGTGCTGGTAAAAGTACTTTAGTAAGGTGTATTAACTATTTAGAAAAGCCAACAGAAGGAGAAATATGGTTTGGTGATAAGGAGCTTGGAAGTCTTGATCAAAAAAGCTTAAGACAAGTAAGACAGTCGATGGGTATGATTTTTCAACAGTTTAATTTATGGATGCAGCGCACAGTTCTGAGTAATATTTGTTTTCCGCTTGAAATTGCAGGTGTAAGTAAATCAGAAGCTAGTCTTCGGGCAGAAGAATTATTAAAGCTCGTTGGACTTGAAAATAAAGCAGAGGCCTATCCGTCACAACTATCAGGAGGACAAAAACAGCGTGTTGCAATAGCTCGTGCATTGGCGACAAATCCTAAAGTGCTTTTATGTGATGAAGCAACCTCAGCGCTGGATCCGACTACTACAGAATCAATACTTGCCTTATTAAAAGATATTAATCAAAGATTAGGTATTACCATTATTATTATTACTCATGAAATGAGTGTCGTTGAGAAAATATGCTCTCATGTTGCAATTATTGATAAAAGCCAAATTGCAGAAGCTGGGCGGGTACATGATATCTTTACACATCCTAAAACTTTAGCAGCACAAAAACTTGTATATCCTAATGATAACCGTATTAACCATTTAATAGGCAAAAGGTGCTGTCGTATTATATTTGATGGTAGTTCATCTTATGACCCTGCTGTAGCACGTATGATTCTAGAATGCAAAGTGCTGGTTAATATACTTTATGCAGATATGAAGAATATCGATGGCCGGGCATTTGGTGAGCTAATTATTCAGCTGCCAGAAGACGAGACATCTGCAGATAAAGTTATTAGCTATCTCAGTTCGAAAAGCTTACAGGTAGAGGAGGTAAGTGGATATGTGGAATAGTACGATTATACAAATGCTAGCAAAAGGCGTATTTGAAACCTTATATATGACTTTACTATCTACTTTATTAGCCTATATAATTGGTCTGCCCCTAGGAGTTATACTTGTGACAACTGAAAAGGGAGGCATACTTCCAAATATTGGACTCAATAAAATACTTAATATTATTGTTAACTTAGCAAGATCTATACCTTTTCTTATTTTACTTATTGCAGTGCTGCCAATAACACGTTTTATTACAGGAACGACTATTGGCTCAACAGCAACAGTAGTACCGCTTGTTATAGCTGCGGCACCTTTTATTGCAAGGCTTGTAGAATCATCTATTAAAGAAATTGATAAAGGTATTATTGAAGCTGCACTATCCATGGGGGCAAGTCCGTTCCAAATTATTTACAAGGTTATGGTCCCAGAAGCAACCCCTTCACTTATTGTAGGAGCAGCTATCGCCACTACAACCATACTTGGGTATTCAGCCATGGCAGGCATAGTCGGTGGAGGCGGACTTGGCACTATAGCGATTAACTATGGGTACTACAGATATGAAAAGGGCATTATGATTGTTACCGTTATACTGCTTATTATCATTGTCCAGATTTTACAAGAAATAGGCATGAAGATTGCTAGCAAGAAAGATAAAAGAAAATAAAAATAATAACTATATGGAGGCAATAACTATGAAAAAAATAATAGCAGGATTAATCGTTTCAACACTTACTCTTTCACTTTTTGCAGGTTGTGGAAAAAAGGAAGATAATAAAATTGTAATAGGTGCATCAGTAACACCTCATGCAGAAATATTAGGCATAGCCAAAGATGTGCTTAAAGAAAAAGGTTATGAACTGGAGATCAAAGAATTTACAGATTATGTACAACCTAACCTTACACTTGAGAGTAAAGAACTAGATGCGAACTATTTTCAGCACCAACCTTATTTAGATAACTTTAATGAAGAAAACAAAACAAATCTTGTATCAGTGGCCTCTGTTCATTATGAACCGCTTGGTATTTATGCAGGCAAAACTAAGTCGCTTGATGACATTCAGGACGGCGCCACTATTGCTGTACCAAATGATACAACAAATGAAGCAAGAGCACTACTTTTATTAGAGACAATAGGTCTTATTAAAGTAAGCCCGGATGCAGGGCTTAAAGCGACAATTAATGATATTATTGAAAATCCTAAAAACATTAAGATTCAAGAGCTTGAGTCTGCACAACTTTCCAGGGCTTTACCAGATGTAGACTTTGCTGTTATCAATGGGAATAATGCACTGCAGGCAGGACTTAATGCAGCGACTGATGCACTTGCAAAAGAAGAGCAGGATTCACTTGCAGCTACGACTTTTGCTAACATCCTTGTTGTTCGTGTAGGAGATGAAAAACGTGAAGATATTAAAGCTTTGATTGAAGCTTTAAAAAGTGACCAAGTTAAAGCCTTTATAGAAGAAAAATATCAAGGAGCTGTTGTACCTATATTTTAACAGATAACACTTGCAAGGGCGTGTGTAAAAAGTGAAGTGATTCATTTTTTGCACACTTTTTTTATTATCTATTTTTAGATGATAAAAGCATTCAAATAGTAATTATTCTCAAAATTGTATTGACATCAAGTATCTGCACTGCTAAAATACTAATTAAGAAAGATAATTTGATAGTAATTATCAATAACATAAACTTTAAGTACATAAGAAGTGACTAGGATGTCTTTAACAATGTTAACATTAGGAAAAAAAGCCATTATAAATGTCTATAAGTTATCAAACCGCAGTAAGCAGTAATATGGAGCGTTGCCTTTATCATTTATCAGGAAGGCAGATTGTTTCTTAGCTAATAAAGGAGTGCTTGTGATGAATTTAAAAAAAAACTTAAATAAAAGAGGTTTTAGGCTTACAAAACAAAGACAGGCAGTAATGGAAGTTGTTTTAAATACAAAAGGTAAACACTTAAGCAGTGGAGAAATCTTTGAGATGGTCAAACATAACCATCCGAGTATCGGATTGGCGACTGTCTACCGAACATTGCCCCTTCTAGAGAAAATGAACTTACTAAGTAAGATTTCTTTAGATGATGGCTGTATCAGATATGAGGCTCTTACTGCTAAAGAACAAGGGCATCATCACCTGATATGTATAAAATGCGGTGCTGTTTATGAGATTAAGGAAGATCTATTGGGTGTTCGTGAAAAAGAAATACTTGAGCAAAATCATTTTAATGCTGCAAATTATATGGTTAAGATTTATGGGTACTGTATATCTTGTATAGACAAAGATAATGAAATATAATAGCAAAAAAATAGGTGTCAGAAGGAAGCTGGTGGCAGTATGATTAATTGGATTATAGGCGGGGGTATTATAGCTTTAACAATTTATATTATTGTAAAAAGAATTATACGCATGCGAAAAGGTGAAATGGGATGTTGTGGAGGCTGTACAGCAAGTAAGGGTGGCTGTGACTGCAAGCATGGATGATGAGGGGCGAAATAGCTTAAATAAATAGTGAGAACAAAAAAATTTACAATTAAAATGATAATGATAATCAATTTTATAAAAACAAATGAGATAATTTCTTTATTTCAAAAGGAGAGTGGAACAAATGAGCATAGTACTTGTTGGAGGACATGATAGAATGCATGAGGCGTATAAGGGCATCTGTTCAAAACGCGGGCATCGGGTGAAGGTTTATACCCAGCTGCCCGCTAGGTTTGATAAGATGATTGGAACGCCGGATGGGATTGTATTATTTACGGGGACTGTTTCCCATAAAATGATGCATATTGCAGTAAAAGAAGCTAAAAGAAAAAATATACCTATTGTAAGATGCCATAATAGTAGTGGTAACTCACTTGAAAGTATATTAGAGCAATTTGAGAAAGAATTGGCAGTGGCATCTTATTAATGAAAAAACTATTAAACATTATAAGGAGGTCTAGTAGAATGAAAAATATGACTATTATTTATTGGAGTGCAACAGGCAATACAGAGGCAATGGCATTAGCTCTTGAGGAAGGAGCAAAAAAAGCTGGTGTTTCTGTAAAATTACTTGAGGTTGGCAATGCTTCAAAAGAAGAGGTGTTAAAGGCTGATGCAGTAGCATTAGGGTGTCCGTCTATGGGCGCTGAAGAACTTGAGGAAGAAGAGATGGAACCTTTTATAGCATCCTTAGAAGTGGAAAATTTAAAAGGCAAACCTATGCTGTTATTTGGCTCTTATGATTGGGGAGATGGGCAGTGGATGCGTGAATGGACAGAAAGAATGACTAAACTAGGAGTGCTTCTAATGGAAGATGGTTTAATTATCCAAAATACACCTGACGAAGATGGTCTTAATAAGTGTCGAGAAATAGGCGAGAAGTTTGCATCAATATAATGCTGCAATGGAGTTGAGGAGGGGTAAAATATGGATAAGGCATTATTACGTCAATTTATTTCTGAATTAAATAAGCTTGAGGGCAAAGAATATCTTTTAGCTACAATAGCTTATAAAACTGCACCCACACGAAGTGGGATAAAGCCATCGTCTCTTATTTCCTTCTCAGCTAAGCATAAAAATCTTTACCACTTATGGGAAAAACACAAAGAAGAGATAGGTAATTATTTAAATCTTGATTTTTATGAACTCAAAAAAACTGAGGATTGGCTACTTATTTTATTTTATGACTACGATATGTTAGAAAAAACAACTACCAGTAAAACCAATCGGATTTTTTTAAAAAAGATGGGTTATCATAGTGAAGACACACTTAGCCGAAGGTTAGCATTTTTAAAAGAACGTTTCAGATTGATGTGTCCTCATGAGATTGGTGTCTTTCTTGGTATTCCTATTGAGGATGTATGTGGATTTATTAAACACAAAGGAACTAATTTTTTAATGTGTAAGTACTGGAAAGTATATCATAATCTTGAAGAAGCAAAAACCCTTTTTGAAGATTATGATAAGGCAAAAGCAAATGTAATTTATGCAATGCTTAATGCTGCTTCATAGATTGTTCTGTGCAAAGTATTCATAAACACTTCAGAATATTAAGGTGTCAGCTAAAGCAATTTTTCATTTTAAGTCCTACACAAGCAGATACAGCATTATGTGGACAGATTGGAGAGACAACACATGTTTTATAAGATCTCTAAATTGTTTCGTGTGCAGCATGTGCATGATGTTATTGAATGCCTTACTGCTGCACTTGAAGCTAAAGATATTTATACGAGTGGACATTCTTCACGGGTAGCAGCTATGTCCTTTGATCTAGCAAGATCTATGGGTATTAAAGGGGTTATGCTTGAGGATATACATATAGCGGCACATCTTCATGATATAGGTAAAATGGGAGTGCCAGAAAATATTTTAAATAAAAAAGGAAAATTATTGCCGCATGAGTGGACACAGATACAAAGACATCCTGAGATTGGGTATGCTATTTTAAGTAAGTCAAGGCAACTTGATAAAATTGCAGAGATGGTACTTTATCATCATGAAAGATGGGATGGTAAGGGATATCCTCATGCACTTAAAAAAGATAAAATCCCACTGGGATCAAGAATTATTGCAGTAGCTGATGGTATTGATGCAATGACATCAGCTAGGCCTTATCGGGAGGCTATGTCGTGGGAAGACTGTATGGAAGAAGTACTTTTAAACAAGGAATTGCAGTTTGACCCAGTTGTGGTAGAAGCAGCACTGCGCATATGGAAAAAATGGGAATATCAGCCAAAAGCCAGCTGAAATAGAGAGATCGAATAGATAAAAAGACTGTTCGATTTTTTTTATACAAAGAAATATGAATTAGGGATTGACATATATAAAGCATAAGTATTAAACTAAATGTACGGACATTATAACATTATGATATATATAAATACATTAAAGGGTGATGAAGTGTCAATTTTAAATGGCGTAATTAAAAGAGAGAGTCCTATACCACTATACTATCAGTTAAAAGAAATTATATTAAGTGAATTGACAAGCAACAGACTAGTATCTGGAGATTATTTGCCAACAGAGAATGAGCTTATGGCGTATTATCAGATTAGCAGAGCAACGGTTCGTCAAGCGATGAGTGAGCTTGTTAATGAAGGGTATTTATCAAGACAAAAAGGAAAGGGTACCTTTGTATCGAAACCTAAGATTACGCAACAATCTATTAATCGCGTAGAAACCTATCAAGAAAAGATGCGAAAAATAGGTAAAAATGCAGGAACTAAAGTTGTATACTGTGATATTATAATGCCCAGTGCAACAATCTGCCAAGCTTTAAGTTTATCTAAGCAGCATAAAGTGATTCGCTTAGTAAGAATCAGGTTAGTAGATGAAGAACCCATTGTAGTTGCAGAAACTTATATGCCTTATAATGTATGCAGTTTTGTATTGGAACATGACTTAGAGAGTGAATCCTTATATGCAATTTTATCTGAGAACGAAAAGACGCGTATTGTCACTGCAAAAAGAACAATAGAAGCAGTACTCGCAAGTGAGAGTGCTGCAAAGATGTTAGAGATAACAGAGGGGGATGCACTTCAAGTTATTAAGACAATAGCTTTAAATAAAGAAAATATTGTTATTGAATATACAACAGCAAAATACCGAGGAGATAGGAATCTATTTATTGTTGAAACACAAGTAGAGGTATAAAGATGTACAAAACATGAAGTGAGAGGCGGCATTTAAGATGAAGAAGTATTTATTAGCACACGATTTGGGGACATCTGGAAATAAAGCAACTCTCTATAGTACAGATGGCAAACTAGTTAGTAGTAAGGTATATGCGTATGATACACATTTTTTTAACACCAATTGGGCTGAACAAGACCCAGACATGTGGTGGCGGGCAGTAGCGCATACAACAAAAGCTATATTAGAAGATGTAGATAGGAAAGATATACTGGCAGTATCTTTTAGTGGACAAATGCAAGGATGTGTCTGTGTAGATCGTGAGGGTATCCACTTAAGACCAGCGATTATATGGGCTGATCAAAGAGCGCAAATAGAAACACAGGAACTTATAAAAGAAGTTGGCATACAAAAGTTTTATAAGATAACAGGTCATAGACCTAGCCCTGCCTATAGCATAGAAAAGCTTATGTGGATCAAAAATAATGAATTTGATGTCTATCAAAAGACTTATAAAATGTTGCTTTGTAAGGATTATATGGTTTTAAAATTAACTGGTAAGTACGTTACAGATTACTCAGATGCCTCAGGGACTAATGCGTTAGACTTAAATACCAGACAATGGTCAGAAGAAATTGTTAAGGCAGCAAAAATAGATCGTGATAAACTACCCATGTTAATACCATCAACGCAAATTGTAGGAGGTGTTACCCGTGAAGCCGCCAGGGAAACTGGTTTGGCTGAAGGGACCCCAATTGTAATTGGTGGTGGTGATGGCGCGTGTGCAGCAGTAGGCGCGGCAAGTATTAATGCTGGAGATGCCTATGGCTGCATAGGCTCATCTTCGTGGATTGCACTTACAGTGGATAAGCCCATTTATGATGATCAGATGAGAACTTTTAACTTTGCACATATTGTACCAGACCTTATTATGCCATGTGGCACAATGCAAACAGGAGGTGCTTCATATAGCTGGCTTAAAAATCAACTGGCTTTATATGAGGTCAGTGAAGCTAAACGATTAGGGATAAGTCCGTATACACTTATCAATGACTTAGCTAAGCAATCTCCGGTAGGAGCAAATGGGCTGATCTATCTCCCTTACCTTTTAGGTGAGCGAAGCCCAAGATGGAATGTCAATGCCAAGGGAGCATTTATAGGACTTAAGATGGAAAGCCAAAGAGAAGATATTTTTCGTTCAGTATTAGAAGGTGTGGCATTTAATATGAACACTATTTTAAATTGTTTTAAAAAACATACAGCAATTAAAGAAATGATTGTCATTGGGGGCGGAGCAAAGGGGGAACTATGGCGGCAGATTATGGCCGATATTTATGGAGTGCCTATTCTAAAACCCAATTTTCTAGAGGAAGCGACGTCTATGGGGGCTGCTATAGCAGCTGGCGTTGGCATAGGGGTATTTGAAAACTTTAAGGTAATCAATCAGTTTCTTAAAATGGAGGATAAGATTTATCCTATCCCTGAAAATCAAGAGATTTATACAAGAATGTATCCAATTTTTGAACAGTGCTACACATCACTTGTTGATGTGTATGACCAATTAGCGACATTATAAGCATAGAGGGAGACGTATATGAGAATTTATATTGACACAGCAAATACATCAGATATTAAAAGGATTATTACTAAGTTTCCCGTAGATGGGGTAACAACTAATCCGTCACTTTTAGCAAGAGAAAAAATGAATCCGATGGCGCAGCTTAAAAAAATAATAAGTTTGTTAGAAAAAGATATGGAGATTCATGCACAAGTGCTTTCAAGTAGTGCAGAAGATATGATTATTGAAGCTGATTATATGAGAAGACAGTTAGGAGAACAAATTTTTATTAAAGTACCTGTAACCCATGAAGGCATAAAAGCAATGAAAGAGCTTAGTAAAGCAGGTTTTAATCTAACAGCGACTGCTATTTATACACCTATGCAAGCTGTAATGGCTGCAAAAGCAGGGGCTAGATGGACAGCTCCATATGTAAATAGGCTTGATATGATAGGGGCTAATGGTGTACAGGTAGCAATTGATATTCACAATATCTTAACTCAAATGAAGGGTAAAACAGGTTTGCTTGCTGCAAGTTTTAAAAACGTAGAACAAATCTTGAAACTTGCAGAAGCAGGAGCAGGAGCTGTGACTGTAGCACCTGAACTTTTAGAACAGTTTTTATATCACCCGCTTACAGAAAAAGCAGTAACAGACTTTACAAATGACTTTGAATGTATTACGGCGAAAGGCGCTACAATGAAGGGGTTATAAAAAATAGTACTTATTAATTGAACCGGTGTTTTAAAAAAGGTATTAATGTATCCTATTTATGTTAATGCCTTTTTGCATTTTAAAAAGAAAGATGACAGCTTAATAGTATAAGAAGGTATACAAAAGATGCTAAGTTTGTGTAGAATGCTGGAAAATGAATATAATTTATGTTAAGTATTTGATAATTTATGATTAAGTGTTATAATAACACTTGGTGTATTTTATTATAAATTATTACATAAGGAGACAAACAATGAATAACAGGAGTGAATTTTCTAGCAAGCTCGGATTTGTGCTTGCAGCAGCAGGTTCAGCAGTAGGGCTTGGAAATATTTGGAGATTTCCATATCTTGCAGCAAAATATGGTGGAGGACTATTTCTGCTGATTTATATTTTCTTTGTCGTTACTTTTGGATTTGCGATTATGATGGTAGAGATTGCAATCGGAAGAAAAACAAAGCTAAGTCCAATTGGAGCTTATAAAGCGCTTCATACCAAGTACAGCTTTATAGGTATTATAGCCTCACTGGTAGCTTTTTTGATTTTACCTTATTACAGTGTAATTGGTGGATGGGTTATTAAATATTTTGTAACTTTTCTAACTGGTGGGCAGGCAGCTACAGCTAATGATACCTTTTTTGTAACATTTATTACCTCACCTTTGCAGCCGGTTTTATGGCAGATCGTGTTTGTTTTAGCGACACTGGCAGTTGTTTGGCGAGGGGTAAAAGATGGTATTGAGAAGGCAAGTAAAATACTTATGCCGATGTTAGTGGTTCTTTCAGTTGGAGTAGCACTCTATGCACTTACCTTACCTGGGGCCTTTGAAGGGGTAAAATACTTTCTGATCCCTGATTTTTCACGTTTTTCAGTACAAGCTGTTTTAGCAGCGTTAGGTCAGATGTTTTATTCACTATCTCTTGCAATGGGAGTTATGATCACCTATGGTTCATATCTTAACAAAGATGATGACCTTGAAAAATCAGTTAAACAAATTGAATTTTTTGATGCAGGAATTGCAATACTCGCAGGATTTATGATTATTCCAGCTGTATTTGCCTTTTCTGGAGGTGATGAGGCAGCACTCAATGCTGGACCAGGACTTATGTTCGTAACATTACCAAAGGTATTTGATACTATGGGAATGAGCGCTTTAGTGGGAGGTATATTCTTTCTACTTGTACTTTTTGCGGCACTTACATCTGCTATTTCGCTTATGGAAGCAGTTGTTTCAACAGTATGTGATCAGTTTAAATTCTCAAGAAAAAAATCTGCACTTATTGTTGCGTTTACAGCTATTATCTTAGGCATTCCATCTTCACTAGGAAATGGGATTTGGAGTCATTTTACAGTAATGAATATGGCATTTTTAGATTTAATGGATTTCATTACAAATGCAGTACTTATGCCTATT
This sequence comes from Cellulosilyticum sp. I15G10I2, assembly GCF_900095725.1. Classification (NCBI taxonomy): domain Bacteria; kingdom Bacillati; phylum Bacillota; class Clostridia; order Lachnospirales; family Cellulosilyticaceae; genus Cellulosilyticum; species Cellulosilyticum sp. I15G10I2. The sequence continues at coordinate 141,954 of NZ_FMMP01000006.1, forward strand.
GGTGCGTTATTAACCTGTATATTTATAGGTTATGTTATAGGTGTGGATGCTATAGTAGATGAAGTAAAAAAATCTTCTCAATTTAAGAGAGAAAAAGTTTTTAGAATTATGATCAAATATGTAGCGCCTATTTGTATTATTGCAATACTTATCAGTTCCGTGCTATCTGCATTTGGTATAATCGTACTATAAAATAATAGTCATAAAATCAAAATCGTAGTGTTAAATACACTGCGATTTTTTTAATTGATTAGAATTTTTCTAAAGATATCTCATTAATTTATAAACAAATTTAGTCGAACTTCATATTATATAAGAAGACAATATATGACTAATTATGGCAAAAATATAAAATTAAGGAATGATATATTATGAGAAATATAAATAATAATATAATACGTATAGCTTTGCTTCATATTGCACCAAGAACAGGTGAGATTCAGTATAATAGAGCTCAAATAAGATATGCTCTTGCCCTTGCAGCAGGATATGGTGCTGATTTAGCGATTACTCCTGAACTTGCAGAAAGTGGTTATAGCTTTGCAAGTGTTATTGATTTAAATACTGTTCCTATTTTCCCAAATGACTTTTTATATACACTAAGAGAAGTAGCGTTTAAGTATAACATGAATCTTATTGTAGGATTTCCAGAACATGATAATAGCAGCCTAGAACTTTATAATACATTGGCTTATATAGATAGGACCGGGAAGATACAGGACACATACAGGAAGATTCATGTAAGCGAAGATGAATACAGAACTTGGGAAACACCTGGCGATAGAGTAGTGGTAGAAAATATAGATGGACTTCAAGTAGGATTTTTAATAGGAGAAGATGTTTTTTATAGAGATATTGCGTATCAGTGCAAGAGGATGGGCGCACAGCTACTTTTAGCACAAATGGCATGGCCAAAAGTAGAATGGAATGCAAGCAAAGAATGGGAAACTTGTGCAAAAGAAATCGGGTTGCCGCTGATTGTTTGTAATCGAACTGGATGTGAAGGGGTAATTAGTTTTGCACAAGGAGAAAGCGTTGTTATAAATCGAGGAAAAATAGAATACTTATTTGCAGCTTGGGAACCCGGGGTTTTTATCATAGAGTTTAACAGTTATACAAACTGCTTTTCCTTTGTAGGAAGTATGAAACTCTAATAAATGTATAAGAAAACACATATTTAAGAGAAGAGTATTTGACAGATTATTAAGAAGTATATATAATTATATTATAGGTAGGTATAAAAATAGAAGAGGTGTTTGATGAGCATTGTAGTATCTAAATAGATGAATTAAATAAGTAAATGAGTCCAAAAATAGGGAGAACAGATCCCTTTATTTGTTGTGGATGATTTTACAATCTATAAAGATACAAAACTGCAAACAAACTAAGGACATAGAAAGTGTTAAACCAAAGTTGCGTGCTGATGTATGCAGCTTTTTTTGTGTCCCAAATATCAAAACTCTACCGGCCTATGTGGCATGTATCTTATAGAGTGTGTTTTTAAAGACGGTATTGATCACTTATAATCTAAAAAAGGAGTTAGTAAATAATGCAGCCACAAACTTTTGAAAAATTACAATATGATGTGCTTAAAGGGATCGTAAAAGAGTATTGCGTAAGCTCTCTAGGCAAAAAATTAATAGACAAACTTATACCAAGCGGGAATAAAGCTATTGTAGAAAAAAGATTGCAAGAAACACAAGAAGCAAAGCAGCTTATTGATTATTCAGGAACGATTCCTCTCCAAGGTATTATGAACATTGAAGATATTATCGAGAAGGCTGAAAAAGGCATTATTCTTGATCCGGAAATTTTAGCCCATACCGCAGCCTTCTTAAGAGGCTGTAGAAAGATAAAATCTTATATGAAAGATAAAACATTTTATGCGCCTATACTATGTAGTTATAGCTTAGGGATAGAAACATTGGATCACTTAGAAGAAGAGCTTGCACGTGCGATTAAAAACAATAAAGTAGATGATCATGCAAGTAATGAACTTAAGAAAATACGAAGGTATATGGCTTTAACAGAAGCTAAAATAGAAGAGAGGCTAAACAAATTTCTTAAAAGCAGTCAAAATAAACCCTATATACAAGAATTTTTTGTAAGTAAGAGGCAGGGGAAGCTGACCATCCCCATTAAAGCATCTTATAAAAATCAAGTACAAGGAACGATTATCGAAACTTCACCAAAAGGGACAACAGTCTTTATTGAGCCTAGCAGTGTGAGTAAATATACACAAGAACTTTTAGTATTAGTGTCTGAGGAACAGGTGGAAGAGTATAAAGTGCTTGCATACCTGACTGGCTTAATCTTAGATCATAGTGGGGCTATCAAACGTAATATTGAGGTAATGGGAGAGTATGATATGATTTTTGCTAAGGCTAAATACAGCAAATCTATAGAGGGGATAATGCCTAAAGTTAATCAATGTGGCAAGATAGTCATTAAAAAGGGACGACATCCGCTTTTAAAAGGGGATGTTGTACCACTAGAAGTTGAAATAGGTAAGGATTTTAGAAGTCTCATTATTACCGGACCTAATGCTGGTGGCAAAACCATTGTGCTTAAAACAGTAGGATTACTTGTTTTAGCTATGCAGTCAGGATTTCATCTGCCGGCAGCAGAAGGTACTGAACTTTCTGTATTTGATAAAGTCTTTGTAGATATTGGTGATGATCAAAGTATGGAAAATGCATTAAGCACTTTTTCGTCCCATGTTAAGAATTTAGCGGCTGTTATCCAGAAAACAAATAAAGCGACCTTACTTCTTTTTGATGAAATAGGAAGTGGTACAGAACCGAGTGAAGGTGCAGCGCTAGCCATAGCTATATTAGAGGCAGTTTATCAAAAGGGGGCTATTACACTGGCAACTACCCACTATGGGGAGATTAAGACCTTCTCAGCCAGTCATCCAGATTTTCAAAATGCAGCAATGAGATTTAATAGTGAAACACTTGAGCCACTCTATCAGTTAATTGTAGGAGAAGAAGGGGAAAGTAATGCACTATGGATTTCAAAAAAAATGGGTATACAAGACAGTATAATAAATCGTGCAAAAAAGTATATGGTATGTAATGTTTATGATTTAGAGAAAGTTAATCCAGCTAAAATAAGAAGGCCACAAGAAATCCAATATAAGTCTATACCAGAAAATGTTCAGTTTCATAAGGGAGATAAAGTTTTTCTTAATGAATACAATGACTTTGGTATTGTTTACAGTCCTCAGGATAAGTATAATAATCTCATAGTTTTATATAATAAACAGTTAATAGAAGTACATGTTAAAAAAATAAAACTAGAAATAAAGGCTAAGGAACTTTATCCCGAAGGGTATGATCTTGAGAGCCTTTTTACAAGTTTTACGGAGAGAAAACTCGAAAGAGATATTCAAAGAGGTTCTAAAAAAGCATTAAAACGCATTAAAAAATATGGTATAGAGGAGCTAAAGCATAGGGATTAAGCACTCACTGAATATTTAAAGGGGGACTGTAATCGGTGTCTGGCATAAGATATTATTTTAATCATACTTCTGAAAAAATGCAGATAAAAAAATGTGAGGATTCTCTACATGCTTCAAAAGCACATTTTCACCATCAAATTTCTATAGGATTTGTTGAAAGGGGAAGCTGTATGCTTGAAGTGTATGATAAAACCTATCATATAATAGAAAATACTATGTTGATTATCCCAGCAAATATTGTTCATAAATGCAGTCCAAAAGACCATAGCCATTGGAGATTTAAGATGTTGTATATTGATACTTTATGGTTCCAATCTGCATTTAACAAAGATAATAAGGATTTATCCTTTTTATATCAGCAAATAGATGAGAGGCTATACCAGATGTTTGCATGCTTGTTTGATCCTACGTATATTGCAGCAAAAGACATGGGATATGAATCTATTTTAGTTGAAAGTATTTTAAACTTATTAGACCTTGGTAATGAAAATTTTTATAAAATAAGCGGGCAGGATCAGCATATATCCCATATCGAGTGTGTTAAGGCGTATTTGGATACAAATTACTTAAACCCAGTTATGTTAGAGGATATCAGCGAACTTGTGCATTTAAGCAAGTATTATATCATTAGGCAGTTTCAGCAGCTTTATGGCTTGTCACCTTATCAGTATCTTGTAAATCTGCGTATTAATAGGGCAAAGGAGCTGCTTAATGAGCAAAAAGAAATTATAGAAGCTGCCCTTCAAACGGGTTTTTATGATCAAAGTCATTTTACAAAATGTTTTAAACAGTATATGGGGCTTACGCCTATGCAGTATAGAAATTACGTTAAATAAAACTGCAATTTTTTACAAGATTTAAAGAAGTAATCTATTTATACTCATCTTAACGAATAGAAAGAGGTGTATAGTAGATGAAAGAACATGTTATTTTAGGACACATATTAGCAGTTATAACTATTTTGATTTGGGGAACTACATTTATTTTTACCAAGGTATTATTAAAAGAATTTTCGCCAGAAGAAATACTTTGGTATAGATTTATTTTGGCTTTTATAGTTTTGGCGTGTATTTATCCTCAAAATTTAAAAGTATTATCTTATAAGGATGAAAGGTTGTTTTTTCTTCTAGGTCTTACAGGCGTTACTTTATACTATTGGACAGAAAGTTTAGCACTGAAATATTCTTCGGTATCTAATGTAGGCTTAATTGTTTCTGCCATTCCGTTATTTACTGCTTTTATGATGCACTTTATTAATAGAGAGAAAAAGCTGCCTTTAAAGTTGTTTTTAGGAGGAACTATTGCGCTTATGGGGATTGGTATGATCGTTTATCATGGGCAAACAGTAAGTTTAAGTCCTGTAGGAGATTTGTTAGCTGTGTGTGCTGCAATGGTATTTTCCATTTATTCTATTTTAATTCAGAAAGTACAGGATAGATACTCCTCTTTACTTATTATAACAAAAGTGTTTTTTTATGGGATAATTACTATTTTTCCAATTTTCATTTTTTCATATCAAACAAGAAGTACTGCCAGGCTTTTAATGCCACATAATATAGGCAATATGTTATTTCTTGTAGTGTTTGCGTCGCTTGCGTGCTTTATGATGTGGAATAAGTCTATCCAAATCATTGGTTCGGTAAGAACAACGAGCTATATCTATTTTGTACCTATTATCACCATGGCTGCTTCATTCATTTTACTAAACGAAACGATTGATACCATGATGATAGTTGGAGGTATATTTATTTTTATTGGTGTTTATATCAATGATAAGGGCAGTATAAAAAAGATACTGTTAAATAGAAAGTAAACAATGAGATATGACAAAAAGAGATAGTGCAAAACAGCTATCTCTTTTTTGATGAAAAATATTATTGGCTAAAAATTGCTTTTACAAGATCTTCAAGGGCGTAGGAGGAGAGGCCATAGCCATCTCTTTCTAGATAGACAACTTCAAAAGATTTGAAAGTGGGGTTAACAGCAAATTGAATCAGCACGAGGTTTTCACTATTTTTATAGGGATAGGTACCTGTAAATTCAACAATATTCTCATCTTGTTCAGATCGAAAATAAGTCCACTTAGGATTTTTAAAGAAGGCATTAAAATAAACATCGACTTTTTGATTAGGAAATTGATTGAAACTGCCTTGTTTAACAATATCAATAAATCCAGTAGTATCATCTTTTAGTGTAGTAGCACTAACTACCTGACTAAAAGGAGATTCAGTCCCATTTTTAACAGCTGTTATCTGATAATATATCGTTGATCCAGAAGGTAAATCATAGTTACTCATACTATAAGGTTCAAACCAATCAAATTGTCTTTTAGTGTTGTACTCATCCAAAAAGGGAACAAATTTACCACTCGGGTTATCACAAAAATAAACATAATAGTAGTCAATTGTTGGATTATAATCCCATTGAACCGCTATTTCGCTTGAGGATAATGGAAAGGCACGTACATTCTGAGGTGCACTTAGTGTATTTTCTGCTTTATTTAACTCGGTGAGCGTCAAGGGACTAGCAATAGATATATTCTTTATTTCATTAATGGGAATACAAAAGCCAAGATTTTGCCCATCAAAAATAGCTGCAGATGTAATACCAATAACTTCTCCGTGCATATTAAATAAGGCGCCTCCGCTGCTGCCGGGGCTGATTGGTGCACTAATTTGTATAAAGCCTTGCTGCTTTAAAGAACTAATAATGCCGGTAGATAGTGTGTTTCTAAGTCCCATAGGATTGCCGATTACAACAATACTATCACCTAAAATGACTTTATCTGAATCACCAAGCCTACAAAAAGGGAGTTTATCCGGGGTATTTATTTGGAGAAGGGCAATATCTTTATGTACATCATAACCGAGTACAGTGATATCAGTGTATTCCTTATCAGTATCTAGAGAAACAGTTAAGTTTTCGGCATTAGCAATGACATGATAGTTTGTTACAATTTTACCATCTTCAGAAATAGAAAATCCACTGCCAAAAGAGTCAGTGCCATCTAGCGCATGATTATAGATGAAAGCAATGGCTTTTTCCATTTGTCCTATTTCTTGAATAGAAAGTGCTTTAGAGATTTGAGAAGCGCCTAGTTGAGAAACATTAGTCAAAGACTCAGGCTTTGAGTCTATAAAAACGGCTTTATTTTTTTCATCCCATGTAACGTTAGCTCCAAGACTTTCGCTTATAAATCTTAAAGGAACATAAGTAGTCCCATTTCTTAGAATAGGAGGTAAACGGAGTTCCTGCTTGTTAATATCTATAAAAGCAGACTTTTGACCTATTGTTAAAGTGATACTTGTAGCATTTTTTTTGGCAATAACAGTCTGGGTTTCAGCTACCCACCCAACCTTTGCCTCGAGCGCTTCAAAGATTAAACGCATGGGAACCAACGTTACCCCTTTTTCGATAAAAGGAGCTGTTTGACTTACTAAAGGTTTATTATTAAGATAGATAATAATATTTTGAGAAGAGGCATTGACAGAAGAACTGCTTAGAAATCCTAATAATAAAAAGCAGCTCAAATAAATAAAAAGAAAAACCTTATTTTTTTGCACACAATATTCCTCCTAAGGTGAAATGGTAATTTTATATAAATATAACATATAATGGGAAAATTTAATAGATTTAATAAAATTATTTTATCTATAAGTCTGAACTATGACTTTTGGCACATATAGATTTTGCCCTTTTTTACTTATACTCAATCATTTCATAACTTATGATAGTGCTATAGAAGCTATATTTGAAGTAATGTTTTAAATATTGTGTACATAAAGTAAAGTTGATACAATAAAGATAGAGAAGAGTTAGGCTTAGAAAATAGGGAGATTCTTTTGGGGATGATAGTAACCAAATGATTAAGACGCTGCATAGTGGCAGTAATGTATTAGATACATGTAATTTTGATAAAATAACAAAGGTAACACAGTAAAGGTGTATTATTTAACAGGGAAAAATAAAAAGGAGTGTGACAATGAAAGTTGAACTTTTAAGAGCGTATATGTCTAAAATGTGTGATTTAAATCATGCTGTGCAGTTACTGCAGTGGGATCTTAAAACAAAAGCACCTAAGAATGCGGTAGATACACACGTTGCCGCTATTGCAACTTTATCAACGGAGAGTTTTAAAATGAGTGTCTCAGACGAGATGAAAGAGTTTATTTTAACTTTTGAAAATAGTGACAAGCTTGATGATATTGTGAAGAGTTGCTTAAAAGACTTAAAAAGAACTTATGAAAGATCTAAAAATATCCCTGAAAAACTTTATAATGAGTATGTTTCACACACATCTAAGACAAATATGGTTTGGGAAAATGCCAAACGTAACAACGATTTTGAAAGCTTTAAGCCTTATTTAGAAAAAACGGTCGCCTATAATAAAGAAATGGCAGCGCATATTGATTCTGGCAAAAATATTTATGATGTGCTGTTGGATAATTATGAGACAGGGATCCCAGCTGATAAAATTAATAGCCTTTTTGAGGAACTTAAAAATGGCGTGCTGCCTCTGTTAGAAAGTATCAGTCACAAAGAGAGAGTAGATGATACTAAGTTATTTGGAGATTTTGAAAAACATAAGCAAAAAGATCTTGCAGAGTATGTTTTAAAAATAATAGGCTATGACTTTGAAAGCGGAAGATTGGATGAGAGTGAGCATCCTTTTACAACAGGAACACCACCTCATGATGTAAGGGTAACTACCCGATATGATGAAAAAGATATTAGAAGCGCTTTATTTACTGTGATTCATGAAGGCGGACATGGTATTTATGAACAGAATATTTCACCGGCACTTATTAAAACACCTCTTGCAGCAGGAACTTGCATGGGTATACACGAGAGTCAATCAAGACTTTATGAAAATATGATAGGAAAAAATATCAGTTTTTGGGAGCCAATTTATAATAAGGTAGGAGAAATATTCCCGCAGTTTCAGAACATCGAATTAGAGGTTTTTCATAAAGCTATTAATATTGTTGAACCCTCACTTATTCGCGTAGATGCAGATGAACTCACCTATAATCTGCATATTATATTAAGATATGAGCTTGAAAAAGCTTTATTTACAGGAGACTTACAAGTAAAAGATTTACCGGAAGCTTGGAGAGAGAAAATGAAAAAGTACTTAGGTATTACGCCACCGTCAGATACGAAGGGGGTACTGCAAGACTGTCACTGGGCTGAGGGAGCTTTTGGTTATTTTCCGTCCTATGCACTTGGGAATATCTACGGGGCACAGTTTGTACAAAAAATGGAAGAAGAAGTAGGTTCGCTTGATTATTTATTAAAAAAGCAAAGATTGGATATTATAAAAGACTGGCTTAGAAATAATATTCATCGTTTTGGAAAAATGAAAACATCAGCAGAGCTTATAAAAGATGTGTGTAAGAGTGATATTGATGTGAAACCGATTATCACTTATTATCAAAATAAATATCGTAAACTTTATGCTATATAGTGAAGATTATTTGGAAAAGTAGATTGTATTTAGTGTCTAAAAAGATAAAGAGGGGTAAGAATCAAGATGAATCAAAATATAATACAAAAGCTTACGTGTTTAGCAGAAACAAGATTTTTGAGCCTGTATGATGCAACATATCAGAATAAAAATGGCAAGACTAAACATTGGATGATTGCTTCAAGGAAAAATTATGAAACTTTAATAGCTCAGTATTTTGAGCAAAAAGAAGATCAAACAGATGCTGTCGTAATCGCAGCGCTGCATAAGCCCACCCAGTGTTTAGTGCTTATCAGACAATTTAGAGTACCACTAAATGACTATGTGTATGAACTTCCAGCAGGTCTTATTGATCATGGAGAAGACATAAATAAAGCATTAACCAGGGAATTGAAAGAAGAAACAGGGCTTAGCGTATTGAAGATTACTGAAACTATGGGAAGTTATAAAGCGTATCTGTCAGCAGGTATGACAGAAGAATCAGCAGCTCTGATTTATTGCACCTGTGAAGGGACAGCTACATCACAGTATCTAGAAGAAGATGAAGTGATTGAAGCTTTCTTAGTTTCACAAGATGAAGCAAAAAAACTTATAAAGAACAATGTCAAAATGGATATTAAAGCACTTATGGCGGTACAAAGCTTTATTAAGCTAGGGGCAAAGTTGTTTGAAGAGCTCAGTTTATAAAGCGTAAGATAAAATATAAACAATTTGAACTATATAAAAAGTATGGTAAACTAATGAAAAGAAAATAGTTTATATTTTATCTAAGGAGGCTGTATATGAATAAAGTAAGATGGGGAATAATCGGAGCAGGTAATATATCTAATACATTTGCAAAAGCGGTACTTACACTGCCAAGAGCGGAGCTTGCTGCAGTTGCTGCAAGGAATTTAGATTCAGCTAAGGCGTTTGCTTTAAAGTATGATATACCAAAAGTGTATGGTTCGTATCTTGAAATGGTCAAAGATAATGAAATAGATGCTGTCTATATAGCGACACCTCATAGTCACCATTATGAACATATGATGCTATGTCTTGAAAATGGCAAACATGTTTTATGTGAAAAAGCTTTTACGGTTAATGAACAGCTCTCCAAAAAAGTAATAGATGTTGCAAAGTCTAAGAAGCTGATGCTAATGGAGGCTTTTTGGACTCGATTTTTGCCTATGACACAAAAGATTAAAGAGCTTATTGCAGAAAATAGTATTGGTGAAATTAAGGCAATACACACACATTTTGGGTTTGACCTTACACATCTTGGGCCCAAAAGCAGAGTATTTGATTTAACTCTTGCAGGTGGAGCACTCCTAGATGTAGGTGTTTATGTAATAAATTCAGCAACAATGTATTTGGGGAATAAGCCTGATAAAATTACTTGTGTTGGGAAGAAGGGGCAGACCGGTGCTGATTATAAAAACAGTATCATTTTGGAATACGGAGATAAAATAGCGACTTTGAGCAGTAGTATTGATACGCGTTACGCTAATAAGCAGTTTATAGTAGGGACAAAAGGCATGATAGAAGTGCCAGAATTTTGGCAATGCCAAAAAGCTATTATAACAGAGCATAATAAAGAAGTTTATGAAATTAATTTACCTCATGGTGTTAATGGGTTTGAATATGAGATCGGTCACTTTATGGACTGTTTGTTTGAGGGTAAAACAGAAAGTGATATTATGACATTTGAAAATACACTGGCTATCGCTAAAATTACAGATGCATGCAGAAAACAGATGGATTTGGTATATCCTTTTGAATAGAAAAAATATTAAATAATGATTGTAGACAAAGTTCATGTTGAAATAAGAAATTGAGCTTTGTCTTTTTTTGTGATAGATATGCCGTATGTCGGACAGAAAATTATTGACAAATCGATACATACGTAATATATTACTTATATAAGTAATATATTACGTATGTATCGATAATTTATTAAGGGAGAATGACTTGAAATGGATGCACCAGATAAAAAGGAATTTATTTTTGGGAGTATTTTTCTGCTTGCTAATAGGTTACAAGTACTAGGTGATAGATGGGATTCAGATATAACGATGAAACAGTGGTTTTTAATTGTTATGATAGCACAATTTAAAGAAAGCCCGCCTACACTGAGTGAAGTCGCAGAATTTATGGGCAGTTCCCGCCAAAATGTTAAACAGTTAGCACTTAAACTTCAAAAACGGAATTTTTTATGTATTGAAAAGGATGCAAAAGACAGTAGAGCGCTAAGGCTATTGCTTACAGAGGAATGTCAGGAGTTCTTTTTAAAAAGGCAGGAAAGAGAACAAGCTTTTCTAGCAGAACTTTATAAAGGAATTAGTGAAACGAGATTAAATGAAGTGTATCAGGGGATCTATCAATTAGGTGAAAATGTATTTGAGATGGACGAAAAATCAAAAGGAGGAAAAAGAATATGAAAACATTAATAACTTATGCAAGTAAACATGGAGCGGCCAGAAAGTGCGCACAAATGCTAAAAGAAAAGATAGCAGGGGATAATGAAGTGATTGATTTAAAAAATGTGAAAAATATAGATCTTAGTCAGTATGATAACGTTGTTATTGGAGGGTCTATTTATGTTGGCGCGATTCAAAAACAGGTTACAGAGTTTTGTAGTCAAAATATCGAAATACTTAAGAAAAAGAAAATAGGATTATTTATAAGCTGTATGAATGAAAATGAAGCAGAGAAGCAACTTAATCAAGTTTTTCCACAAGAGCTTTTAGAAGCAGCTTGTGTAAAAAAATCATGTGGTGGAGAATTTAATTTTAAAAGTATGAACTTTATGGAAAAGATGATTATTAAAATGATATCTAAAGCAGAAGCGAAGAATAATCCAAAGGCAAAGCCAATTAATATAAGAGAAAATGTATCTAAGCTTATATTAGCTAATATCAATGAAATCGCCCAAGCCATGCAAGTATAGGTTGATTAAGAAAATAAAAAGTATCATAAGGAGAATTTATGAAAAAAATATTAAAAATAGTAGGCGTTGTTATTGCTATTATAGTAATAATAGGAGTGTTTTTTATTACAAGAGGACTTAAAGAAGGCGCTGCAATGACTATGCAGGATATTAATCCATCAGTTTTTAGCGACGGGAAGTACTATGGTATTTATCGTGAGGGTAGATGGTTAAGTGAGGTAGATGTCATCATTAAAGATCAGAAGATTATTCTTATCGAACTACTTTCAGAGCCGATGATCCATCCAGGTAAAGCAGACTTTTCACAAGAGTTATTTGACCGTGTTATCGCTAAGCAAACTACAAATATAGATGTAATCTCAGGGGCTACGGTAACTTCAAAAGCCTACTTGAAGTCTGTTGAAAACGCATTAAATAAGTAACACTACTCGTTATTTATGAGCTACATAATGACATATTTAAAAAAGGAGGGAAAAATGCATATTACGCTATTAGACGCAACAGAAGGAGAAAATGAGCTAGGAGCTATTGCAGAACAACAATGCAGTAAAGAGGGGAAAAGCTGCTCTTATTTTAAACTAGAACAGATGAATATATTACCTTGTAGAAATTGTGGCGCTTGTACTACAAAAACCCCTGGTGAGTGTGTATTTAAGGATGATATACCTGAAATTATAAAGAGTGTTGTTAAATCCAAAGTGATGGTAGTACTGGCCCCGATTCGTTTTGGAGGATTTAATGCGCAGTATAAAAAAGCTTTAGATAAATTTGTTCTGACGGGGCTACCCTTTTTTAAAGTAGAAAAAGGAAAGCTTTCTCATCCGGGGAGGTATAATGACTGTAATGACGGAATGCTTTATAATCTAATCATTGGTCTTTCAGATAATCATTCTGAAGGGCAAAAGCAAAGTTTTAAAAAACTAACTGCTCAAAATGAAGAAATCATGGGTACTAAGCATCGAGCTGTTATTATGGAAATAGCACAAGCACCGGAGAAAACAGGAGAAGTTATTTCAGGTCTGTTTAAAGAGGTGAGTCGCTTATGAACTCCAAAAGAATACTTTTGTTAAATGGAAGTATGCGTAAGAATGGGACTTCAGTTAGTATTGCGAATACTTTGAAAAGACAGATAGAAACAAAAGGGCATCAGGCAGAAATAGTCCATATCATGGATTATTATGATAGAAAATATAGCATTAAGCATTTAAAGGATTTAATAAGTCAATATAACACGATAGGAATCGTAGCACCATGTTATGTTAATACATTGCCTTATGCAGATATATGGTGCTTTGAAAGATTAGTTGAAGAGTTTGAAGATAAGTGGCAAGGAAAAGGTTTTTTTGCAATTGCACAAGGTGGTATGCCAGATAATGAAGTACATCAGTCGATTCTTGATGTATGCAGTCATTTTGCTAAAGAAGTGAAAATGGAGTGGCTAGGTGGGCTTATTATAGGATTAGCTCCAATTATAAATGGAGCGCCTTTAGAAAGTACTCGGTTTATAGGCAAACGTCTTATTAAGCCTTTTGATAAGATGCTTGAAGAGCTATTAAATGACGAGCGGGTATCTAATGCACTGCAGAGACGAATAACACTCAACTTGCCTAAAGTCTTAAACTACCCATTAGCGTTCTTACTTAATCAATTTATAAAAAGTACTATTAAAAAAGCTGGAACTGTAGACCCTTATAGAAAACCATATAAATAATAATGCCCAAACTATTAAAAATTGCTTTTAGTAGTTTGGGCGTTATTATTTGTATAAACAATAAGTATAGAGGAATAACTTATATTTAAAGATGTATAAGCTGTAAGAATATAAAAAAATTAAGTATTAGTGGTAGCGTGATGAAGAATCTTTGCTTTAGTAGCTTCTTTTTGAGTCATTTCACAAACCAGTTTACCTTGTGATAAGACTAAGATGCGATCACACATGCCTATGATTTCATCAAAGTCTGAGGAAATAAGAATAACGCCTCCCCCGTTTTTGGTAATATTATTAATACAATTATAAATATCAACTTTTGACACAATATCTACTCCTCGGGTAGGTTCATCGATAATAAATATTTTAGAGTGATTCATAATCCATTTAATAAAAGACATTTTCTGCCAATGACCTGTAGTGTAGTAATTAAGACGTGTATAGGTATTAGATGAAATATTAAAGCGACTTAGATATTCTTTAACAGCAGATAACAAAATATTATAATTGATACAGCATAAGTGTGAAAATCTCCGAAGTGACGTGAAGGCGATATTATCAGCGACGTTGAGTGATGAGATAATACCATCTGCTTCCCTATCCTCGGGCAATAGTGCGATAGAATTTGCAATAGCTTGAAATGGATGGCGAATATGTACTGGACTGCCATTTATTTCTAAGGAAGTACATTCATATTCAGTGTTACCAAATAAGCAGTTAGCAAGAAGTGTTCTACCAGATCCTGCAAGTCCTGTTATACCCAGTACTTCATGCTTATGAAGGCAAAAAGAGATATCAGTCAGAATGCCGGATGATTTAAGATTGCAGACTTTTAATAGTTCAGCCCCTTTTTTAAAATGGAGCTTAGGATATTTATTAGATAAAGGCATACCCGCTAGAAGCAGGATGAGCTCTTCTTCAATAGAATCGTTAACATCGAGAGTAGCTATAAGACGACCATCTTTAATAATAGAGACCCGGTCCCCTAATTTACAAATATCATTTAACTTATGTGAGATTAGAAAAATACCTACATACTTGTGTTTTAATTTGGTAATAATAGAGTGAAGGATATCATTTTCGTAATCTGTAAAAGCAGCTGAGGGCTCGTCCAATATGATTACCTTGGCGTTGGACACATATGCTTTTAAGATTTGGATAATATGCTTTTGTGCAAGGCCGTAGTTTCCGAGCATTTCTAAAGGATCGATATTGACTTGAAACTCCTTAAAAAGTTCTTTAGCTTTAAAACAAATCTCATTCATATTTATAGGAGAAAGTTTATGCTTAGTATGAAGTGTTTCAAAAAATAAGTTTTCTGCAACTGTCATTTTATTGAAAAGATGTATTTCTTGAGGTACGTAGAAAATACCATGGGCTTTTGCGTCCTCTATAGAATGGATGATAATAGGACTGTCATTAAGAAAAATACTACCAGTATACTCCGTAATTACGCCGCTCATTATTTTAACTAAGGCGGATTTTCCGGCGCCATTCGCACCCATTAAAATATGAACTTCCTGTTGGCGTAAATTCAAATGAATATCATCTAATTTAAATGCAGCATTTAGTTGTTTGGTTATACCTTGTATTTCCAATAAATACTTTGACAAGTTTATTCACTTCCTTCCACTAAATTTATAGAAGTAAATAGTTCAATATTATTATTGCAAATAAGTTTTTTGTAATTTTCGTCAAGATCATAGTTAGTAATAATTTTTTCAGCTATTTTAAGGGGACCTACTTTAAAAAAAGCCGTTTTATTAAAATAATGGGAAGGACATAGTATGATTTTAGAGGTTGCATTTAAAAGAGCTTCTTGTATAAGTGTTGCTTTATCTATGTTAGACACGGAAAAACCGACATTTTCATTAAAACCATCGACTTCAATAAAAATTTTACTAATATAAAAATGAGACATATTTGCAAGTGTAAGCCTGCCAAAAGTAGCTTTCGAATGATAGTCTATATCTCCGCCTAAGGAAATAGCTTTAATATGCGGAAATTGACTAAGTTCCAATGCTATTAATATATCATTGGTTAATACAGTAAGATTTTGCTTATTATGAAGATTTCTAGAAATTTCTAAATTAATAGGACCATTAGTTAACATGATGGAGTCATTGTCTTCAATCATGTCTACAGCGATAAGTGCTATTTCATGAAGATTTTCTTCTGCCGGGGCAGGGTCTTCTTTAGTTAAAACCATGGGTGTAACAGAAGTGTGAGAAGGTATTTTGGGACTTAGGACGGCACCGCCATGTATACGCCGCAGAAAGCCCTCTTCTTCTAGCTTCTCAAGATCTTTACGAATCGTAACTTCTGATACATTCAGCATACTACTAAGCTTAGAAACTTCTACTTTTTCGTTTTGGTTGAGATAGTTCTTAATAATTTTTATTCTTTCGATTGCAAACAAATAGATCACCAGATTCATTAATATTTTTGACGTATACAAAGTATAGACTAATATACTAAGTATAAACTAAATGTACTTTAAAATACAATATATTTACGAAAACTTACAACTAATTACAAAACGAAAATAAATAAATTATAATAATTACTAAAAAAAAAATAAAATACAATAAAATAATATTGACTTTATACTAAACATGTATTAGTATAAAAACACAAACGCAACAAAACAAAACAAAACAAAATTAAATGAAACAAAAAAGCGAAAAAATGGAGGAATGTATTATGAAGATGAAAAGATTATTTTCACTATTATTAGCGGGGGCTATGTCACTTACGCTTGCAGCTTGTGCACCAGCAGAGTCTCAAAACGCAAATCCTGGTACAGAAACAAAGCCGGTGGCTGAAGCACCAAGTGGAAGTGAAACTTCTGGGGATGGTAATTTTGTTGGAGTACTTATGCCAACACAATCTTCTCAACGTTGGATTCAAGATGGCGATAACATGAAAAAACAACTAGAAGCAAAAGGCTATCAAGTAGACCTTCAATATGCAGAGGATGTTGTTGAAAATCAAGTATCACAGCTTGAAAATATGGTTACAAAAGGGGTAAATGTTTTGGTTGTTGCGTCAATTGATGGTGAAGCTTTAACAGGTGTTATTGGCAAAGCCGCAGATGCAGGGATTAAGATCATTGCTTATGATAGATTAATAAGAGGATCAGAACATATCACTTATTATGCAACTTTTGATAACTTCAAAGTAGGGGTTCAGCAAGGTTCTTATATTGTAGATAAACTTGGACTTGCAGAAGGCAAAGGTCCTTTTAATATTGAATTATTTGGTGGTTCACCAGATGATAACAATGCATACTTCTTCTATGATGGTGCGATGAGTGTTCTTCAACCTTATATTGACAAAGGGCAGCTTGTTGTAAAATCAGGTCAAACAGGAATGGACAAAGTTTCTACTTTAAGATGGGATGGCGCAACAGCACAAGCTCGTATGGATAATATTTTATCAGCTAACTATTCGGATGGCTCAAGAGTAGATGCCATACTTTCACCATATGATGGTATTTCAATTGGTATTTTGTCTTCTGTAAAGGCAGTTGGATATGGAAGTGGCAATCAAGCTATTCCGATAGTTACCGGTCAAGATGCGGAAGTGCCTTCTGTAAAATCTATTATTGCTGGAGAACAGGCACAAACAGTATTTAAAGATACAAGAACGCTTGCTGAAAGAACTGTAGAAATGGTAGATGCGGTATTACAAGGTAAAGAAGCAACTGTAAATGATACAACAACTTATGATAATGGTGTTAAAGTTGTACCATCATTCCTTTGTGATCCTGTTTCAGTAGATGTAAACAACTATAAAGAGATTCTTATAGATTCAGGTTATTATACTGAGGATCAACTTAAATAATTTTATAATGAATATTTAAGTAGCAGCAAAAGCTGCTGCTTAAATATTACATAGTGCGAAAGGAGTTGATTGAATGAGTGAAAATATATTAGAAATGAAAGATATCTCAAAAGCTTTTTCGGGTGTAAAGGTACTTAAAGATGTAAACTTACAGGCGAAAAAGGGGGAGATTCTAGCACTAGTAGGAGAAAATGGCGCAGGCAAATCTACATTAATGAATGTCTTAAGTGGTATTTATGAATATGGTAACTATACTGGAGATATCATATTTGAGGGTAAAGAATGTAGATTCAGAAATATAAAAGATAGTGAAAAGATTGGAATAGTTATTATTCATCAGGAATTAGCACTTGTACCTTATCTTTCAATTGCTGAAAATGTATTTTTAGGGAATGAGCAAGCTCAAAATGGCATCATAGATTGGCATAAGGCTCATACTAAAACGGCTGAACTTTTAACGAGAGTGGGATTAAAAGATGACTCTAATGCATTAATTAAGGACATTGGGGTAGGTAAACAGCAACTTGTTGAAATAGCCAAAGCACTTGCTAAAGAAGTTAAACTGCTTATTCTTGACGAACCAACAGCAGCTCTTAATGATGAAGATTCTAATCACCTGCTGAATTTATTGATTGAGCTTAGACAACAAGGTATTGCATGTATTATCATATCTCATAAATTAAATGAAGTTACAAAAGTAGCTGACAGGATAACGGTTATACGTGATGGGAATACTATTGAAACCTTAGTTAAAGGTCAAGATGACATTACAGAAGATAGAATTATAAAAGGTATGGTAGGCAGAGATTTAGTGGATCGGTATCCTAAAAGAATACCTCAAATAGGTGAGGTTATGTTTGAAGTTAGAGATTGGGAAGTCTTTGATCCGCTTAATGAAGAGAGAAAAGTTATTAAAAATGTCAATTTAAATGTAAAAAAAGGTGAGGTAATAGGTATAGCCGGTCTGATGGGTGCAGGCAGAACAGAGCTTGCAACTAGTATATTTGGAAGAGTTTATGGTAAAAAGATCAGTGGGCAGTTATTTAAAGAAGGTAAAGAAATAACGATTAAAAATGTAAGTGAAGCGATAAGTCATGGTTTGGCTTATGTAACTGAAGATAGAAAAACTGCTGGACTTGTTTTGATTGATGATATTAAAAAGAATATTACTCTTGCGAGTCTTAAAAAATTAAGTAAAAGCAATGTTATTGATGACAATAGGGAGATACAAGTAGCTGAGGAGTTTCGTAAGAAGCTAAACATAAAATCTTCTAGTATTCTTCAAAAAACAGGAGATTTATCCGGTGGTAATCAACAAAAAGTCGTGCTTAGTAGGTGGATTTTCTCAGATCCAGATATACTTATACTTGATGAACCAACCAGAGGAATAGATGTTGGTGCGAAGTATGAAATTTATACGATCATTAATGAATTGGCTAAACAAGGCAAATCAATCATTATCATTTCTTCCGAGTTACCAGAAGTATTAGGGATGAGTGACAGAGTTTATGTAATGAACGAGGGGAAAATAGTAGGTGAACTTAACAGAGAGTCTGCTTCTCAAGAGAGCATAATGAAATGTATTATGCAAAGCAGCAGGGAGGTATAAAAATGGATAATTTAAAAAATATTTTTAAAAATAATATCAGACAGTATGCGATGGGTATAGCACTTGTATCTATTATGGTACTGTTTCAAATCTTAACAAAAGGGATTCTTTTAAAGCCGCTTAATGTAACGAATCTTATTCTCCAAAATAGTTATATACTTGTTTTGGCGATTGGTATGTTTCTGTGTATATTGACAGGAAACATAGATTTATCAGTAGGTTCAGTAGCAGCTTTTGTTGGTGCGATATCAGCGATACTTGCTATAAGAATGAAAGTGCCTGTTATACCAACGATTGTTTTATCATTGCTTGTTGGAGCTATTATTGGTGCGTGGCAAGGTTATTGGATAGCTTATGTAAGAATACCGGCATTTATTGTTACGTTAGCAGGTATGCTTATATTTAGAGGGCTTACGTTAGTTATATTAAGAGGGCAGACAATTGCACCTTTCCCAGCATCTTATCAAATTATAAGTTCTGGATTTATCAGAGATTTCTTTGGAAACGGGAATTTGCATATTACCACTATAGTCATAGGTATTATTATTTCTATTCTTTATGTTATGTCAGAAATAAACAAAAGGAAAAATACATTAAAGTATAATTTTGAGGTTCTATCTAGCAACTTATTTGCAGCTAAATTACTGCTTATTATAGTTATTATTAATGTATTTACTTATTGGTTAGCGAGTTATAAGGGAATCCCAACTGTACTTATCCTTCTTGCAATATTAATTTTGATCTATACATTTATTGCAAATAAAACAGTACCAGGACGACATATTTATGCGTTTGGGGGCAATGAAAAGGCAGCGAAGCTATCAGGTGTAAAAACGAATAAAGTATTATTCTGGGTTTATGTAAATATGAGTATTCTTGCAGCGCTTGCAGGCATCGTTTTTGCTGGGCGTCTTAATGCGGCTACGCCTAAAGCTGGCGTTAACTTTGAACTTGATGCTATAGCCGCATGTTATATAGGCGGTGCTTCAGCGTCAGGTGGTATAGGAACTGTGTTTGGATGTATCATTGGTGGACTTATTATGGGTGTGCTTAACAATGGGATGTCTATACTTGGTATTAGTATAGATTGGCAACAAGCTATCAAAGGTTTAGTTCTTCTCTTGGCGGTAGCATTTGATGTTTATACTAAAAATAAAGCTAGAAGATAAGTATATAATAAACTAAGAGCTCCATTCTTATTTATAAGCATTGGGCAGATGAGGATTAATGAATGATCGTATCTGCTTAATGCTTATTTATGTATTATAAAATAGATGTATTGCTTACTGTAAATTTCAAAATGAAGATACAGATAAGAAAGAACAATTTTACAAAAAACATAAGTTATGTAAACTTTAAAACTCTAAAAAGATACTTAATCACTTTTGTTTTGATGATGAATTCAAGTAGATGCGTAAATTCATATAAATCTATATAGATTTGCATAACGATAATATTAAAACAATAATATTTGAGTTATGTAAACTGAAAAGATTTTTTCTAAAAATATAATTGCAATTGGAAATAAATTTTAAACGTTTATTATGTTAAATTATATTGAATTATTCTAGAAGTTATATTATAATACAACTATTATTACAATACTAATAATGAAGTGGTTTTGAATAGCCTAAAAGTTAATAGCAGAAAGCAATGGAGCTTTCCTAAAGTACAACTACTTAGGAGGGCTCTTTTTTTGTAAAATTGGCTATACAAATCTATTGTTCATTATACACTATAGATAGTTGCAAAGTTTACATAATTCAAAGAAAGCTAAAATAAGCAGATGTAATTTGTCGTAGTGTAACATTAGTACACAAATATTAAGGAGGAGAATTATGAGATTAAAGAAGTTAATGGCAATGGGGTTAAGTATGGTAATGGCTTTAGGGCTTGCAGGTTGTGGCGCGAAAGAAGCGGGGACAGTTAAACTTGGGCTTATTACACCAAAAACAGGTCAGGTTGCGCAATATGGTATTGCTGTCGAAAATGCAGTTAAAATTGCTGTCGAAGAAGTGAACGCAGCAGGGGGGGTTGGCGGCAAACAAGTAGAGCTGATTTCTTATGATAATAAAGCAGATGCAACAGAAAGTATTAACGTTTTCAACAGATTAGTAGATAACGATAAAATTGTTGCATTAGTTGGTCCAGTTATTTCATCAACTTCATTGGCTGTTGCACCTCTTGCGGAAGAAAAGCAAATTCCTATGATTTCACCAACAGCTACTAACCTTGCAGTAACACCAGATTATAAATATGTGTTTAGAGCATGCTATACAGATCCTTACCAAGGCGGAATAGTAGCAAAATTTGCAAGTGAAAATTTAGGTGCAAAAACTGCAGCTATTTTATACAATGCAGGCGATGACTACTCTACTGGTCTTGCAGAAGCTTTCAAAGCAACATTTGAAGCAGCAGGCGGTACAATTACTAATTATGAAGGCTATACAGCAGAAAATAAAGACTTTAAATCAGTACTTACAACTATTAAAGAAAAACAACCAGATGTTTTATTTAATCCAGACTACTACAATTCAGTTGGGTTAATCGCAGGTCAAGTTAAAGAAGTTGGTCTTCAAACAGTTATGCTTGGCGGAGACGGCTGGGATGATGTTCAAAAAGATTATGCTGGTGTTGTAGATGGTTACTTTTTTGCAAATCACTATGCAACAGATGATGAAGATGCAACAGTTCAAAACTTTATCAAAGCTTACCAAGATAAATATGAAGGCAATACACCAAATGCTCTAGGAGCACTCGGTTATGATGCTGCTAAAATTATGATGGCAGCTATTGAAAAAGCAGGAAGTACTGAAGGTGCAAAAATACTTGCAGCACTTCAAGCTACAAATTTAGGTGGAGTAACAGGTCAAATTACTTTTGATGAAAATGGTGATCCACAAAAAAGTGTTTCTATGATTAAAATAGAAAATGGTGCATTAAAACTTGAGGCTAAGGTTGGACAGTAAAAGATATATCTTCATATTTCAAGTCAATCATTAAATAATAAAGATGCATTATGATGAATTGGAACGAGGAGAAGTAACTTTTATTTCTCCTCTATTTTTATAGTTTAGGAAAGTATAAACTTGCTTGCAAGAATTTATACTTTCCTAAACTATAACCTCATCGTAGGTGATTGTGTCATGACTTGTTTTAACCTGAATATAAATGCTAAGGAGAGAAGAGGTGGGAAAATGAATGTATTTATTCAACAAGTAATTAATGGTATTCATGTAGGGAGTATTTATGCATTAATCGCTCTTGGTTACACAATGGTGTATGGTATTGTAAGACTTATTAACTTTGCCCATGGTGACATTTTAATGATGGGAGCTTATTTTGGCTTGTTTAGTATTACCATTTTTAGGTTGCCGTTTGGACTAGCTATTATTACGGCAATGGTTATATGTGCAGTTTTAGGGATGCTGATCGACGTTATAGCATATAAACCCTTAAGAAATGCACCAAGGATATCAGCGCTGATTACGGCTCTAGGCGTGAGTTTATTTTTAGAAAATTTATTTAGGGTTATTTTTGGAGCAGAACCAAAGAAAATGCCGGACATCTCCTCATTACAAGGGATGAGAACATTTGGAGGTATTCAAATTTCCGATGTAACGTTATTAACGGTTGTTTTATCTGTTGTTTTTATGGTGGGCTTACAATTTGTCGTTAAGAAAACAAAAGTAGGTAAAGCAATGCGTGCTGTTTCAGAAGATAAAGAGGCAGCTAGATTAATGGGTGTTAATGTTAATAAGACTATTTCTCTTACATTTGCATTAGGTTCAGCGCTTGGGGCACTAGGGGGCGTTTTGTATAGCGTTGCATATTATCAAGTAGAACCTTATATGGGTATCATGCCAGGCTTAAAAGCCTTTGTAGCGGCTGTTCTAGGGGGAATAGGCATTATCCCAGGAGCGATGCTTGGAGGATTTGTAATGGGACTCATTGAAAGTCTTTCTATAGGGTATATATCATCCAGATGGTCTAATGCTATAGTTTTTGGAATTTTAATATTGGTGCTTTTATTTAAGCCCGCAGGCATCTTAGGCAAAAATGTCAGAGAGAAAGTGTAGGTGAACCAGATGAAAAAATGGCAAGAATATGGAATTACGCTTATAGGAATCATTCTTTTATATTCTGTTTTATTAGTACTTATGGCCACAGGCGCGATCAATGGCTATCTTAAGGGTGTACTTATTTTAATAGGGATAAATATTATTGCAGCTTCCAGTCTTAATTTAGCAACAGGTTATTTAGGACAGCTAGCATTAGGTCATGCGGGCTTTATGGCGATTGGTGCTTATACATCAGCACTACTCATGCAGATGATTAAAGGTTCTAACTTTCCAACAGATGTCGCCTTGATGATTGCATTAGTTATAGGTGGCTTAATGGCGGCATTTTGCGGTGTGCTTATCGGTATACCTGCACTGCGTTTAAGAGGAGATTATCTGGGGATTGTTACACTCGGGTTTGGTGAAATTATAAGGATAGCTATTTTCAACCTAGAGTTTACTGGGGGAGCCCGTGGTTTTAGAGGCTATCCAGGTTCAATTAACTTTACTAAAATATATATTATTGTTGCTATCGTACTGGCTATGTTGTTTCTTCTTATTCGTTCAAGACACGGCAGAGCTATTGTGTCTATAAGAGAAGATGAAATAGCAGCAGAAGCAGTAGGAGTTCCAACAACCTTTTATAAGATTTTTGGTTTTGCTACATCAGCATTTTTTGCTGGGATAGCAGGAGGGACACTTGCCTTCTACCAAAAAATGATTGACCCTAAGAAATTTACTTTTATGTATTCAGTTGAAATATTTATTATTGTCGTATTAGGCGGAATGGGAAGCTTAACCGGAACAGTTGTTGCAGCGGTAGTATTAGGTATATTAAATGAGTTTTTACATGTTATTGATCAGTGGAGACTTGTTATTTATTCAGTTTTACTTGTTATCATGATGATTTTTAGACCAGAGGGACTATTAGGTAATAAAGAATTTTCATTTGTAGGACTTATAAAATGGCTTATAAAACGTTATAAAAAATCAGCATCAGTGGAGGTGAAATAATGGCACTATTAGAAACAAGTAACTTAGGCATCACATTTGGAGGACTAAGGGCAGTTGGAGAGTTTGAAATAAGTATTGAGAAAAATGAGCTAGTAGGCCTTATTGGACCTAATGGTGCAGGAAAAACAACTATTTTTAATCTTCTTACAGGAGTATATCTTCCGACAGAAGGAGATATTTTATTAAATGGTGAAAGTGTAGTCGGACTCAAGCCTTATCAAATTGTAAAAAAAGGATTGACGAGAACTTTTCAAAATATACGTCTTTTTAAAGAATTAACAGTACTTGATAATGTTAAAATTGCTTTCCATCATAAAATGGAATATGGGGTAGCAAATAGTATTCTGCGTTTTCCAGGTACACGTTTTTGGAAAGAGGAAAAAGAAATAGATGAAAAAGCCAGAGAGCTTCTTGCATTATTTAAAATGGAAAATAGCTGGAATCAGCTAGCAAAGAACCTACCATATGGCGAACAAAGAAAGCTTGAAATTGCAAGAGGTCTCGCTGCTGATCCTAAGCTTTTGTTATTAGATGAACCAGCAGCAGGAATGAACCCTCAAGAAACCAAAGAACTTATGGAAACAATTCATTTTATAAGAAATAACTTTGATGTATCTATTCTTCTTATTGAACATGATATGCATTTGGTCATGGGTATTTGTGAAAGAATTATTGTTATTGATTATGGTATGATTATTGCAAAGGGACTTCCAGAAGAAATTAAAGCCAATGAAAAAGTTATCGGCGCATATCTTGGGAACTAGGGGGTGAAGACATGTTAAAAGTAGATAATATACAAGTTTATTATGGCGCAATTCATGCCATAAAAGGTGTTAGTTTTCAAGTTGAAGAAGGCAAGATCGTTACACTAATAGGTGCTAATGGTGCGGGTAAAACGACTATTATGCATACTGTATCAGGGCTTATTAAGCCTCAGACTGGGACTGTTTCTTTTTCAAATACAGATATTACAAATACTAGAGCACATACGATTGTAGAAATGGGAATGGCACATGTGCCAGAAGGAAGACGTGTGTTCGCTAAGATGACTGTACGTGAAAACCTTGAAATGGGGGCGTATTCTAGAAAGGATAAGGGAGAACTGGATGCTGACTATGATATGGTGTATGGCAGATTTCCAAGGCTTAAAGAAAGAAGAAAGCAATTAGCTGGAACGATGAGCGGTGGGGAACAACAAATGCTTGCTATAGCAAGAGCGCTCATGTCTAAACCTAGACTTATGCTCTTAGATGAACCTTCTATGGGACTTGCACCTATTCTAGTAGACGAAGTTTTTAGTATCATAAAAGATATTAATAAAGGCGGTACAACGATACTGCTTGTAGAGCAAAATGCTCATAAAGCACTAAGTATTGCAGATAATGCCTATGTTTTAGAAACTGGCAATATCGTATTATCGGGAAATGCAAAAGAAATGTTAAGCCATGAGGCTGTCAAAAAGGCTTATTTAGGTTAAAAATATAGAGAAACAACATATAAGAAAGCTCTATGTGCTTAGGTGATAAGTACATAGAGCTTTCTTATTTATAGCTGCAAAACATAAATTAATAGGCACAATAATATAAAAGCAGTTAAAGATAAAACTAAGTTTCTTTTTCTCATAAGCAGTCACCTTTTTTTGGTATTATAATATGCATAATAAGTATAAAATGGTGCTAGAACAAAGGGTGTTTATGTTTTCCGTGCATATATAGCGTGGTTAAAATAAAATCTAGGATCATATAAAATACAATAAGCGGCGTGATCAAATGCCAAGTAGAAGCGGCAAGACTATAAAGTATATAAATAGCAGGATGAATAACTAATATGAGAAGTAAAGATAGCAAGCTCCAATAAATAGAAAACTTTAAACAAATGTATCCCTTATAGTTAAAAGGAACTTTGCTGTAGTCCCAATATTTTGTTTTAAAATAATAGGACATAAGCCATGCGGTGATATATTCAATTAAAGTTGGTAAAATCAGTGCAGCCAATATAAATATACTCAGCATTAATCTGTCTTTTAAAATAATAAGCATAGTGGCAGCAAATCCATACATAGGCTTAATGGGGCTCATTAAAAAATTTGCCCTTAAAAAACTTCTTACTGTAAACAAATTAAACAACCCTTCAATGATCCACCCTATAAAGCTATAAAATGTAAAAAAAAATAAGAGAGATTCTATTTGATACATACTATCACCTATCTCTATAACTAAAATTTATATATAGTATAAACGCAATTAATCAGAGTTACTCAGCAAATTTAAGAATATTAAAGGCAATTTTAGGGTATTTGTTTTAGCCAATTAAATAGATAATTATAGACCTCTTCTTTATTTTTTTCATGCAGTAGCTCATGACGATCTTCTTCAAAAAGCTTTAAAGAAACATCTTGAAAATTTAAGGTAAGGAGAAACTTATAAAGTTTAGTAACAGATTTACTATAATTCCCAACTGGATCGAGAGAGCCAGAGATAATAAGCAGAGGGATATCTTTCCTGATTTTTGCTAATTTTTCTTTGCGATATAAATCTTTTAATCCTCTAAAAAGATAATAATAAAAATTGATGGGAAAAACTAAGCCGCAATAGGGGTCCTTCTCATATTTTTCTACCTGATGGGGATCAGAAGAGATCCATCTGAATTTAGCGTCAGTATCTAAAAATTTCTTATTGAAAGATCCAAAGGTTAAATACTCGATAAATTGATTAGGTTTGGTATCTTGGATAAAGCGATGCTGGAGTGTCGTAATCAAGGTGCCAATCTGTATTTTGAACCCCTTTTGTAAAGCGCTGCCAGATAGAATCATACCATTTATTGCATGGGAGTAACGTGTAAGGTACTCCCATGCAATAAATGATCCAAAACTATGTCCTAAAATAATAAGTGGAAGGTTTTTATGCTGGGCTTTAATAAGCCTTGTAATCTTATATTCATCTTCAACAATTGCATTAAAGCCGTCTTGACCAATATAACCAAGACTCATAATATCAGATGCTGTTTTTCCGTGGCCACGATGATCATTTGCATAAACAATAAAGCCATTATAATTAAGAAAAGCTGCAAAATCTGTATACCTTTTAGCATGCTCGGCCATACCGTGAAAAATTTGCACAACGCCTTTAGGGGTGTCCACTTTATTCCATACATAGGTATAAACATTTATAGTTTGTCCACTTTTTTTCATAATTTTTAAAACCCCCTTGTATATTAGGTTATAGACCTGTAGACTATTTGATAGTATTCTAAGCGTTTTAAGCCTAATCTATTATAACATTTTGATTATAATGATAGTATTAGCAAAATACTAAAAATTATAAATTTGAGTTATTCATCACTATAAAGTTGTCTCTCGGAATGATTTGATATCACATATTATCGTAAATAACTAAAATTTAAAGATGTGAAATCTATAATAATACGGTATGTTGTAAAATAATTGAAGCTGTTATATTCAATAAAAATTTGTAAATTTATAAGATTAGCTATCACTAAAACGGTAATAATGTTATAATGAAGGGCAAACTTATAGTATAAATAGAGAAGAAATACCATAACCGTAAGTAGGTGGATAACGTATGGAAAAAGATTTTTTACCAATTAGTCAAGAGGATATGCTTAAAAGAGGTTGGGAACAACTGGATTTTATTATTGTAACGGCAGATGCCTATATAGATCACCACAGCTTTGGGACAGCCATTATTTCTAGAGTATTAGAGCAAGCAGGTTATAAAGTAGGTATTATTGCACAGCCCAATTGGAAAAGTACAGAAGATTTTATGAAACT
Source organism: Cellulosilyticum sp. I15G10I2 (assembly GCF_900095725.1). NCBI lineage: Bacteria > Bacillati > Bacillota > Clostridia > Lachnospirales > Cellulosilyticaceae > Cellulosilyticum > Cellulosilyticum sp. I15G10I2. The sequence goes on from NZ_FMMP01000006.1 coordinate 169,841, forward strand.
TGGCAGGCCTAGACTTGCCTTTTTAGTAAATGGCGGCAATATGGATTCTATGGTTAACCACTACACTGTAAGTAAAAAACTTAGAGATAGGGATTTTTATTCACCAGGTGGTAAGATGGGCCTTCGCCCAGATCGTGCTACAATCGTATATTGTAATTGTATTCGTCAAGCCTATAAAAATATAGATATTGTTATAGGTGGCATAGAGGCAAGTCTTAGACGATTTGCACATTATGATTATTGGAGTGATAGGGTCAGAAAATCTATTCTCATAGACAGTGGCGCAGATCTTTTAGTCTATGGCATGAGTGAAAAACAAATTGTAGAGATAGCAAGTGCTTTAAATGATGGCCTTGCTGCTAAATATATTAGATATGTTAATGGCACATGTTATGTAGCAGACAGTGTGGAAGAGGTTTATGAGTATATTCAGATTCCTTCGTATAAACAAGTCTGTGAAGATAAGATAAAATATGCTGAAGCTTTTAAAGTGCAGTACGAAGAACAAGATCCAATTCGTGGAAGAGCGATTCTGCAGGAGCATAGCGGTAAATATGTGGTGCAAAATAAACCAGAAATGCCTCTTACAAGAGAAGAGTTAGATAAAGTTTATGCGCTTGGCTATATGAAGAATTATCATCCTATCTATGAGAAAGCTGGGGGCGTACCAGCCATAGAAGAAGTTAAATTTAGTTTAGTCAGTGCAAGAGGATGCTTTGGGAGCTGCTCTTTTTGTGCGCTTACATTTCATCAGGGCAGGATTGTTCAAAGTAGAAGTGAAGATTCTCTGTTAAACGAAGCTAAAGAAATAACAACTTTACCCGATTTTAAAGGTTATATACATGATGTTGGAGGACCAACTGCTAATTTTAGATATCCAGCCTGTAAAAAACAATTAAAACATGGCGCATGTAAAAATAAGCAATGCTTATCTCCTGGGCCATGTAAAGATCTTGAAATAGATCACGAGGAATACCTTAGAATTCTTAGAAATCTAAGAGAAATTCCTAAGGTAAAGAAGGTATTTGTGCGCTCAGGACTAAGATATGACTATATAATGGCCGATAAAAAGGATATATTTCTTAAAGAATTATTGGAACATCATGTAAGCGGACAGCTTAAGGTAGCACCTGAACATATAGCCCAAGAGGTACTAAAATATATGGGTAAACCGGCAGGTGGGACGTTTGATAAATTTTGTGAAAAGTTTGATAGGATTAATGAGCGTTTAGGCAAAAAACAATATATTATTCCTTATTTAATGTCGAGTCATCCGGGCAGCACTATTCAGTCCGCTATAAAGCTTGCTGAGTATTTAAGAGATATTCATTATCAGCCAGAGCAAGTACAAGATTTTTATCCAACACCTGGGACACTTTCAACAACTATGTATTACACAGGACTTGATCCATTAACTAAGCAGTCTGTATATATACCTAAAAGCAAAAGTGAAAAAGCCATGCAAAGAGCATTACTACAGTATCGTAATCCTAAAAAGTATGATATAGTTTATGAGGCTTTAGTGCTAGCCGGAAGAGAAGATCTTATTGGATATGGGCCAAAGTGCTTAATTAAGCCTAGAGAACATAAAAGGATAGTTAGAAATAACGAAAGCAAAAGCACCCTCCGGACAGATAATCCCAAAAAAACAAAAACTAAAGCTAAGTTAAAAAATACAAATAAGAAAAGATAAGCATAAACTGAATCATAAACTAGCGGAGCTTATTTGACACTGCTAGTTTAGTTAAAGACAATTATAAAACTTGTAATAAAATATATTAAGTTGCGAAAAGAGTTGATAGAGTGAGATTAATTAATGTAAATGCAATAAGAGAGGGAGATATTATTGCAAGAGATATTATAAGTTATGAAGGAGGGATCCTTCTCACCCGTTCTAGTAAATTTAAGAATGCTTTTAGACAAAAATTATTAGAGCGGAATATTTATGAGGTATACATAGATGATGAATTATCACAAGGTATATCTCCACAAGACATTATTAATCCTCAAATAAGACGTCAGATTAATCAGGATATAAAGACTGAGTTTGAAAAAATAAAACATACTTTAGATATTAATGTAGAGGGTATTTCTAGAATTACAACCACTTTATTTGAGGAACTTTCTAAAAAAGAGATTGTATGTGATGTCATGGATCTTAAAATGAATGATGATTATACGTATCAGCATTGTATAGGAGTAGCTATCTTAACGACCATTGTATGTAATAAAATGGGTATTCGTAAAGACCATGCCCATAAAATTGTTATGGGCGCACTGATGCATGATATAGGTAAGATTATTATACCTAAAAATACTTTAAATAAGCCAGAAAAGCTTACACAAGAAGAATATGAATTACTTAAGACCCATGTAGAGATAGGCTATAGAATAGTAGAAAAAAATAGCTCTGTAAGTCCCATTACAAAACTTGCTGTACTTTGTCATCATGAGAGAGAAGATGGTTCTGGCTATCCTTTAGGAAAAGGGGACGAATTACATATTGGCGCAAAAATAGTAGGGGTATGTGATGTATTTCATGCACTTATGTCAAATCGACCTTATAGACAAGCTTTATCTGTTAAAGAAGTTATTGCCATTGCTCAAATGGAGAAGATTAATGTACCTATAAGACAAGTCGTAGAAAGTATTTTAGCTTTTTATCCAGTTGGAAGTACTGTTCTTCTAAGTAATGGTGATATTGGTATTGTAGAGAAAAACTTCGTTCAAGACGTAGCAAGACCACTGGTAAAAGTCGTTTATAATGTGAACACCCACCAAAAGCATGAATACAAGCTTAATTTACAAGAGCGTTTGGATGTCTGTGTAGCAGAAAAAATTCCGGATATTCCTCATTCCTGATACTAAAAGTTTAACTTATAAAGAAACTCAAAAACGCCTCCTATAGAAGCTTCTATAGGAGGCGTTTTTGAGTTTCTAGGTTTAGCGTTTGCCATGATCAAATGGTTCTCCAGCAGCTTTGGGGGCCTGAGAAGATTTCGAAAAAATGACTAGGGCAATTAAGGTTACAACATACGGGAAAATCTTTAGAAATACAGACGGTATATTTGCAAATTGAGGAATAACTTGAGATACATTAGATACAGTGCTTGCAAAACCAAAAAATAAAGTTGTAGCTAGTATGCCAAGCGGTTTCCATTGACCAAATATAAGAGCGGCCAGTGCCAAAAAGCCAAAGCCAGCTACACTGCCATTAAATTCACCAGAAAAGGTAACAAGATAAATGCCACCACCAAGTCCAGCAAAAGCTCCGGATATTATAACGCCAATATAACGCATACGCGTAACATTAATGCCGGCTGCATCGGCTGCATGAGGATGTTCACCACATGCTCTTAGGCGCAGGCCAAAAGAAGTTTTATACAGAATAAAAGTAAATACCATAAGAATAATGAGTACTAACCAAGTAGTAGGATAGGTATTTCTAAAGAATAAGGGTCCAATAAAAGGAATATCCTTTAAAATTGTAATATTTTGTTTGCCAAGACTAGCAGGCAGACGAATATTACCACTTCCGGTTATATTTCTCGCTAAAAAGATAGTCAGCGAACCAGCCATCATATTAATAGCGGTACCGCTTATAACTTGATTAGCCTGAAGGTTAATACTTGCAAAGGCGTGAAGCAGTGAAAAAAGCGCACCAACAACCATTGCCATGATAAGTCCGACGGCTATAGTCCAGAGGTTGCTGCCAAATGAATGCTGAAGAAAAAAGATAGTGAGCCCGCTTGAAAAGGCGCCTACTATCATAAGTCCATCAAGACCGATATTAACGATACCACTGCGTTCACAGTAAAGAGCCCCGAGGGCTGTAATAAGCAGAGGAATAGTAAAAGCAATGGCGTAGGGGAATATTTGTTCAATAGTTTGCCACATGATTATTCATCTCCCTTCTTAGTGGGGTCTTTTTCGGATTCATGGGGAGGCATAAAGCCATAGCTTGTATTTAAATTATCTGTGTTTTTAACGGCAGTATCCACAAGCGGTGTTTGATCAGAACGTAAATTTTTGCGTGACTTATAAAACTTATCCAAGAATCGTTCAACCAACATACTTGTTGCTGCAAAATAGATAATTGTAGCAATAATGGTATCGGCTATTTCGGGAGGGATATCCGTCATGGCATTCATAAAACCACGTCCTGAGTAAAGAAGACCAAAAAATAATGCAGCAAGCAACGAACCAATAGGTGTATTTGCTCCAAGGAGTGATACAGCAATGCCATCAAATCCTTGAGACGGCATCACACCAATTTGGATGTTATTTGCGTTGCCTGCATATTGTACAACCCCTGCAAGGCCTGCAAGACCACCGGCTATCATCATGGAAAGAATAATATTCTTATTAACAGAAATACCCCCATATTCAGCGGCGTATCTGTTAAAGCCAACAGATTTTAATTCATAACCAAAAGTAGTTTTGTTTAAAATAAAAGCAATCACAAGAGCCGCAATAATAGCTACAAAAAGCCCTAGGTTAATATAGGAGCCTCCAAATAAATTGGATAACCAAGGTGCTCTTAACGTAGCGCTGTCTGCAAGAAGTCTTGATTCAGTCTCCATATTGCCTTTATAGTAGGCTTTAATGGCATAATAGACAATCCAATAACCTATCCAGTTCATCATAATGGAAGAAACAACCTCATGCACGTTAAACATGGCTTTTAAAATACCAGGAACAAAGGCAAACAAAGCCCCGCCAAAAAAACCTGCAAGCACCATAAGCGGCACCAAAATGGCACTAGGCAAGTTACTGCTGAGGCCTACCACAGTTGCGCAGAAACCACCAAACAGCATTTGACCTGGTGTTCCGATATTAAAAAGTCCTGTTCTAAAAGCAAAAGCAACAGATAGTCCAGTTAGAATAAGAGGTGTAGCAGTAGCTAATGTGTTGCCAATACGTTCTAAAGTTAATGTACCCCCTTGAATGAGATACATAAATCCTACAAAAGGATTATGCCCTGTAAGGAGCATCAAAAAAGCACCGGCAATTAATCCGAGGAACACTGCTATAAGAGAGACCATTCCCTTTTTATTCATGATTTATGCCTCCTTTCACACCTGCCATCATAAGGCCTATTTCATTTTCGTTTGTTTCATCAGCAATGACAGTACCAATAAGCTCCCCGTTATTGACGATAGCTATTTTATCAGAGACATTCATAACCTCATCTAGTTCAAGGGAAACAAGAAGAACAGCTTTTCCTTTATCACGCTGTTCAATAAGTCTTTGATGAATATACTCAATAGATCCTACATCTAGTCCGCGGGTGGGTTGAACAGCAATAAGCAGGTCTGGATCTAATTCCATTTCACGACCGATTATTGCTTTTTGCTGATTGCCTCCTGATAAAGAACGGGCTATAGAAGCGCCTCCTTCACCTGAACGCACATCAAATGAATCAATAATTGTATCGGTATACTTTTTAATAGCTTGTCTGTTTAAAAGTCCATATTTAGAAAATGGTTCTTGATGGTAGATTTCTAGAATCATGTTATCCTCTACACTATAGTCAAGAATTAAACCACGTTTATGCCGGTCTTCTGGAATATGGGCAATACCTGAAGCGATACGTTTTTTTACAGAGAGCTGATTAATCACTTTATCTTTTAAGATGATAGAACCACTTTCAATTTTTCTAAGACCTGTAATTGCTTCGACGAGTTCACTTTGTCCATTACCTTCGACGCCAGCGATGCCTACAATCTCTCCTGCTCTTATTTCAAGAGAGAAATTTTTAAGACCTAATACCTTTTTGTTATTTTGAACTGATAGATTATCGATTTTTAAAATAGTTGGGCCAGGCTTGCTGGCTGCTTTAGCAACTTTAAAAGATACAGGGCGACCGACCATCATTTTAGCCATTTCAGCTTCACTTGTAGAGCTGACATTTACTGTACCAATACATTTACCACGGCGAATAACAGTACAGCGGTCTGCAACAGCTTTGATTTCTCTTAGCTTATGGGTAATAAGTATAATAGATTTTCCTTCTTTAATTAGATTTTTCATGATTTCAATTAAGTCATTGATTTCTTGGGGTGTAAGTACAGCGGTAGGCTCATCAAAAATAAGAACCTTAGCATCTCTATAAAGCATTTTCATGATTTCAACTCTTTGCTGCATACCAACAGAGATATCTTCAATTTTAGCATAAGGGTCTATATTTAAACCATAACGCTTAGAAAGCTCAGCGACTTTAACAGCAGCAGATTTTATATCTACGCTTAATCCTTTTTTAGGTTCAATACCAAGAATAATATTTTCTGTCGTTGTAAAGTTGTGGACAAGCTTAAAGTGTTGATGAACCATGCCAATACCTAGATCATTGGCAACATTAGGATTCTCAATTTTGATTTCGGAGCCGTTCATTTTAATGATTCCTTGATCTGGATGATACATGCCAAAGAGCATACCCATAAGTGTGGATTTTCCGGCACCGTTTTCACCGAGCAGTGCATGTACTTCGCCAGCTTTAAGCTGAAGTGTAACATTATCATTTGCAACAATCCCTGGGAATTCTTTTCTAATATTTAACATCTCTACAATATAATCCATATTTTCGCCTCCTTTACTATAGATTTCACATTTTAAAGGCTGACTTATTCACGATGTTATTTGATGTGAAATCATTCTATGAAACAACATTATAGTAATGAATAAATCAAGTTTATATGTTGTTTCTCTATGTATTATATAACATTTCCTTTAATTTATTAGATATTATATTAAAAAAAGACGGAATTCCGTCTTTTTTTAATATAAATCATTTTATAAAGTAATAAGCGTATTTATAAGATTATTTAATAAGTGTGCCGTCATTTTCACTAGCTACAATAATGTCACCAGATTTTATTTTCTCAAAAATATCATTTGTTTTTGAGATAGTATCACTACTGAGGTTAGGATTAGTTTCAGGAATACCAATACCATTATTTTTAGCATCAAATGTAAGTATCTCACCACCAGGGAAAGTTCCTTCAGTTTCAGCCTTGATCATATCATAGGCTGCGACATCAATATATTTCATAGCAGATGTAAGAATAATGGATTTACCGGTTTTTTCATCAAGACCTTCTGCATATTGGTCAACATCTACACCAATTACCCAAACGTCCTGTCCGCTTGCAGCACGTTCTTTGGCTTCTGTAATAGCCCCTACACCAACTCCGCCAGCTGCTGTAAAGATAGCTTTTACGCCTTTATCATACATTTGAGCCGCAAGTTGTTGTCCCGCAGCTACATTATCAAATGAACCTTGATAAACGACATTTTCTTCTTTTACTGTAATAGAAGTGCCTAAATTTTCATTAGCATACTGGATACCTTGCTGGAAGCCCCAGTTGAATTTTTGAACAGCTGGAATTTCCATTCCGCCAATAAAACCAAAATTGCCATCTTTAACTTGAAGTGCTGATGCAACACCAGCTAAAAAGCCAGATTCATGTTCAGCAAAAAAGATAGAAACAGTGTTTTCTTTTACAACAGGTGTATAATCTCCTGTGTGAGGATAGCCATCAATAAGTACAAATTTTGCATCCGTATAACGATCTTGTGCTTGGAAAATAGCTGTTTCAAATTTAAAGCCTGGCGTTACAATGAATTTATAACCAGCGTCATAAAGATTTGTTATTTCTTTTAAGTAATCTGCTTCAGTAGTTCCGGTTGGCTTTAAGTATTTAGAGTTTGCACCTGAGCCTTGAACGCCTTCCCAAGTTCCCTGATTAAAGGATTTGTCATCAATTGTGCCAGCATCAGTTACCATACCTACTTTAAGATCGGTTTTAAGTGGTTCAAACTTACTGTTTGTTTGCTGTTTGGGTGCTGCACAGCCAGTAAATAAACTTATTACTAGGGCACTGCAAAGAACTACCGCTAAATGTTTCTTTTTCATTTTATTTCACCACCATTCAAAGTTTATAGGTAGTATTCTATGCTATAATACGCATTTGCATACTACTCATCTATCATATTAAATTTTAAGATTAATTTCAATCTCTAAATAATTTATTTTGAAAATTTAATAATAGATTATTAAAAAGATTTTAAATTAATAATATAAATTTAAAATTTAATCTTGTTTTTTAATCAAAAAAGGATATTAATTTAGTGCTATAATAGAAAATGTGAAATATACATTATTTTACAGGGGAAATTATAATGAATAAGGGGATGGCGCATGATGAGCAGTATTCGACTTGGTTTAACAACAATTTGGACAGAGAATGTTAACAGTATGAAAAAGTTTTATACAAATGTCTTGGGAATTGCAATCAAGCAGGATTTAGAGAAATACGTAGAGTTTGAAGATAAGGGGATTTGTCTGGCGATTTGCGAAAGAGAACTTATGAAAGAGTACAGTAAAGATTATGGATCAGTACGGCAAGGACAAAGTTTTCAAATAAGCTTTATGTGTGATAATGAAGCAGAGATACAGTATATATATGACAAAGCTATTAAAGAGGGTGGAGCAGGCATCCAGCCACCTGTCTATACTAGTCCTCACCAAATAGCTGCTTTATTTGGGGACCCAGATGGCAATATTCATGAGATTTATGCAAATATATAAAAACATTTTAAAAGGACAGCTTAATAAGCAAGCTGTCCTTTTAAAATGTTTTTTTGGGGGAGGTGTTAAACGTTTTATCTACAATATAAAGAGGTCTATTTTTGCTTTCATCATACATGCGACCAATATATTCCCCTAATACGCCTATAGCGACAAGCTGAACCCCTCCAAAAAAAGAAATGATAATAATAAGCCAGGCAAAATCAGGAATAACTATAATATGAGGGGATATAAGGGCTGTAAAATAATATAAAAATATTAGAAGTGCAATCATTACAGCAAATATACCAAGTTTCATAATGAGTCTTAGTGGTTTAGAAGAAAATGCGATAATACCATCTATAGCAAATTGGATCATTTTTTTAAAAGGGTATTTAGTTTTACCAGCAAATCTAGGCTGCCTTTCATAGGCGAGCGGTATCTGCTTAAAGCCACACCAGGGAATAAGTCCTCTTAGAAATCTATTATGCTCAGGCAGATGAATAAGAATGAGGGCTACTTTTTTATCAATTAGCCTAAAGTCACCAGTATCTAAAGGAATATTTATATCTGAGAGATAGTTTAAAAACCTGTAAAATATTTTTGCACTAAGACGCTTAAATAATGTTTCACCACTGCGCTTTTGTCTTCGGCCATAGACAACATCATAGCCTGATTCCCAAAAGGTTATCATATTGCAAATAAGCTCAGGGGGATCTTGAAGATCCGCATCTATAATGATAATTGCATCGCCTATGGCATAAGTAATACCACAAGTAACAGCAGCCTGATGTCCAAAGTTTCTGGATAAGCTTATGACTTTAACATGGTTATCTTTTAGGCAGAGAGCTTCAAGAAGCGGCAAAGTATTATCTGTGCTGCCATCATTTACAAAAATAAGTTCATAAGCATATAGTGTAATATCATGCATTATAAGAGATAACTTTTCATAGCAAGGCATAACCATAGCCTCTTCGGAATACATAGGAATGACAACGCTTATTTTTTTCATAACGTTTAATAACCTTTCAGAGTGTATTCATAATAGTTAGATTATAGCCATAATTATTGAATATTAAACGATCATACTGTGTAATAGAGATACTGAAAAAAAACGTATTTTATACAAAAATATGGAAGTTTATTTTGTAATAGGTATTTTTTTCTGGTATAATACACATAGAGTAACTTATATGAAAAGGAACAAGGAGGAAAGTGATGAATTCTAAACTCAAAAAAGCTCTTGCAGCAATCTTTATTTTTTGTACAGCACATACTATTGTACATGCAGAGCCTATAAAACTTACATATGATGGGAAAACACATCCTTATGATTTGCTGCCTATTAACCTTTATATAAATAATCAACCTATTGCAACAACAATTATGCCGCCTATACAACTAGGTGAGCGTGTCTTAGTGCCAGCCAGAGAGGTATTTGAACCGATGGGTGCAACTGTGGAGTGGAAAGCAGATGAAGAAAAAGTTTATGTGTATGATCAGACCTCATTATTAGTTTTAGAAGTTAATGCGCCAGAAGCTTTTGTAAATGGACAGATTAAACTTTTGGACATGCCTCCTAAAATTATTAATGACAAGCTGATGATCCCTATTCGTTTTATCAGTGAACAGCTAGGATACGGTGTAATATGGCAAGGTGAAACGAGAAATGTCTTAATAGACAAACCAGTGACTGTTCCGAAAGAAACCTTACCTATTCCAGAAGAAGCCATACCAGTGGAACAGACTCCGCCTACACAAAACTTAGAAAACACATTAAATAATATTAGTTATGTACATAATGAAAACACATTGATACTCGAAAAACCATCACGTCTGTCTATTAATGATATATCAGTTATTGATTTATTTAGAGAAAGAAAAATAATTGTGAACTTAAATGGAGATTACTCAGACTTTTTTTATGAAGGCCATTTAGTCAGTCAGGAGGGACGTATCAAAAATGTAAGTGTTAGTTATAATGGAGGAACACAACTCATTATAGATACGTTTACAATAAGTGCAGTTAATATTTATGAAGTAGGTAATCAAATACATATACAATTTGTAAAGCCAAGTGAAAAATACAGCCAGATAGTTGTTATAGATGCAGGACATGGCGGGAGTGATCCAGGAGCCAGATCGGCGTCAGGTATTATGGAGAAAGAACTGAATATACGTTACGCGATGGATGTTTACCAATTACTTCTTAATAATCCTCATCTTAAAGTTTACATGACTCGGGAAACGGATGTAAAACCTAGTTTACAAGAAAGAGCCATATGGTCAAATGAAATTGGGGCACATCTTTTCGTAAGTATTCATAATAACTCAATTAATAACCCTGCGGTTAATGGGACTGAAACTTTCTATTTCAGCAATCCGGATGACCCAAGATCCGAGTATTTTGCAAAAATGATTCAGGCGAATATGGTGCAAGGGTTAGGGATGACAGATAGAAAAGCAAAAGCAGGTAATGGCCTTTTTGTACTTAAAAATACAACTATGCCAGCTGTTTTACTTGAAATAGGGTTTATGTCAAATGTACAAGATTTGGATAAATTAACACAGCCTGATTTTTCGCCGCGTTTGGCTCAAATTATTTATGATTCTATTATGGCGTATTTTGAGAGTGGCTATCATCTTATGCAATAACTTACACTGTTTAAATATCAAGTTATAGCATTCACTAACCGAATCTACTAAAATAAAACAAAATGGCACTTATATTAAGTGCCATTTTGTTTTATTTTAGTAGAAATATTGTCTGCATATTTGAGAAAAATATCTATAAATTTATACAAAACTATAAAAAAGCTTGAAATAACAATACATAAACTTGAAAAGAAAAAAATATTATGATATAGTATGTTTGCGGGAAACAAATGTTCACGACAAGCGAACAAGGAGAATATTATGAAAGAAAAACATCAGTTCTATGTGATTGGTAAAGATGTACTGCCAGAAATTTTTTTAAAAGTAGTAGAAGCGAAAAAACTATTAGAAAAAAATACTATGTTGACCGTACAAGAAGCTACAGAACAAATAGGGATTAGCAGGAGTTCTTTTTATAAATATAAAGATTCTATTTTCCCTTTTTATGATAAAGGCAATGGGCAAGCAATTACTATGCTGATCCATTTGCAAGATGAACCAGGAATATTATCGGATGTTCTTAATCATATTGCCAGTGTGGGAGGAAATGTTTTGACGATCAACCAAATGGTTCCCATGAATGGCATAGCTATTATCAATTTATGTATGCAGACAGCGAATATGATTATGAATATAGAAGAATTCATTAATGAATTAGAAACATTAAGAGGCGTACAGCAAATAAAAATACTGGCTAGAGAATAGTATGATATGAAGTCAGATCATGATATTATTGGAGGTAATTATATGAAAATTGCATTACTAGGACTTGGAACAGTTGGCCAAGGCGTTGTAGAAGTCATTAATGAAAATAAAGAAAGCATAGCCAAAAGAGCAGGCCAGCCCATAGAGATAAAATATATATTAGATATTAGAAGTTTTGAAGGCGAAGCAATTAGTAAACTGGTTATTAAAGATTTTGATATTATTGCAAATGACAAGGAAATAGCAATCGTAGTAGAAGCAATGGGAGGTATAGAACCTGCGTATACATATGCTAAAACAAGTTTGTTAAAAGGAAAGAGCTATATTACTTCTAATAAAGAACTTGTTGCACTACATGGGGCAGAACTCCTAGAAATAGCTAGAAGCAACAAAGTGAACTTTTTGTTTGAAGCTAGCGTAGGCGGAGGTATTCCTATTATAAGACCGCTAAATCAGTCACTTACGGCTGATGAGATTTTTGAAATTACAGGTATACTTAACGGCACAACAAATTTTATTCTTACTAAGATGCAGCAAGAAGGTAAAGCTTTTGAAGATGTCTTAAAAGAAGCTCAGGCGCTTGGTTATGCAGAAAAAAACCCTGAAGCTGATGTAGAAGGCTATGATGCATGCCGTAAAATCGCTATCCTCTCTTCCCTTGCATTTGGGGAACATGTGAGTTTCCAGGACATCCCTACTGAGGGGATTACAAAGATCACGACAGAAGATATGGTTTATGCAGATAATATGGGATATGTTATTAAACTGCTTGCAACATGTCAAAAACAAGATGCTAGTATCTTTGCAAGAGTATCACCTATGCTTATTGCAAAAAGCCATCCGCTTGCCATGGTAAGTGATGTATTCAATGGTATTTTTGTTAAAGGCAATGTTATTGGGGATGTCATGTTCTATGGAAGAGGTGCAGGTAAGCTTCCTACAGCTAGTGCCATGGTTGCAGATATTGTAGATGCAGCAAAACATACAGGTACCAATATTATATCTTTCTGGAACAAAGAAAAAATTGAACTTAAGGACAAAGAGCAAGTTAAGGTTAAATATTTTATAAGACTTAAAAAACATAGCGAGCGTATGGATGATATTATCAAAGAAGTATTTAATGAAATAGAAGAGGTTCCATCACTTCAGGGTGAATATGCTTTTATTACAAATGTTGATACAGAAGCAAACTTTACAGAAAAGATGAGTGAATTATCTGATTTAGTTATCCTAAATAAAATACGTATAGATAAGTAGAGGCGATAAGATGAAGTATATAGTTGTACTTATAGATGGGGCAGCTGATGAACCGATAAAGGCACTGGGTGATGTTACACCTTTAGAATATGCAAAGACTAAGATGATAGATCAGCTTGCTCCCTACAGCACCATAGGTATGGTAAAAACCATACCAGATGGCTGTGCAAAAGGTAGTGATACAGCCAATCTTTCAGTATTAGGTTATGATCCAACGGTATTTTACTTTGGGAGAAGTCCTCTAGAAGCACTCAGCATGGGCGTAAACTTAAAGGATACAGATGTTACTTTTAGAACCAATGTAGTGACATTAAGTGAAGAAGGGGACTATGAAGATAAAATTATTTTAGATCATAGTGCAGATGAGATTACGACAGAAGAAGCAAATGAGTTGCTGCTAGCCATTGAAGAAGCGTTAGGGGATGAAATTAGAAAATTTTATCCAGGAGTAAGCTACAGACATTTGCTTGTCTGGGATCAGGGCAGTACACAAGTCAAGCTTATACCGCCCCACGATATTTTAGATCAGCGTATTGGAAATTATAAGCCAGAAGGTATAAATAGTGACTTGATTTGGGAACTTATGAAAAAGAGCTATACTATTCTTAACCACCATCCGATTAATGAAGCAAGAAGGAAAAAAGGGTTAAGACCTGCTAATAGCATTTGGATATGGGGAGAAGGCACTAAGCCACAGCTGCCTTTATTTAAGGAAAAGTATCAAGTCGAAGGCGCTGTTATATCCGCTGTGGATCTTATAAAGGGAATCGGGATTGGAGCTGGTATGACATCAATAGATGTTGAAGGGGCTACGGGTAATGTGCATACGAACTATAAAGGGAAAGCAGATGCAGCTATTAAGTGGCTTATTGAGGAAGATAAAGATTTTGTCTATGTGCATTTAGAAGGACCCGACGAATGCGGACACAGAAATGAATTAGAGAATAAAATTAAAGCGATTGAATACATAGACCAAAAAATCATTACGCCTATTATAGAGGCAATGGATAATAAGTCTATAGCGTATAAGATGTTGGTGGTGCCTGACCATCCAACGCCACTAAGACTCAGAACACACACGGGAGATCCTGTCCCATATATGATTTATCAAAGTGGCAGTGCACTGATTAATAAAGATAATCGATATACAGAACATTTCGCAAAGAACACAGATTATTATATTAAAAAAGGGCATACATTAATGGATGTATTTCTTAAATAATAAGTAAACAGTGAGTTTTGGATAAACAGGTATATGATTACTATTATTATATTTAGATTACACTAAGAATTGTTAGAGGAGGAAAAAACGTGTTAATTGTACAAAAATTTGGAGGAAGCTCTGTTGCAAATGCAGAAAGAGTATATAATGTAGCCAAAAGAGTTGCTGAGACTTATAAAAAAGGAAATGATGTTATTGTAGTTCTTTCAGCACAAGGGGATACAACAGATGACCTTATTGCAAAAGCAAAAGAAATCAGCAAAAATCCGCCTAAACGTGAGATGGATATGCTTCTTTCAACAGGCGAACAACAATCTGTAGCACTAATGGCTATGGCACTTTCAGAACTCGGATATCCTTGTGTTTCTTTAAATGCCTATCAAGTAGGGATGATCACAACTTCAGCATATAGCAACGCCAGACTTAAAAGAATTAAACCAGATAGAATAAGAAGAGAATTAGATAGAAGAAATATCGTTCTGGTAACTGGTTTTCAAGGTATGAATCGCTTTGATGATATAACGACTTTAGGAAGAGGCGGATCTGATACAACGGCAGTGGCTATTGCAGCAGCCCTTAATGCAGATCAGTGCGAAATCTATACTGATGTTGACGGTGTTTATACAGCTGATCCAAGAGTAGTAAAAGATGCAAAGAAATTAGACGAAATTACTTATAATGAAATGTTAGAACTTGCGTCATTAGGAGCAAAAGTACTTCATAATAGATCAGTTGAATTAGCTAAAAAATACAATGTAGAATTAGTAGTAAGATCAAGTTTAACAAATGCAGAAGGAACAGTAGTTAAGGAGGCATGTAAAATGGAAGAGATGTTAATTAGCGGGGTAGCAGGTGATGATGAGATTGCACGTGTATCTTTAATAGGATTAGCAGATACGCCTGGAAAGGCATTTGATATATTTGCAACACTTGCAAAGAAAAATATCAATGTAGATATTATTTTACAGTCCATTGGACGTGATAATACAAAAGATATTTCATTTACAATACCAGATACAACCCTTTCAGATGCAAAAGAAGTTATTGAACAAAATATGCAGCGTTGGGGCGCAAAGAGTGTAGATTACAATGAAAATTTAGCAAAAGTATCAGTTGTAGGTGCTGGAATGGTAGCAAATACTGGTGTAGCTTCTAAGATGTTTGAAGCAATGTATGATTGTGGTATTAACATTCATATGATTTCTACTTCAGAAATTAAAATTTCTATTCTTATAGATAAAAAAGAAATGCATAGAGCAATGAATGCTATACATGGCAAATTTGATTTAGCTGATTAAGTAATGCATGACAAAAGGTGAGTGATAAAAATATCTCTCACCTTTTGTACTTCTCTATAGATTTCACATCTTTAAATTATAATTATTCATGATAATATGTGATGTGAAATCATTCTGAGAAACAATTTTATAGTGATGAATAATTCAAGTTTATGTGTTGTTTCTCTATATACATCAAGAAAGGAGCAGATCTACACATTATGATTAAAGTAAAAGTACCAGCTACAACAGCAAATATGGGACCAGGTTTTGATAGCATAGGCATGGCACTTAGTATGTATAATATTGTCTATGCAGAGGAAATTGAACAAGGCTTTGAAATTGTTATTCAGCAAGGGAGCACCCAGATACCTACTGATGAAACAAATCTTATTTATACAACTATAAAACATTTTTATAATAATATTAGAAAACCTATGCCAGGTGTAAGGATTATACAGCAAGACAGTATTCCTCATACCAGAGGACTTGGGAGCAGTGCGGCTTGTATTGTTGCAGGACTGCATATTGGCAATGCACTTAGTCAAAGTTTTTTTTCAAAAGAAGAGCTTGTTCAAATGGCAGCCCAGATTGAGGGGCATCCAGATAATACTACACCAGCCCTCCTAGGTGGGATGACGATTGGGGCAATGAATGCCAATGATATGAAGTATGTAAAAATTAATGTTGCTGAAAACATACACTTTGCAGTGATGATACCGGACTTTATATTATCAACGGAACTTGCGAGAAGTGTTCTGCCAAAAGAGGTACCCTTAGAAGACGCAGTATTTAATTCATCTAGGGCGGCACTTCTTGCAGCATCGATGATTACAGGCGATATAGATAATTTAAGTTTGGCCATGGAAGATCGCCTGCATGAGCCTTATAGGGCGAAGCTTATACCTAATATGTTTGAGATAATTAATCAGGCTAAGTGCTATGGCGCTAAAGGTGCCTTTCTAAGCGGGGCTGGACCTACCCTTATTGCAGTAATTAAAAATGTGGTGGCGTTTAGGAAAGAAATTGCAGAATATTTAAACTCACTAGATGATGACTGGCAGGTTCAGATGCTGCAGGTTGATAATGAAGGGGCTAAAGTTTGGATTAATGAAGAACTTAAATATTAGTCTTAGTCTTTCAAATGTCCTAAAAGATAAGAAAATCTATCTTTTAGGACATTTTTAACTCAAAAAAGTATAAGTTTATTTATAGATGTAAATAACTCTGTAAATTAGATTTAAAATTTAATGATTTGAAGAGTTACATAAATAGTAGTATAATTTATTTAATACATAGATTTCGCATTTTAAAGGTTAACTTATTCAGGAACTTGTTTGATGTGAAATCATTCTGAGAAACAACTTTAATCATATGAATAACTTAAGTTGTAAAGTTGTTTCTCTATAGGTATGAGGAGATTCATATGGTAATTAAAGAAATCATTATAAAAACCCTTAAACAAGCTTTAGAAATGATTATCATAATAGGTATCGCAACGTTTAATTTGGATACTGTATTTAAACAATCAATATGGATTAATCTTTGTACAGCGCTTATGATCTTATCAAGTATGTCGGGATTATTTGTAGTATTCAGCCACTTAGATAACAAACAAAATAACAAAGCCAATATGATAGGTGTAGGGTATGCAGCCATTTCTGTACTGCTTATTTTAAAATTTTATCATAATGTATTTGTGCATATGCAAATACAAGGTCTTTATGCTAACGAAAAAGCACAATTTATGATAGATTTATTGGAGATTATTTGTCTTCTTGCAGGCATTAGATACGTTAGTCATATGACA
Source organism: Cellulosilyticum sp. I15G10I2 (assembly GCF_900095725.1). Taxonomy (NCBI): domain Bacteria; kingdom Bacillati; phylum Bacillota; class Clostridia; order Lachnospirales; family Cellulosilyticaceae; genus Cellulosilyticum; species Cellulosilyticum sp. I15G10I2. The sequence continues at coordinate 187,336 of NZ_FMMP01000006.1, forward strand.
AATATTAAGAAGTATATGATGCTTAGTCTGGGGATACTTATAGGGGCTATAGCAGTAAGTTACAGAGTAGACTTTTCAGAAGTTGTTTTTATAAGCGATAACTTGAAAGATATGAGTGTTATAAGTATGAGAGTATTACTGTTTATTATAACTAGCTGCGCTATGGTTTTTTGCTATAATAATGCTGATCAGCCCCATAGTACAAATGTATATAGATTTTTACTTGTTTTAGCCTTGCAGGGGATTTATCAGGGCGTTTATATAATCTTATATCAATGGACTGATTTAGTTTATGACTCATTTTTAGCGATACTTAAAGTAATCATTTATGTCAATGTCTTTCTCTTTGTTTATCATGATACACTGCATATTATTTGGAAGAGTAAAGATAAGGACTTAAAAGGGAAGAAAAAAAAGCTGATAGAGGATACCAAACAAAAAAACATATTAATTTTGGTATCCGAGAAGCTGCAAGAGTATGTGAAACAAATTGATGAAGCTGCTCAAAATCTTCAAGAAAAAGTTGAAACAAATTATGAGGATAAAAAACTTAAGTATGTAAAGATGATTAAACAAAATGGCTACAGGCTTGAAAAGTTAGCTCATAATATTAAGGCCCTTAACCAGATAGAAACTGGTGTACTGTTACCGTATTTTGTTCTTGTAGATATTGCAGAACTTATACAGCAGATTATTGACTCCATAGAACCTTACGCAAGCGCTATGCATGTTCAGATTGAATTCATTCGAGAAAAACATAAAATTTATTGTTATATAGATATAGATTTTATAGAAAGAATTATGCTTAATCTGCTATCTAATGCCATTAAATACAATAAAGAAAACGGCAAAGTATATCTTTATATTAATACTAGAAAAGATAATGTGTATCTTTGTGTTAAAGACACCGGGCTTGGCATTCCGAGTCATAAGCTGAGTACTATTTTTAACCGATTTGAAAGAGGAGACGCTCAGACAACTCGAAAAAAGGAAGGGAGCGGACTTGGACTGCCGATTGTGAAGTCGCTCGTAGAAGCCCATAAAGGAACAATTTCGGTTATAAGTAAAGTAAACTATGGCACGACGATTAGTATGCAGTTTCCAGAATATAAAGGGATGAACATAGAGTGTTCTCATTATGCAGATACTAAAAAAGAAGCATTACAGGATAAAATTAAAGTTGAATTTTCAGATCTGAAAATATAATATAATAGTGGTGAAAACTATGTGGATTATGAAAGAAGTTAAAAAAGATATTGGTATACTGGGTGCATTTGTTATAGGTGTTATTTTACTCATGTATCTTGTTATGGGACAATTAGATTTCTCTTTTTTTAAATATACAATGAATATTTTTATAGCAATAATGAGCATAGGAGCTACTATGCTTATGAAAAATAGTGTGGGTAAAAGCACCAATAATACTTTTAAGTTTCTTGCTATAATCTATAGATATATAGCTATTTCCATTATTATTCTGATGATGATAAGAAATCATTATGGGCTTGAGGTTGACCAGTTATACATTAATTTTAGATTAGGGCTGGATATTTTTGAAATCAGTTGTTTGCTGGCAGCCTACCGTTACCTAGATAAAGAATTTAATCAGACAAAAGTATATTTTGTGAGGTTGCTGTTTTTTGCTATGATGATTTATACCTCTATTTTCTCAAAACTACTGGATAGCTCTATGGAACAGCTTCAATTACAAATATATTTTATAGAGGGAATGGTTATAGGACTTATTTTATGGGCGTGTCACTTAAATTATCATTTAGTAGGCAAATTTGATAAGAAGATTATATGGCGCATGTATTTATTTTTAGGATTTAAGTGCAGTTATCATGTTGTTTCTATTTTTTATATGAATGTTACTTTTCCTATCGATTATTTTATAATCATACTGCTAAGGTTTATATATACTTATTATTTAGTAGCTGCTATTTTTTATGAAAGAGTTTTATTTCCTTGGCATGAACTGGTACAGTCTATCCAAGTGACGAAGGATCAGTTAGACGATAATGAAAGAGATAGAAACAGTATTATTAATCTCTCTCATGAATTAAAAACACCTATTAATGTTATTCAAAGTGCAGCGGATATACTTAATCTGGATTTTAGCAAAGCAAATGACGAGGCCTTAATCAAGGGGGTACAGCATATTAAAAAAGTATGTTATCAGGCAACTAGGTTGATTACCCAGATTATTGATAATAATAAACTTGCAGAAGGACATCTTCAGCCAAAATATAGTGCTTATAATCTTGTAACGGTTGCTGAGAATACGGCTATGGCACTTCTAAGATATAATCCTGAGTGGCATATCCTATTTGATACTGAGGAAGAAGAAGTAAAAGTTTACATTGATGAAGAACTTATTCAACGTACTATTTTAAATATCATTGTACTTTTAATGCATTATCAAAAAAAGGAGCCAACTATTTACATCGATATAAAAATGACAAGTAATCAAGCAGAGATTAGTATAAGAAGCCCTTATACTGAGCTTCCTAAGTATTATTGCAGTGACGAGGAAAACTACTATAGCAGTCATAATATTAATGAAATGGCTTCATTTGAGTTTATTAATAAAGTGCTTAAACTGCATCAGGCAAAGCTTCGACTCCTTTATAATCAGGAGAATGAGACAGTTGTCTATATACAACTTGAACATAAGCCATTTTTAGAAGAGAGTCAGATTCAAGTGATTGACTATGAAGAAAATATTGACATGCTGCTTGGCAGAATCAAGGTACAGTATGCCGATTTTTAATAAAAAAATAAGATACTAAGGAGAAAAAATGGATATCGTAAAAATTTTACAAGACGAACTTAATATAAAAAAAAGCCAGGTAGAAAATACTATCAAACTCATAGAGGAAGGCAATACCATTCCTTTTATAGCAAGATATAGAAAGGAACTTACAGGTGGACTGAATGATGAAGTACTGCGTAACTTTGGAGAAAGATTCACATATCTTCAAAATCTAGAAGCACGTCAAGAACAGATTATAAAAAGTATCGAAGAGCAGGGTAAGTTAACGGATGAACTTAAGCGTGCTATAGAAACCTCTGCAACTATGACTCAGCTTGAAGATCTTTATTTGCCTTACAGACCTAAAAAAAGAACAAGAGCAACCATTGCAAAAGAGAAGGGACTAGAGCCGCTGGCGATCATCATAATGCAGCAAAAAGAAAAAGATATAGAAACCATAGCGCAGACCTTCATTAATGCAGATAAAGGTGTAGAAGACATAAAAGCAGCATTAGAGGGCGCTAAAGATATTCTGGCTGAAGAAATATCAGATAATGCGTCGTACAGAGGCTATATTAGAAAGATAACCTTTAAACAAGGAATGATTGTTTCAAAGGCAAAAGATGAGAAAGAGCAGACGGTTTACGATATGTATTATAATTTTAGTGAAAAAGTAAGTACGCTTCCAGGTCATAGAATTCTTGCTATTAACAGAGGAGAAAATGAAAAGATACTTAGTGTAAAAATAGAAGTACCTATTGAGGAGATCGTAAATTATCTCGAAAAGCATATTATTCTTAAAGAAAGTACAACAAGGACGCTGCTTGAAGAGACCATAGCAGACAGTTATAAAAGACTTATCGCTCCTGCTGTAGAAAGAGATATTCGTAATGAACTTACTGAGCGTGCAGAAGACGGTGCGCTGGAAGTATTTAAGAAAAATCTCTATCAATTACTGATGCAGGCCCCTATTAAGGGACATCATGTCATGGGCATAGATCCAGCTTACCGAACGGGATGTAAGATTGCTGTAGTTGATGCAACAGGTAAAAAACTAAGTAAAACAGTGGTTTATCCGACGCCGCCTCAAAATAAGGTAGAGGAAGCAAAAGCAGAACTTAAGAAGCTTATAGAAACCTATCATGTTGACCTACTGTCTATAGGGAATGGCACAGCTTCCAGAGAAACAGAAAAGTTTGCAGCTGATTTACTTAAAGAAATAGGCCGCCCAATACATTATGTCATAGTAAATGAAGCAGGAGCTTCGGTGTATTCAGCATCAAAGCTTGCTAGTGAAGAGTTTCCAAATGATGATGTAGGGGTTAGAAGTGCGGTTTCTATTGCAAGAAGACTTCAGGATCCGCTGGCTGAACTTGTTAAAATAGACCCTAAGGCAATAGGTGTAGGACAATATCAGCATGATATGAATCAGAAACGGCTAGAAACCACTTTAGGCGGCGTAGTAGAAGGCGCAGTTAATGAAGTCGGTGTAGATATTAATACGGCTTCAGCTTCACTACTTCAATACGTAGCAGGTATTAAAAAAACAGTTTCACAAAATATTATTCTTTATAGAGAAGAAAATGGTAAGTTTACTAAGAGACAGGATATTAAAAAAGTAAAAGGCTTAGGACCTAAAGTGTTTGAGCAATGTGCTGGTTTTTTAAGAATTATAGAGGGCAAAAATTTTTTAGATGCAACAGGGGTACATCCGGAGTCTTATGATGTTGCGAATAAGCTTCTTGACGAACTTGGATACTCTAAGGAGGATCTTAAAAATAAAAACTTTAAGGATATTCGAAGTAAGGTAGGAGATGCAGAAGTATTGGCACAAAAATTAGGGACAGGAGTGCCTACACTTTTAGATATAATTGAGGAGCTTGAGAAACCAGGTAGAGATCCCCGTGAGGATATGCCAAAGCCGATCTTGCATAGCGAAGTACTTGATATCAAGGATTTAAAAGAGGGGATGAAGCTAAAAGGTACAGTTAGAAACATTGTAGACTTTGGAGCCTTCGTAGATATAGGGGTGCATCATGATGGCTTGGTGCATATCTCTCAGATGAGCTATAAATTTATTAAGCATCCGCTGGAAGTGGTCAAAGTTGGGGACATTGTAGATGTGGTAATTCTTTCTGTAGATACTGAAAAGAATAAGGTTGCACTAAGTATGAAACTTTAATTTCAGCATATTTTTGGCTAGAAATTTTCTCAAACACCATATATGAGTTTAAAGAGAAGTTAAGTAAATAATTATAGTCACATGAAGCCTTAGATTAGTCACTCTAAGGCTTTGATTATTTAAAAAAGATTTCAAGAAAACAATAAAAATACTAAAGGTAGGATATTTCAAATAATTAGCCTATGGGAAAATTCAGTTAAGTATATTAAAAATAGTAACAAATTATTTAAAATCTATTGCTCTAAGAAAACACATATGATATATTATAGAAGAATGATAATCATTATCAAACGTTAAATCCAATCAATTGGGATTGAAAGTTGATAGAAATACATGTATACTGGAGCATGTGTTAAGTGATGATATGATAGAAGCTATTTAAGCATACTTACATAATAACAATATAGATATTGATAAATAATACAAACTTTGGAGGTGTAGCTATGGATAATATCATAGGAAGTAGGTCTATGACTCGAACTTTAAGTAAAACAGAGAAAGCAGTGGGTGGGCCAGTGATGAATCTAGCACAAGGAAGGCTTAATACGGAATATACTATCAAAGATATTAAGACAAATGATGAAGAACTTAAGAATTTTTTGTTTACATTAGGCTGTTATGAGGGCGAATCAGTAACAGTGATATCTGTACTTGCTGAGAATTATGTCATTACCGTAAAGGATGCAAGATATAGCATTGATAATGATTTGGCTGAAGCTATTATTATATAACTTTTGTTTGGTAATAAAGTTAACTAAGATTAACATTTACATATGATTTTACAAACTGCATAAAATTTTACTGCCAAAAAGTTAGCTGGGGCTAACAAAATTAAAGGAATTAAGGAGGCAAGTATTGATGAATATGGAGAGAAATATGAAAGTAGCACTAACAGGAAATCCTAACAGTGGAAAAACAACGTTATTTAATGCACTAACAGGCAAAATTGAACGTGTTGGGAACTGGGCTGGTGTAACGATTGAGAAAAAGGAAGGTGAGATTAAGAAAAGTCTTATTAGGACAAATGTCCAAATTACAGCTGTAGACCTTCCGGGGGCATATTCAATGTCGCCATTCACTTCAGAAGAGAGTATCACAAGTAGTTTCGTTAAAAATGAAAATCCAGATGTTATTATTAATATCGTTGACGCTACTAACTTAAGTAGAAGCTTATTTTTTACAACTCAACTTCTTGAATTAGAGATACCCGTTGTGGTTGCCTTAAATAAGAGCGACTTAACCAAGAAGAAAAAAACAACGATAGATGTAGATAGTTTATCTAGACTACTAGGATGTCCTGTTATTGAAACGGTATCAACAAAAGGAAGTGACAATGGCTTAGAAAAACTTATCTCTCAAGTAGTAGAGAGGAAGGATGAGACTCAAACTGCACCATTTAATAGTAAAGGTGTAAATATGGCAGATAAAAACTCTGTTGAGGCTTCAGACAAAAAACGCTATGAGTTTATCAAAGGAATTGTTTCAAAGGTAGAGGATAGAACGATAAGCAGTAATAGTCAAACTAAACAGGATGCGGCGGATAGAATTTTAGCTCATAAGTGGTTAGGTATTCCGATCTTCGCATTAATTATGTGGGCGGTTTTCTCAATTTCACAAACCCATTTAGGACCGCTTCTAGCAGATATACTTGTTGGTTGGATTGATTTACTCTATGGGTGGGTAGAAGGATTATTAGGAGACGCAACATCACCTGTACTTGCTGCAATTTTATTAGATGGTATTATTGGTGGTGTTGGGGCTGTTCTTGGTTTCTTACCACTTATAATGGTATTATTTTTCATACTAGCATTATTAGAAGACTGTGGCTATATGGCTCGTGTAGCTGTTGTTATGGATCGTTTCTTCAAGAGGGTAGGTTTATCAGGTAAATCAATTATCCCTATGATTATTGGAACGGGTTGTGCTATTCCAGGGGTTATGGCAACGCGGACAATTAAAAATGAAAGACAAAGAAGAACTACTGCGATGTTAACACCTTTTATGCCATGTGGGGCTAAGCTACCCGTTATCGCATTATTTGCAGGAGCTTTCTTTGATGATGCAGCATGGGTAGGTACTACTATGTACTTTGTGGGTATTGCCATTATCATTGTGGCAGCTTTGTTGATCGTAAGAATAACTGGTGAAACACAGTCAAAATCATTTTTCATTATGGAATTGCCAGAATATAGAATTCCAAGTATTAAAAGAGCTACTATAACTATGTTTTCAAGAGGTAAAGCTTTTATTATTAAGGCAGGTACTATCATACTTCTTTGTAACGCTATCGTGCAAATCATGCAAACATTTAACTGGCAATTCGAGGTTATTGCTGAGGGTGCAGAAAACACAAGTATTCTAGCAAGTATTGCATCGCCATTTGCTCTTTTATTAGTGCCATTAGGTTTTGGTGTATGGCAATTAGCTGCAGCAGCCATTACTGGCTTTATTGCTAAAGAAAATGTTGTTGGTACCTTAGCAGTTGTATACTCAATGACAAACTTTATTGATACTGAAGAACTTGCGCTAGTATCTGATGGAGCAAGTGTTGCAAGTATCATGGGGTTAACTGCTGTAACGGCACTCGCATACTTAATGTTTAATTTATTTACGCCACCTTGTTTTGCGGCTATTGGTGCCATGAATGCTGAAATGGAGAATAAGAAGTGGTTATGGAGTGGCATTGCATTACAATTTGGTATGGGCTATAGTCTTGCATTTATTACTTATCAAGTAGGATCTTTGATCACAACAGGTACTTTCGGTACTGGTTTCATCCCAGGGTTGATTGTTGTAACAGGATTAGTCGGTTGTGTAATATATCTAGTGAAAAAAGGTGACAAAATGTCAGAAAGTAAAGTTGCATTAAGTGCTTAGGAGGGATTTATGTCAAATATAATTGTAAGTTTGGTTATATTAGCAATAGTAGGAGCTTCAATTGCGAAAATTATAATTGAAAAGAAGAAAGGCTCCAAGTGTATTGGGTGTCCATCCAGTGGAACAAGCAAAAACAACTGTGGTTGTAACACGCCAAAGTAGTCTAATAAATATAAAGAAAAAACCTGAATAAATTTTTATTCAGGTTTTTTATGAATCTATATCAAAAAAGCTAAATAAAGAAGTGACCAAGAATGGAACTATTTGTAGCAATAAGTAGGGCGAATAATAGGATAAAAAAGTATTGAGAAAGTATAGTATGTTTAGTAAAAAAATGTTTGTAATTAAATGAATCTTATATTATAATTATACAAAGCGCGATATTTATGTTTAACTAAATATAAAATAATACAAAGAGGTATTAGTCTTAATAAAATGGACCCTGTGTCAAGGGCGTTTTATAATGTGCTATACCTCTTTTGGTGTTGCTGAGAATAGTTAAAAACAATCTTTGAGACTAAAAATGCTAAGGAGGGGGAGTAGAATGATAGAACTTAAAAACGTAGATAAGCATTTTGGTAAATTACATGTTTTAAAAAATATAAATTTAACGGTAAGAGAGGGGGAAAAATTAGTTGTTATAGGGCCAAGCGGCTCAGGTAAAAGCACCTTAATTAGATGTATCAATTATCTTGAGAAGCCATCAGCAGGAAGTATCACAGTAAATAATATTGAAATAACTGCTAAAAAGGCACCTATAAGGGAAGTTAGAGAATCAGCAGCTATGGTTTTCCAACAATTTAATCTTTATCCTCATATGACGGTGTTAGAAAATTGCACATTAGCACCTATTAAAATTTTAAAGGTAAAAAAAGAGGAAGCACAAAAAACGGCTTTGGAATATTTGGATAAGGTAGGATTACAGGAAAAAGCGCATGCGTACCCAGCACAACTTTCTGGTGGACAGCAACAGAGGGTGGCTATTGCAAGGGCTCTTAATATGCACCCTAAAATCATGCTGTTTGATGAACCTACATCAGCACTTGATCCAGAAGTAATCCAAGAAGTTTTAGATGTTATGGTCAATTTATCTCATGAAAAAATTACGATGATTGTTGTAACACATGAAATGGGATTTGCAAGAGAAGTGGCTGACAGAGTTATTTTTATGGATGAGGGAGAAATTTTAGAAGAAGGCAAACCAGAACATTTCTTTAATGCACCTACTCATCCAAGAACAAAAAGTTTTTTAAGTAAAATTTTAAAATAAACAAGGAGGAATAAAAAATGAAAAAATTTGTATTAGTGTTAAGCTTAGTACTTATGACTGCATTTACTGGATGTAGTGGTGGAGGGACTGCACCAACAGCGTCAACAGAAGCAACTCCAAATATTCAAAAAATTAAAGACAAAGGAGTACTTAAAGTAGGGGTTAAAGTAGATGTGCCTAAGTTTGGTTATAAGAATCCTGAGACTCAAGTTATTGAAGGTATGGAGATCGATATAGCTAAAGCAATAGCTAAAGAAATATTAGGTGACGAGAATAAAATAGAATTTCAAGCTGTTACAGCTAAGACAAGGGGGCCTCTTCTTGACAGTGGCGAACTAGACTTAGTCATAGCAACCTTTACGATTACAGAAGAAAGAAAAGAAAGTTATAACTTTTCACAACCTTATTTTGTAGACGGTGTTGCTTTACTTGTTAAAAAAGATAAAGGGTTTACAAGCTATAAAGATTTAGATGGCAAAGCTATAGGGGTTGCTCAGAGTGCTACAAGCAAAAAAGCTTTAGAAGAAGCAGCCGTAGAACAAGGCATCAGCGTTAAATTCTCAGAGTATGCAAGTTATCCAGAGATTAAAGCAGCACTTGAGTCAGGAAGAGTAGATGCTTTTTCAGTAGATGCTGCAATATTAAACGGTTATCTTGATGAGAATTCAGAGATTCTTGCAGACAGATTTAGTCCACAGGAATATGGTGTTGCAAGCAAAAAATCAAATACAGATTTAGCAAAGGTAGTAGATGATTTAATCAGTGAAATGAAATCAAACGGTGAACTAGATAGTTTAATTGAAAAATGGGGTATTAAATAATGAATGGTCCTTTTTCACTCTTAAAGTGGAAAGCTCTATTTTTGGATTGGTCTATCTTTAAAGATGGATTACTTACTACATTAAGTGTTTCTATAACAGCGCTGCTATTAGCGCTGTTATTAGGGACTATTTTTGGTATTTTTTCTACTTCAAAAAGTAGTTTTTTGAAAACAATAAGTAGGAGCTATGTAGAGCTTATCCAAAATACACCTTTGCTTATTCAGATCTTCTTTTGGTACAATGGACTCCCTTATATAGGTATTGTATTGCCAGTATTTATTATAGGTTTCTTAGGATTAGGTATTTATCAAGGAGCCTATGTTGCAGAAGTTGTTAAATCAGGGATTAATTCTATTCCTAAAGGTCAGATGGAAGCAGCATATTCTCAAGGTTTTACTTATTGGGAAGCCATGTTTTTTATTATCTTGCCACAGGCAAGACGGATTATCTTGCCACCTTTAACTAATGTTTCTGTCAATTTGATTAAAAATTCCTCTGTACTTGCAATTATTGCAGGAGGCGACCTGATGTATCATGCGGATTCGTGGTCAAGCGGTAATCTTTATTGGGGGCCAGCTTATGTAGCAACAGGTGTCTTGTATTTTTGCCTATGTTATCCTCTAACCCGATTAGCTAAACGATTAGAACTGGCTAGTAAAGAAAATTCCAAAAGTCGCACAAGTAAGTCGTGCACAAAAGAATATGTGTTAGTAGGAGAGGAGAGATAACGGATGCGTAGTATTTTAACACCTGTAAATATAAAATTCCTGCTAAATGGCCTTGGTTTAACACTTTATATTGCGGTTATAACCATTGTATTAAGTTTAGCACTGGGGGTTGTTTTAGCAGTTATGAGAAATAGTTCTATTAAAGTTTTAAATAAAATCAGTGTTATCTATATAGAACTTTTTAGAAATACCCCTTTACTCTTATGGATACTCGCTATGCGATTTTTAGTACGTATTGGAGCCGTAAACAGCGGCATATTGGCATTGACACTTTTTACAGCTTCTATTATAGCGGAAATTGTAAGAGGAGGACTTAATTCTATAAAGGTAGGTCAGTATGAAGCAGCTTATTCTCAGGGCTTTAGTGAAGTGCAGGTATTGGCACATATTATACTGCCGCAGGCTATCCGAAATATGATGCCATCTCTGCTTTCACAGTTTGTAACAGTTATCAAAGACACTTCTTTTCTTTGGGCAACAGGTATTGAGGAGCTCACCGGCAGAGGGATGATCCTTATGGGAAGTTTTGTAACATCTGATCAAGTATTCATGCTTTTTATTATTTTAAGTCTTACTTATTTTGTGATTAATTTTATTTTATCAAGTATTATTAGATCTCAGCAATTTAAGTTTGCAACGTCATGAAACAACATGTTTATCTAAATAAAAAGACTGTTATACTACTAAATTAAGTTAGTTGTATAACAGTCTTTTTCGAAGTTATAGCTGTCCTTGGAACACAGTATTAGTGTCTTTGCAAAGATATTGTATGGCCTTACGGCCTGTATGAGCAGCAACAGGAAGTCCACCAGGTGTTTGAATTCTTTGGCCAGCAAAATAGAGATTGTGAATACTTTCTGAAACAGACGGGTAAGTGGTCATTTTATCGCCTTTTTCCATAAGTGTCATCCATGAACCGTGGTAAGTGTCGCAATAGCGCTCATAAGTGAGAGGGGTAGCTACATTGACAACGGAAACTTTGCCGGCTGTTTGGGGAAGTTTTTGTTCAAGAAGACGGATTACTTCTTCTGCCACTTTTTGTTTTTCGGTCTCGTATGTGCCATTCTCTTTTTGTGTCTTCCAATAGCTATACGTATCTCCCATAAAAATTGTAGTTAGTGCACTGCAGTCTTTAGGGGCATAGCCCTCATAGGCTGCATAGTTGTGTAATGCAAAAATAGAATGTTTTTGGCCGGCAATAGAAAGCGGCTGTTCTAAGGAAAACAACATATTTTCTGGCAAATTAGATAAATCGGCTTCTACACCTAGACAGATAAAAGTATCTGCCATAAACTTAACGTTGCTGCGCATTTGGTCCATCCATGGCTCGTGCAGCGGCGTATCAAAAAGATTGTCAATAGCACGAACTGTATCAGTTGCTACAATAACAGCATCTGCTGGGATGATTTGCCCTTTTGTCAGTACACCCACGGCTTTGCCCTCTGCAAGAATTACTTTTTCTGCGCGTGATGTATACTGAATGTTACCGCCTAAATCTGTAAAACGTTTGGCGATATTAAGCGCCATACGCAACGAGCCACCTTCTACATAACCGCCGTCTCCAGAACTAAAGCATCCTAGGGTGAATAATAGAGCGGAAGCTGTTAAGTTTTCGCCAACAATATTCTGAAGCAGTGTACGGATAGCGGGGTGCTTAAACTTTTCACTCAATTCCCTTACTGAGAGACTCTCATACTTGCGCAGCTTAGAGAAAAGAGGGATAAGTGTAAACAGCATGGATAAAGACATTTTATTTTTGATCTGTACCTTAACGCCCTTGATGTCTTGTACGGGCATACCAACCTTACCAAACAGTTTAATATCCCTACATAATGATTGAACAGCTGGTGCATCTTCTGGTGAAAGGGTCGACCAATGTTTCTCCAGTTTATCTAGATCGCGGTACAGGTAGACCTCCTGTCCATTGTAGTAATAAGTGTACAAAATGTCCTTTAGATGTATGGCGGTATCGTCGGTTAACGCCCCTATATTGAGCCATACTTGATGTAACGGAGTATTTTGTGAGGACCCGGTAAGCCAGTGCAGACCACCTTCAAACAAATAGCCATTTCGCTTCCAGCTTGTGCAGTTACCGCCGGGGATGGTATGCTGCTCCAGTATGGTAACATCAAAACCGCTTTGCAGTGCATAAATGCCTGCTGATAGTCCGGCAATGCCGGCACCGATAACAACAACTTTTTTCATATCTATCGCCTCCTTATGATATCGACAATCCAATCGCTTGCGGGACAAGGTGTATTAGGGTTAAGTGCAAGCGCTTCACAAACCCCTTGTATAGCGGACCAATAGGCAAGTGCGAGGGCCAAAGCATTACCTTCTCGCAGGGTTCCGTCTTGCTGTCCTTTTTCAATGAGTGCTGCTGAGAGTATAAGCGTATTATCGCTTTTGAGAATTGCCTTTACAGAATCGGGTGCAGCATCGTTATATCCCGCTTGACGCATTAGTACAAACATTTTTGCAACAGACGACTCACTGGTGGCATATTCCAAAATCTGTTTTGCAGCATTTTCAAAAAAGGTAAGTGGATCGCTGTGGTCACCTGACATAATCATTTGTGGACCTGACATGCCCACTTTTATAAGTTCCTCATAAAGCTGTTCTTTTGATTCGAAATAGTGAAACATAAGACCGACGCTCATTTTTGCTTGTTTAGCTATATCACTGATTTTCGTAGACACAAAACCCCTTCGTATAAATAAGTCTAAGCCGATATCCATAATATCCTGTCGTCTTTTTTCTTTCTGCTCTGATCGTGTAGTCAACTTGTTGAACCTCGGTTCATTGAATTTATATTCAATATAATAAAGGGTAAAACGTATTTTGTCAATGCTGTGCAATATTATTAGTATTTTTTAATTGTTTAAAACCACTGCTAGACTGCAGTGAAGCTAATAGGTAAAGTCTGGTAGAAATTTCCTTGAAATTTAATCTTGCTTTTCTACCCCTAGTGCCTATATAATTTAAATATAGAAAACCGATATCGATAATTGATATTAAACTGTTATAGTGTGACTAGTTGCAAGAATATTTAAATATGAAATGACACTATTTTTAGGAGAATAACAATTCCAGTAATGAAAAGGAGGATTTTATTTTGAAAGGTAAAGAAAACTTGGAAAGTCAAAACAGGGTGCGGTGGATAGCTTTTTTAAAAGATGTATTAATGTGCTCTTTGGGAGCTTATGGAGGACCAGAAGCACATTATGGTGTTTTTACAGATCAAATGGTTATCAAGAAAGACTATCTTAGTGAAGAAGAACTCGTTGAACTTATTGCTTTGTGCAGTATTTTGCCAGGACCCACCAGTACACAAACAATTGTAGCTATTGGTTATAAAACGGGCGGACCATTGTTAGCCTTTTTAACCATGCTAGTATGGGCGCTTCCAGTACTTACGGTGATGACACTGCTTTCGTTTTTGTACCAATTCTTACAGGGGATGAATATATCTCAAGATGGACTTCGGTATATTGGTCCAATGGCTGTTGGTTTTATCATTGTAGCGGCATTTCACATTGGCCGCAAAGTAGTAACTGATAAGATTACTATGTTGTTATTACTTCTAGGAGGCATAACGACTTACTTTATACGAGAGCCTTGGATCTTTCCACTCGTTCTAATCGTAGGGGGAATAGTGAGTATTATGACCTCAAAAGAGGAGAATCTATGGCACCGTGTAAAATTGAATCCGCCTTGGCCCTATCTTATTGCTTTTGGGGTTTTTACGATAGGCAGTATTGTTCTGAGCGTTACATGGGATAACCGCATTGTGCATTTATTTGAGAGTTTTTATCGTTATGGGTACTTGGTTTTTGGCGGCGGGCAGGTGGTGGTACCTGTCATGCATAGTGAGCTGGTAGAAGTGAATCAGTTTATGACCAATCAAGAATTTTTGACTGGATATGGACTTGTACAGGGACTGCCAGGACCGATGTTTAGTTTTAGTGCTTATGCAGGGGGAATGGCTGCTAGGGGTAGTACTGCATTAACACAAGTAGTAGGTGCTGTTGCAGGAGGGATAGGCATTTTTTTGCCAGGACTTCTACTAATTTATTTTATTTATCCGATATGGGAAAACCTAAAAAAAATTAAAGGGATAAAAGTTTCTTTAAAAGGTATTAACGCCGTGGCTGGTGGGTTAATTACCGTAGCTGCAATCATTGTAATGAAAAAGAGTGGCTTTGTAATAGATAATATAGTGGTTACACTGCTTACGGCGGGATTATTACTGACAAAAAAGCTACCGGCACCATTGATCGTATTAATAGTTTTAATTGCAGGATTTGTTATATAAAAATAGTGATAAAAAATACTGTTTAAGTGATTTGCACCCTAAGTGAAGGCTGAGGGTGTTTTGTGCACAAAAGGTATAATAAGTTGGTAAAAGCAGACACTAAAAGGGGCGATATTTTGCTGTGCTAGCAAGTAGAGCCTAAAAATACTATACAAGTTTATTCATGTTGCTTAATAAAAAACTAGGATATAAAAAAAGAATAAGAAAAGGAGATATAATGACAGAAAAAAAAACAACAACGCAAACAGGATGGAACTTAGATAACAGTTATGCCCATCTGCCACAATTATTTTTTACCAGCCTCAATCCAACCCCTGTACATGCACCAAAACTGGTCATTCTCAATCATCCATTGGCAGAATCCTTGGGATTTAACACCAGGGCACTGGAAGGCGAAGAGAGCATAGAGTTGTTTGCTGGTAACCGGGTGCCTGAAGGGGCATGGCCACTGGCACAGGCATATGCAGGGCATCAGTTTGGCTATTTTACGATGCTTGGAGATGGTCGTGCTGTGCTGCTAGGTGAACAGATAACGCCTTTGGGTGAGCGGTTTGATATTCAGCTTAAGGGTTCAGGGGTAACACCATATTCCCGTCGGGGAGACGGCCGCGCAGCACTTGGACCGATGCTGCGTGAATACATCATCAGCGAAGCAATGCATGGACTCGGCATTGCCACTACCCGCAGTCTAGCAGTAGTAACAACCGGTGAGTCGGTAATCCGTGAAACTGTACAGCCAGGAGCTATTTTGACCCGGGTAGCTGCCAGTCATCTGCGCGTCGGTACCTTTCAATATGCTTCAAAATGGGGCACTGCCCAGGAACTGAAGGACTTAGCTGATTACACACTGCAAAGACATTTTCCAGACGTTAATACAGATGAGAACCGCTATTTAGTATTGCTTCAGGAAGTGATCAAACGTCAAGCTGCGCTTATTGCTAAATGGCAGCTGGTTGGTTTTATACATGGGGTAATGAACACGGACAATATGGCCATAAGTGGAGAAACCATTGATTATGGGCCTTGCGCCTTTATGGATGCCTATGACCCTGAAACGGTATTTAGTTCCATTGACAGTCAGGGGCGATATGCCTATGGCAATCAGCCAAATATTGCAGTGTGGAATCTTGCTAGATTAGCTGAAACCCTATTGCCGCTGCTGCATGAGAACCAAGTCCAGGCGGTAGAACTAGCACAAGATGCGATTTCAGATTTTACTAAGCTATATCATCGTTACTGGATGGCAGGCATGAGAGCGAAACTTGGAATATTTAATGAGGAAAAGCAGGATGAAGCGCTTATTGAAGATATCCACAGTGTGATGCAAAAGTATCGGGCAGACTATACCAATACCTTCCGCGCATTAACTTTTGATAGACCGAAAGATACGGTTTTAGCTAACACCCCAGAGTTTGATAAGTGGCATGAGTTATGGCTTAAAAGACTTAGCAGGCAGCCCGAATCAATAGACGCTGCACATCAGTTAATGCAGAACAGTAATCCTGCACTTATTCCACGTAATCACTGGGTAGAAGATGCCATAGATGCCGCGGTAAAGCGAGGAGACTACAGCGTAATGAATAAGCTTCTGGAGGTCCTTTCAAAACCCTATGCATATTCTGCCCAGCAAGCGGATTATGCCGCACTGCCTGTACCATCAAACTGCGCTTACCGAACTTTTTGTGGAACATGACAGCGTATTATATGACTAAAAACTGATTTCTGTACTTATAGGAGTCAGTTTTTTTATAAATAATAAAGTGTATTTAGTGCTAAAAATTCATTATTAACTGCTACTAGTACTTTAGTATAACAGCAATTGTATTAAATATAAAAAATATTTGATATAATGATTTTAAAGAATTAGAGGTGAGGTGAGATGAGTGAGCAAAAAGAAGCAAATAGTTGAATTTAGATATTACGAAATTCCAAATAATGAAATGGTACTAGCCCTTTTAGGTGAAGCATGGCGAAGAGCATATGGGGTAGGCATCGACACGCTTCATTTTCATAATTTTATTGAAATTGGATATTGCCATGAAGGGACTGGAGAGGTGATTGTTGATAATCAAAGCTTTCGATTTGAGCCTAACATGTTTACTATTATTCCGCCCAATCTGTCTCATACAACATATAGTGATAAGGGGACAGAAGGTTATTGGGAATGGATGTATTTTGATATAGAGAAATATTTGAACAATACGTATAAGGATGATGCAGCTTTTATTCAAAAACTTCTTACTCAGATTTATCGTAAAGCCCTCTTATTACATGCCAAGGATCATATAGTTTTAGATAATATTTTGCGAAATATTATAAGAGAAATGCAGACAAAGGATACGTATTATCAAGAGAGCGTAAAAGGCTATATGCAGGCATTTATTGTAGAACTTTTACGGTTGGATGATCATGAGGAAAAAGCAAAAAGAACAAAACAAAAGGCAGTTCAAATTTCTGCTGCTTTGGACTACGTTGGAGAAAATTATAGGGAGGAAATAAAAATAAGTCAATTGGCAGACGCTTGCAATATGAGTGAAAGTCATTTTAGAAGATTGTTTCTGGAATCGATGAATATGAAGCCGGTGGATTATATTAATCTGATTCGTGTGCAAAAAGCATGTGAGCTTATTAAAAAATCACAGATTTCTATGGAGGATGTTGCTTATAAGGTAGGCTTTACAACAGTATCGACCTTTAATCGAAATTTTAAAAATCTGGTAGGTACTTCTCCCTATCAATGGAAACAGTCGGCAGAGAACTTTGAAGGAAAGCTTTTGAACTATAAGATAAGTGCGCAAAAGGGATGGTAATACATAAAAGCAAATGGTCGAATTTGCACAAAATTTAATTGAATATAAAAACAATACTAATTAATCATTGGTATAATATGTATATAAACATGCGAATGTATAGGGCGCAATTATACATATACACTAAAAATATCTTGTGAGTATAAGGCGGTTCGATACACTTGCATAGCCTATTAAGGGGGATGTGAAATATGAAAAATAAAATTTTCTCATTATTGGTAGCTGCAAGTATGGCGCTTTCAATGGCAGCTTGCGGTCAAGCTACGACACCTACAGATTCAACAAAGGCTGAACCAGCAAAAGAAGCAAAGGCAGAGACAAAGTCAGGGGCATCAGCTGAGGATAACACATTGACTGTTTGGTGTTGGGATCCTGCATTTAATATTTACGCAATGGAGCAGGCTGCAGAGGTTTACAAAAAAGATAATCCAAACTTTGTTTTAAATGTTATTGAAACACCTTGGCAGGATGTTCAGACAAAACTAACAACAGCTGCAGCATCAGGTGATCTTAGTACGTTGCCAGATATTTTGTTAATGCAGGATAATGCCTTTCAGAAAAATGTCATCAGTTATCCGGAAGCTTTTACTGATATAACAAACGTAGGTATTGCCTTCAGTGATTTTGGGGCATCTAAAGTAGCATATTCTACAGTTGAAGGAAAAAACTATGGGGTTCCTTTTGATAATGGCGCAGTTATTGCTGCTTTAAGAACAGATGTTTTAGATAAAGCAGGTTTTAAAACTAGTGATTTTACAGATATTACATGGTCTAAGTTTATTGAGCAAGGTAAAGTAGTATTAGAAAAAACGGGTAAACCATTGCTTTCTGCACAAGCGGGAGAATCAGATTTAATCGTAATGATGCTTCAGTCAGCGGGAGCTAGCTTGTTTGATAATGAAGGCAAACCTAATATTGTTGATAATAAAGTATTAGAAAATGTACTCACTACATACAAAGAACTGATAACTTCGGGGATTCTAGTTCAAGTCAATGACTGGGATCAATATATTGGCACACTTACAGATGGAACTGTTGCAGGGACAATAAATGGATGCTGGATTTTAGGATCTATTCAAACAGCTCAGGATCAAAAGGGGCTTTGGGAAATCACTAATATGCCTAAGTTAGATGGCGTAGATGGTGCGACTAACTACTCAAACAATGGGGGTTCTAGCTGGACGGTTACAGCTAATTGTAAAAATGTAGACCTTGCAGCAGACTTCTTATCTAAGACATTTGCTGGAAGTGTAGCTTTCTATGAAACAATCCTTCCAAAATCAGGTGCTTTGGCAACTTATATCCCAGCAGGAGACTCGGAGGTTTATGGCGTTCCACAAGAATTCTTTAATAATCAGTCAGTTTACTCAATGATTACAGACTTTGCCTCAAAAGTACCAAGCAATAACACAGGTGTGTACTACTATGAAGCGCGTGATGCTGTAGCTACAGCTTTGACAAATTCACTTTCAGGAGCAGATCTAAAGGCAGAATTAAAAACAGCGCAGTCAACTATTGAGTTTGCAATGCAGCAGTAGAGTTTTAGTATCGCAGCAATAAAAACAAATGGGGAGCAGCCTATAGCAGGCAGTTCCCCATACTTATATACAAGAAAAGGAGGGGAACTTAGTGAGTCAGCCAGAAAAAACAATAAGCCTTCGTAATACGCATAATTTTAAAAAAGCAATAAAACTCAGACAGAAGCAGAATTTATTTGGATGGGCAGTATTATTACCGGCAGTACTTTTAATTGCATCGATGAGTTTTTATCCGATGATTCAAGCGCTGATCCTTTCGTTTAAGACTGGGATTGGCGCCAAGATAAGATGGACGGGTGTTACAAACTATGCACGTATGTTCCAAGACGTGGTATTTATACAAGCAATAAAGAATAACTTTACGTATTTGATCATTCAGGTACCTATCATGCTTATTTTGGCACTTATTCTTGCCTCTATGTTGAATGACAGAAATTTAAGATTCAGAGGATTATTTCGTACAGCCATCTTCTTACCCTGTGCAACATCCTTAGTTTCCTATGCAATTATCTTTCGATCTTTATTTGCGGTAGATGGATTAATTAATTTAGTACTCATCAAACTAGGGATACTCAGCTCGGGATACAACTTTTTAGCTAATGCGAGTAGTGCAAGAGCAGTTATTATTCTCGCTCTTATTTGGAGATGGACGGGATATAACATGGTATTCTATCTGGCCGGACTGCAAAACATTGAGTATTCTGTGTATGAAGCAGCGAAAATAGATGGCGCTTCTTCGTTTCAGTCCTTCTGGAAAATCACAGTACCTTTATTAAGACCAACGATTCTGTTGACGGCAATCATGTCAACGAATGGGACACTGCAGCTCTTTGATGAGTCGGTAAACCTTACAAACGGCGGACCAGCTAATGCAACGATTACCATGTCGCACTATATTTATAATATTTCCTTTAAGTACGTTCCGAACTTTGGATACGCTGCTGCAATTGCCTATCTGATCTTAATATTAGTAGCAATCTTAGCATTTGTTCAGATGAAAGTAGGTGACAAACGTGACTAACCGTGTAAAAAGAGGTTTTCAATATATATTTTTAACCATTGTTTCTGCTATATCAGTCTTTCCATTATATTGGATGCTCTCTGCAGCTACAAATAAAAGCGTTGATGTTATAAGGGGTAAGTTGATTCCAGGTATGGCACTTTTAGATAATTGGAAGGGGCTTTTGGCTACGCAAAATGTTGGGGGTGCTATGGTAAATTCGTTTAAGTATGCTATTATCCTGACGTTAGTTTCACTATTTATTTGCTCACTGGCTGGTTATGGATTTGAGATTTTTCACACTAAGGCGAAAGATACTGTGATGTCAGTAATATTGCTTGCTATGATGGTTCCTTTTGCGGCAACGATGATTCCATTATTCCAAATGTTTTCAAAGGCAGGCTTTTTAAATTCGACGATCGGATTTGTTTTGCCTACTCTTTCAACACCGTTTTTAATTATGCTCTTTAGGCAGAGTGCTAGAGCATTTCCCCATGATATTATTGAGGCGGCAAGAATAGATGGGCTCAATGAGTTTCAGATTTTTTACCGTATGTTTTTTCCAACGATGCGTTCAACCTACGCAGCAGCGATGACCATTACTTTTATGAATGCTTGGAATAATTATTTATGGCCAAAGGTTATTATGACAGATAATAAAAGCATTACGATGCCTATGCTGGTTGCCAACCTAACTGAAGGTTATGTAACAGATTATGGAATGCTGATGTTAGGTGTTCTATTATGTACTATTCCAACTGTTATTATTTTCTTTATGCTTCAGAGAAGTTTTGCAGAGGGTATTACCGGTGCAGTAAAATAAGCTACTTAACTTAATCAGATAGGAGGCTGCTATGCAGAAATTCAACTACGAAATTGTAAAAAATCCAGAGATTTTTATGGAAAATCGTTTAGAGGCACACTCAGATCATTACTATTATCCTTCTTCAGAAGCTATAAAGTTAGGAGAGGAAGGCTTTCGGTATACATTAAATGGTATTTGGAAGTTTGCTTATGCAAAAAATTATGAGGCTTCACTTAAGGACTTTGCCGAAGAAAGCTATGACTGTAAAGTTTGGGATAATATCAGGGTACCTGCACATATACAAATGGAAGGCTATGATGTGCCACAGTATGCCAATGTGCAATACCCATGGGATGGCCGGGAGGAGATTAATCCAGGGGAGATTCCAACGGTATTTAATCCTACAGCGTGTTATGTTAAATATTTTGTTTTACCAACTCGCATGGAAGGTAAGAAAGTGTATATTTCTTTTCAGGGGGTTGAAAGCGGTATGGCTTTATGGCTGAATGGGGATTATGTGGGCTATAGTGAAGATAGTTTCACACCATCTGATTTTGAACTGACCCCGTATCTCAAACCAGGCGAGAATAAACTCGCTGTTCAAGTATTCAAATGGACAGCAGGAAGCTGGTGTGAGGATCAAGACTTTTTCCGCTTCTCAGGGATTTACCGTGATGTTTATTTATATGCCACTCCGGAAGTTCATATTTTTGACTTGAAGGTACAGACAATACTAGATGATCCATATGAAAACGCAGAGCTATCTGTTGATTTAGTGGCAACAAATAATGGCCAAGTCAGCTTTTGGTTAATGGACCAAAAAGATATTGTATTTCAAGAAGAAGCAGATTTATATGAATTGTCACATTATAGTTTTCGAGTAACAAGTCCAAAGCTTTGGAGTGCAGAGTGTCCTTATTTATATGATCTCATTATTGAAGTGAAAAATAATGCGGGTGAAACTGAGGAAGTGGTTTCTCAAAAAATAGGATTTCGCAGTTTTTCAATAAAAGATGGGATGATGTGCCTAAATGGCAAGAGAATTGTATTTAAGGGTGTCAACCGGCATGAATTTAGTGCGCTCACAGGAAGATGTGTGTCAGAGCAGGAGATGGTAAAAGATCTTGTTACGATGAAACAGAATAATATTAATGCTATTCGTACGAGTCATTACCCTAATTCTTCAAAACTCTATGAGCTATGCGATTTTTATGGGTTATATGTCATAGATGAAGCCAATCTTGAAACCCATGGTATGTGGGATCCTATACAACGGAGGGTGGCCGAGAAGGAAACGGCTGTTCCGGGAGACAACCCAAAGTGGCTTAAGCTAGTCCTGGATCGGGCATATTCTATGTATCAAAGAGATAAAAACCATGCGAGTATTCTAATTTGGTCTTGCGGTAATGAGTCATATGGCGGTAAAAATATTTTTGAAATGTCTCAAGCATTCCGTACATGGGATACTACTCGTCCTGTTCACTATGAGGGGGTCTGCTGGGATCGCAGATACAATGACACAAGTGATATTGAAAGTCAGATGTACACTCCGGCGGCAAAGATCGAGGCGTTTTTAGCTAAAAATAGAGAGAAGCCTTTTATATGCTGTGAATATGTGCATGCTATGGGTAATTCTTGTGGTGCTATGCATAAATATACAGAACTCACAGATAGAGAACCGTTATTCCAAGGTGGTTTTATATGGGATTATATCGATCAGTCTATTACGAAAAAGGATCGCTATGGCCGGGAGTTTCAGGCTTATGGAGGAGATTTTGATGAACGCCCCTGCGATTATAATTTCTCCGGAAATGGTATCGTATATGGCACAAACAGGGAGAGTTCTCCTAAGATGCAGGAGGTAAAATATAATTATCAGAACATAAGTGTTGAAATAAATGAGGATAAGGCTATGGTGGTCAATAGACACTTGTTCTTAAATACAAATGAATATGATTGCTTTGTCTTGGTTGAAAAAAATGGTAAACTCTTGCAAAGAGAGTGGGTCGAAACACATATTGCACCTTTGTATAAAGGAGAAGTTAAACTACCTATTGTGATACCGAATACAGAGGGGATATATGCGATAACTGTTTCTTTTCAATTAAAAGAAGATACAATTTGGGGCAAAAAAGGCCATGAAGTTGCCTTTGGACAAAAAGTCTATGAGATCAAAACACAGCCAGAAGTGTGTCAGAAACCGATAAAAGTGATTCATGGAAGACTTAATATAGGAGTAAAAGGTGAAGCGTTTGATGTGCTATTCTCTGCGTTAAGCGGCGGCTTAGTATCTTATCGCTATGCTGGGGTAGAAATGATAAAAGCTATACCTAAACCTAACTTTTGGAGAGCGGTTACGGATAATGATATGGGAAACAACATGCCAGCCCGCTATGGACAATGGAAATTGGCTAGTTTGTATGTTTCTCATAAAAAAGAAGATGCAAGAGAAATGATAGCGCCAGTGCTAGAAGAAAGAGACCATTGTGCGACGATTACCTATACGTATCTTTTACCAACACAGCCAGCAGCAAGCTGTCAGTTAGCGTATACGGTATATGGAGATGGTACTATAGAAACCCATTTAGTCTATGACCCTGTAAATGAACTTAGAGATATGCCGGAATTTGGTGTAATGTTTAAGTTAGATGCGGATTATAATCAAGTGGAATGGTTTGGAATGGGACCAGAAGAAACCTATGCTGATAGGTGCCATGGGGCAAAACTTGGTATTTATCATAACGAAGTAAGTGATAATATGGCAAAATACCTAGTGCCGCAGGAGTGTGGTAACAAGATTGGCGTTTATTATGCGAAGGTAACTGATAAATTAGGGCGAGGGATGTGCTTTAGCGGAAAGAATTTAAGTTTTTCAGCATTGCCCTATACACCCCATGAGCTTGAAAATGCTGTGCATCCCTATGAATTGCCCCCTGTTCATTATACTGTGGTGCGCGTGGCAAAGCAGCAGATGGGGGTTGCAGGAGATGATTCATGGGGCGCTCAGACACATCAAGAATATCTTTTAGATGTGAGTAAGAAAATGGAACTTAAATTTAGCTTTAAGGGTATTTAATATACAAGTAATGTGAGGGCGAGACGATGGATTATTCTCAAATACTATATGGTGGTGATTACAACCCAGAACAGTGGCTTAAATATCCTGACATTTTAGAAAAGGATGTTCTATATATGAAGAAAGCCCATATTAATACGGTAACGCTAGGGGTTTTCTCATGGGCTATATTAGAACCTGAAGAAGGCAACTTCTGTTTTTCATGGTTAGAAGATATTATGGATAACCTCTATGCTCATGGAATAGCTGTTATTTTAGCAACGCCTTCAGGCGCACGGCCTAAATGGCTGGCAGAGCTGTATCCAGAAGTATTGCGTGTAGATGAGTCGAGAAATAGAAACCTTTTTGGCGGCAGACATAATCATTGTTATACTTCACCTGTGTACCGAGAAAAGGTAAGAAGGATAAATAAGGAACTTGCCCTTCGTTTGGGTAAGCATCCTGCGGTAATTTTATGGCATATTTCTAATGAGTATGGCGGGGAGTGTCATTGTCCGCTTTGCCAACAAGCTTTTCGCGTATGGCTGCAAAAGAAGTATGCCTCTATTGAAGTATTAAATGAAAGTTGGTGCACGACATTTTGGAGTCATATCTATCAGTCTTTTGCTCAGATAGAAAGCCCATCTTCTAGAGGAGAATCTATGATTCATGGACTTAATTTGGATTGGAAACGCTTTGTGACAGATCAAACAGTTGACTTTGTACGCCGTGAGATTAAAGCCATAAAAAGTGAAGAACCCAATAAACCTATTACCATTAATATGATGTACGACTATGAGGGACTTAACTATCATAAGTTTGCGGATATTATTGATATTGTTTCGTGGGACTCTTATCCCACGTGGCATAAGGACAATGACTATGAGACTGCAATGCAAACTGGTATGCAGCACGATATCATGCGCTGCATTAAGCACAAGCCTTTTTTATTGATGGAATCTTGCCCAAGTGCTACCAATTGGCAGGGTGTCAGTAAGTTGAAAAAACCAAATATGTTAGCTGCAGCTTCTTTCCAGGCTCTGGCACATGGCTCAAACAGTGTACTCTATTTTCAGATCAGGCAGAGTCGCGGAAGTTGTGAGAAATTCCATGGGGCGGTTATTGACCATTATGGCGGAGAGGATACCCGTGTATTTCGGGAGGTAAGTGACCTTGGAAAGCAATTAGGTAATATCAAAGAATTATTAGGTACTGTAGTGCATGCAGATGTTGCTGTAGTTTATGATTGGGAAAATAGATGGGCGATGAAGGATGCCATGGGGCCTAGAAACAAAGGACTTTTCTATAAAGAGGTTGTTGAAAAATCATATAGTGCATTTCGTAAGCAAGGTTTGAATGTAGATGTAATAGATATGGAACAGGATATAAGTGCCTATAAAATAGTAGCAGCACCTATGGTATATTTGTTCCGATGTGGTTTTGAAGAGCGCGTAAGAAAATTTGTAGAACAGGGCGGAATCTTTGTGCTGACGTATTGGTCGGGTATAGTAGATGAAAATGACCGCTGTTTTCTTGGGGGAACACCCCATGGACTTTTGGATGTGATGGGCATGCGCAGCATGGAGATTGATGCACTTTATGATGGGGAAAGCAACTTCCTTGTGCCTGCAGAAAATACGATATATGAGATCGCCTCCAAATATCGCTGTCAGCATTTGTGTGATCTCATTGAAGTGACAACAGCTAGGGCCCTTATGATCTATCAAGATGATTTTTATCACGGGTATCCTGCAGTGACTGTCAATAGATTTGGAGGAGGGCAAGCCTATTATATTGGCGCAGATGTTGAGCAAAAATGTTATGATGATCTATACCGACATCTTTTAAAAGAAGCTGACCTAGAACCTCTTATTGAAGGAACGATCTCAGAGGGGATAGAAATAACTTCGCGAAAATCTCAGAATGCAGAGTATATTATTATACAGAATTATAACGATACAGCTGTTCAAATGAACTTATCAGAAAATAGATATCATGTTTTAAGGGGAGCGAGTATCCACAATATACCCTCTCTAGAAACACTCATTTTAAAAAGAAAGCAGTAAATATTTCTCTAAGCAATACATAGTGCTGTCAGTTTGGTAGATCATACCGGCTGACATTTTTTTGTTAAAAAAATCTTATAAGCTATAAGCTCTTGAATTATCAGGTTATTTGAGAGACAATTATGCTATACTATTTGTAGGAATAACCTTTGGTTAAAACGCAATGCAACTAAGTTCAGGTCTTATAATAATATCAAAATAATTTAAGGATTAAGAGGGTGGTTATTATGAATGAACGAAAAGACAGGGCAATCAGACAGTTTAAGATTTCAAATAAGACTTATGACTATTATGCCTTAGAATGTTTAGAGGAAGAAGGCTATGCTATTAAACATTTACCTTATTCTATAAAGATTCTTTTAGAAGCAGTATTTAGACAACAGGATGGTTATGTACTTAGAGAGGAACATATAAAGATTCTTGCTGATTGGATAAAGAAAAAAGGGGGAGGAGAAGAGGTACCGTTTAAACCTTCCAGAGTTATTCTGCAGGATTTCACGGGTGTACCAGCTATACTGGATTTAGCAGCTATGAGAATGGCAATGGCTGAGTTTGGAGAGGGGACCCCGCGGCAAAGAAATTCTTCTGACCAAGAAGCTTTTATAAATCGGATTAATCCGGAAGTTCCAGTAGATCTCATTATTGATCATTCCGTCCAAGTAGATTGCTATGGAAGCTCAGATGCACTTGAAAAAAACAATATATTAGAATTTGAACGCAATAAAGAACGTTATCAATTTTTAAATTGGGCAAAGAAAGCTTTAGATAATTTTACAGTGGTGCCCCCAGCAAATGGTATTGTTCATCAAGTAAATTTAGAGTATCTGGCAAAAATAGTTCTTCAAAAAGAAGTAAACGGCAGAACTTTGGTATATCCAGATACATTGGTAGGGACAGATTCACATACCACAATGATTAATGCAATGGGGGTACTAGGCTGGGGTGTAGGCGGCATAGAAGCAGAAGCTGGTATGCTGGGGCAGCCTTCATACTTACCGATCCCAGAGGTAATTGGCGTACGCATGATAGGCCAATTGCAAGCTGGCGTCACTGCCACGGATTTGGCGCTGCATGTTACTCAAATGCTGAGAGAGCATGGGGTTGTAAATAAATTTGTAGAGTATTTTGGGGAAGGGGTAAGACAGCTTTCCTTAGCAGATAGGGCCACGGTAGCTAATATGGCGCCCGAATATGGTGCGACATGCGGCTTCTTTCCTGTGGATGA
Organism: Cellulosilyticum sp. I15G10I2; assembly: GCF_900095725.1. Classification (NCBI taxonomy): domain Bacteria; kingdom Bacillati; phylum Bacillota; class Clostridia; order Lachnospirales; family Cellulosilyticaceae; genus Cellulosilyticum; species Cellulosilyticum sp. I15G10I2. The sequence continues at coordinate 214,783 of NZ_FMMP01000006.1, forward strand.
AGAAACACTGAACTATTTGCGGCTGACTGGCAGGAATGAAGAACATATACATTTGGTCAGAACTTATCTGATGAAAAATGGGATGTTTAACGAATATCTAGAAGAACCTATTTATACCGAGGTTTTGACATTAAATTTGGAAACTGTAATGCGGTCGCTTGCCGGTCCAAAACGTCCACAAGATTTGATTTTGCTGGATCAAATGCAAGAAAAATTTCTTCAGTCTGTTACTGCGGCTCAAGGAAATAGGGGGCATGGGTTATCAGAAGAAGTTCTAAGTAAGAAAATTACACTTAATTTGAGAGACGGCAGGCAAAGTACTATGGAGACGGGGGCAGTAGTAATTGCCTCAATTACCTCTTGTACGAATACCTCCAACCCTTTTGTGATGCTGGGAGCAGGTCTCCTTGCTAAAAAAGCCGTTGAACGAGGACTTAAAGTACCAGCGCATGTGAAAACATCCCTTACGCCTGGTTCTAAAGTAGTATCTGCCTATCTCAAGGAAGCAGGGCTACAGGATTATCTCGATCAATTAGGTTTTCAGATTGCAGGATATGGATGCGCTACCTGTATTGGTAATTCAGGGCCCCTTCAGCCAGAAATAGCAGAAGTTATTCATTCAAATGATCTGCTGGCTGCATCGGTTTTGTCCGGTAACCGTAATTTTGAAGGACGCATTCATGCCCAAGTCAAAGCCAATTATCTCGCATCGCCTCCACTTGTCATTGCGTACGCACTGGCGGGAACAGTTAATAGGGATTTAGTAAAAGAGCCATTAGGCATCGATTATGAAGGAAAAGAGGTCTATTTGAGAGATATCTGGCCTACTTCTTCAGAAGTAGAGGAAGCTGTTTCGCTTTATGTAAATCCCCACTTATTCCTAAATGAATATGAGACAATTTATGATAACAGTTTATTATGGAACCAGATTCACGCAGAAGACAGTAAGTTTTATAGATTTGAAAAAGATTCTGCGTATATCCGAAAACCACCTTTATTTGCAGATTTTGCTATGGAAACGGAGACGATAAAGGAACTTTCAGGACTTCGAGTATTAGCAAAGCTGGGTGATTCGATTACCACAGATCATATTTCGCCAGCGGGTACTATTGGTAAAACTACGCCTGCTGGACAATTCCTCTTGGCACAAGGCATACAAGAAGGACAGTTTAATACTTATGGCTCAAGAAGAGGCAATCATGAAGTGATGACGCGGGGGACCTTTGCCAATGTTAGAATTTGCAACCAGATTGCACCAGGGACTGAAGGCGGATATACAACTTATTGGCCAACTCAAGAGATTATGACCATTTATGAGGCCGCTATGACATACAAAGAAGAAAAGACTGGGTTATTAGTACTTGCCGGAAAAGATTATGGGATGGGTTCATCTAGAGACTGGGCGGCTAAAGGGACAAGTTTACTGGGAGTAAAAGCGGTATTGGCAGAAAGCTATGAGCGCATTCATCGCTCTAATCTGATTATGATGGGGGTTCTTCCACTGCAATATATCTCAGGTGATACTGCCAAGAGCCTTGGACTTACTGGCGAAGAAATCTTTGACATTAAGATAATTGACGGCATAAAGCCAAAAGATACGATTTCTGTTATTGCTGCTGCAGCAGATGGCACTCAAAAGCACTTTAACGTACTAGTTCGTTTTGATTCTGCTATTGAAGTAGATTATTACAGACATGGTGGGATTTTGCCAATGGTTCTTCGTCAGAAATTAATGGCAGAAGACTGTTAGCAGCAAGCTTAAGCCAGTGAAAACTATTTAATGAAGTGATTGTAGACGTCGGTATGGTTTAAGGATATTAGATAAGGTCATGGCGTAAGCTGAAAGACTAATAGGATATAGGGCTATGCGTGTCGTTGGAAACAGAAGGGAGATACAGTTAAATGAAGCATCAAGTTGCAAAAGATAAATTCATAAATATACAAAAAGCTTTAAATGATGAATCATAGGGCTGATAGGTGGTATCCTATTTATAGACGAGGCCTATACACTTGCAAATGACTCCCTAGGGAGAGAAGCTGTTGAGACATTACTAAAGCTCATCGAAGATTATTCAAGGGAAGTCATTGTTATACTTGCGGGGTACGAGCAAGAAATGGAAGATTTTTTTGACATTAATATGGGACTTAGATCAAGATTTCCGCTATGGACTAACTTTGAAGATTATAGTCCTGATGAACTGCTAGAAATAGCTATAAAGATCATTGAAGCTAATGGCTTTAAGCTTTCTAAAAACGCCTATTCAGCTCTTAAAAAAAGCTTTGTTGATATTTATGAAAATGCAGATGCACAATCTGGAAATGGCAGGATGGTAAGGAATTATGTAGAAAATCTCATAAGAAATCAAAGTATAAGAATAGCAGAAGAAAACACGAGTGTCTATGAGATGAACTTGATAACTACCAAAGATATTGAGAAAGTCAATATTGCTGAATATGATAATAATTTTGATCTGGAAAAGAAATTAAAACCTTTAATAGCTAATGAAACAGCAAAGGCCTTTTTAAGAAGCCAGTATAAACTTATAAAAGTAAAAGAGGCTAGAAAAAAACTAGGTATAGGCAGTGATCTCAATAAATTTAACCATATGATTTTTACAGGAGAAAAAGGAACAGGCAAAAAAACTGTACTAAATATACTCTCGGAAATGCTATATAGTATGGGCATTATAAAAGCTAAGAAGATTGTGGTGATGCATAAAACTGAACTATCTGATCTTATAGATCAACCAGGAGGTATTGAGGATGTCATTCATAAATGCTTAGGTAAGCTAGTATTTATTGAACACTGGGATTTATCTATCAATGAAGAAAAAGAAAGAAAAGTAACAACTGAACTCATCAAGTTTATAGATAAAAATAAAAATAGAACATCAATTATTCTATCTGGTAAAAGAAGCAGTATGAAAGACCTCATATTGGCTGACCCTGCCCTAAGTTATAGATTTCCAATATGGGTTGATTTTGAAGACTATAATAAGAAGCAGATCTTTAATATCGCGCTGAATTTGTTGAAAGAAAAGGGCTATTTTTTAGACCAGGAGGCTGAGAAAGGACTCGGAAGGGCCATTACTGAAATAGATAATAGTCAAGGATTAACGTTAAAAAATGGACTTATGATAGAGCAGTATCTTGATCATCTTATCAGATAGCAAAGTGTAAGAGTTTGGGATGAGAAGTTAAATCAAAAACAAATTAATGTCATAACAATCACGGATATCAATAACAGTAAAAAACAGTTTCTTGAAAAGAATAAGCCCTAATATAAAAAATAAAGAATAGAGAAAAGGTTTGAAAAAAACCCCTCTATTCTTATTTTTTTAAAAGGATTAACTACATTAGGGTGTTATCAGGATGGGAAATATGCGTTAGTGCATCTTCAGCACTGTCTTGGAAAGTAGGCTCAAGCGCGATATCACCTAGTGCAACCATACCTACTAGGGAGTTGTTTTCAACAATAGGCAGTCTGCGTATTTGGCTTTTGCTCATGATCTGTGCTACATCTTCAACACTCATTTCTGGATTGCCTACAATAGTATGCGGCGTCATAATGTTACCAACTGTCTGTTCTTTTGAATTCTGACCAGTTGCTACAGCTCTTAATGTAATATCCCTGTCTGTAACGATGCCAATGACTTGTTCGCCACTGCATACAGGTATTGAACCGACATTATAAGCCTTCATAAGCTGAGCGGCCTTTTCGATCGAGTCTTCTGATTTTAAAAATGCAATTTCTTTTGACATAATGTCTTTTACTTTCATAATATTCACCTCCATATTTATATTGCCCTGGCAAGATGTTTTTTATAAAAGTTATTGTAAGATACATGTATTTACATTTTGTTAGGTTATGCCTCGGTTAATGATGCGTAAATCGCATCAGCCAGTGCGTCGAGCTCTGGTTCGCGTTCGGGCTTAAGTGTGGAGCGGACATCAAGCGGTGCACCAACTATTTCAATATTTTTCATGGTATCAATGATTTCGTGCATGCCTTTAATCGCACCACTTGACCAAGTATGGTTACCGATAAGAGAAATTTTTCGATTTTTGAGTCCAAGTGCCGAGAGCTCTCTTAGCAATGCATCCATGACGAAATACAGATGCATGTTATATGTGGGGGAACCGATAACCATATGGCTGTATTTCCATACATCAGAGATAATATAAGATGGATGCGTTTTTGAAACATCATACAGACGTATGTCTTGTATGCCGCGCTTTGCGAGTTTATTCGCTAAGGCATTCATGACATTTTCAGTATTGCCGTACATAGAGGCATAAAAAAGAACAACGCCTTTTTTCTCGGGTAAGTAGCGACTCCATTTATCATATTTTTCCAAAATATAAGCAAGATTCTTGCGCCATATAGGCCCATGAACGGAACAGATCATACGAATATTTACATCTGTAAACTTTTTAAGGGCAGCCTGTACCTGCATACCATAGCGGCCTACAATATTTGCATAATAGCGTCTGGATTCGTCGGCAAATACATTTTCAAAATCTATCTCATCGGCAAATACATTGCCAGATAGCGCCCCAAAAGAACCAAAGGCATCAGCAGAGAAAAGAATGCCTTGTGATATTTCATAGGTGAACATAACTTCAGGCCAATGTACCATAGGGGCAAAGTAAAAGCGTAATGTGTGCTTGCCAAGCCCTAGCTCCTGACCTTCTTGGATTTCTAAATAATTAGAAGACATATTAAGACTATAATATTGCTCTAAGAACTGAAAAGTTTTTTTATTGCCTACCAACTGTACATTGGGATAGCGGCGTACGATCTCTTCGATATTGGCGCAGTGATCGGGTTCCATGTGGTTGATCACCAAATAATCCAGTTTTCGGCCATTTAGTACATGGGTAACATTTTCTAGATATAATGCGCCAATTGATGTATCCACTGTGTCAATCAGTGCGGTCTTTTCATCAGTAATAAGGTATGAATTATATGAAACACCATTTGGCAGGGGAAACATATTTTCAAAACGCTCAAGGCGTCTGTCATTTCCCCCAACCCAAAATACTTGCGGAGTAATCTCTTGAATACTATACATACTACAAATACCTCCTGTTTTTTATATGCGCGTTATTGACTTGATATTAATGTAACAAAATCTATCTAAAGTATACCTCTATATGAAAAATCTTACAACGTAAAAAATAAACCTATTCAACTACTCGGTGCTATAAAATATTTGACTTTTTATAAATCTGGTATTGAAACAAATTGGCAGATCGCGTATAATAAGATTAAAATTGAATATAAAAAGTTAATCTAATTCTTCAGGGCAGGGTGAAATTCCCGACCGGCGGTAAAGTCCGCGAATGCATTATATTTAATGCATTGATTTGGTGTAATTCCAAAACCGACAGTATACAGTCTGGATGGTAGAAGAGTTGTATCGTATAGCGCACTAATGTGTCTGTACAATAAACATACATACTAGCAGCAACCCGTAGAGTGAATGGGTTGCTTTTTATATTGTCATTAAAAATGAGAGGGAGATAAAATATGAAGAATAATACAAAAAGATTAGTAAATATGGGGGTTTTGATAGCACTATCAGTTGTATTAGTTTATTTAATTAGGTTTCCGCTTTTTCCAGCAGCGCCATTTCTTGAGTACGATCCAGCTGATATTCCTATTATTTTTGCTGCATTTGCTTTTGGGCCCCTTGCAGGATTTATTGTTACAGTTATAGCATCTGTTATACAAGGCATAACTGTTAGTGCGGCCAGCGGAATTATAGGTATTGTGATGCATATATTGGCTACTGGCAGTTTTGTTATTGTAGCAGGTAATATCTACAAACGTAATAAAACAAAAAAAGCTGCTATCATCGCATTAGTTTCTGGTGTTTTAACGATGACGGCAACAATGGTTGTTTGGAATATTATTTTTACACCAATTTTCTTAGGTGCACCTTTAGAAGCTGTAATGGGAATGTTAGTGCCTATTATTATTCCTTTTAATCTTATTAAAGCAAGTGTTAATGGGGTTATTACCCTTGTAGTTTATAAAAGATTTAGAAGTTTTATTAATGAAGATGAGGGCATAGTGAGTTTAAATAAATAAAAATAGTAAGAGCATATCACAAAGCAGTTAGTGCATTGTGATGTGCTCTTACTATTTTAGCCCATAACAGGGTTTTGAACCACATAAAAAAATCCTTGAGGATGTTTGCAAACAGGACATAGGCTAGGGGCATTAGTGGCTTCATGAACATGTCCGCAATTTAAGCACTTCCAATAAACTTTTTGATCTTTTTTATAGAGCATACCATTTTTAATATCATCAGCAAACTGCATAAACCTAGCTTCATGATGCGCTTCAATCTCAGAGATCATTTTAAATGTATTCGCAATATCTTTAAAACCTTCTTCGTCAGCTATCTTGGCAAAAGCAGGATAGACATTGGTTGCTTCATCTTGTTCACCAGCAGCGGCATAAAGTAAATTTTCCATCGTATGAAACATGCCGATGGGGTATTCGGTATTGACAGGAAAAGTGCCGTTTTTTAAGTCGTTTGTAAGATAGTCAAAAAACATTTTAGCGTGTGCAATTTCATTTTTTGCAGTTTCTTCAAAGATAGAGTGAATATACTGATGACCTTCGTTATAAGCAATTTCAGCGTATAAGTCGTACCTTGTTCTAGCTTGAGACTCTCCCGCAAAAGCTGCCATAAGATTAGATAAAGTTTTACTTCCTTGTAATCTGCTCATTATTTACCTCCTTATGATATATGAAGTCATTATTTGCTCTTAAACGAAATATTATGCATAATTAGCTAATATATGGTAATATTTTACGTACAGGTTATAAAATGAGTTGAAAGTTTCAAAACCTAGTATTAAAATGAGTTAATAGGTATAAAAAGGATTGAGAGGATGAAGGTATGATTTGTTACGAAACATTATCAGAAGAACAAACTTTAGAACAGGGTTATCAACTAGGCAAACAAGCAAGAGCTGGTGAAGTCTATTGCTTAATAGGAGATTTAGGCGTTGGCAAAACAGTATTTTCTAAAGGTTTTGCCAAGGGCCTTGGTATAGAAGAACATATTACGAGTCCTACTTTTACGATTATACAGGAGTACGAGGGCAACATGCCACTTTATCACTTTGATATGTATAGAATAGAAGATATTGATGAACTTGAAATGATTGGTTATGAAGATTATTTTTTTGGACAAGGTGTATGTCTAGTTGAATGGGCAAATAATGTAAAGGAAGTTATTCCTAAAAATGCTAAATGGATCTCTATAGAAAAAGATTTAACAAAAGGTTTTGATTATAGAATAATTACTGTAAAGGAGAAGATGTTATGAATATTTTAGGAATAGATGCGTCGGGTATAGCGGGAAGCATAGCTTATATAAAAGATAATAAACTCATAGGAGAATATTATATCTGTCATAAACTGACCCATTCAGAAACGATTATGCCTATGCTGGAACATCTAAAAAATCTTATAGGTCTAGAACTTAACACGCTTGATGCTATTGCAGTTACAAGCGGTCCAGGATCTTTTACTGGACTTAGAATAGGGGTGACAACAGCTAAAGCGTTAGCATTAGCATTAGATATTCCTGTGATAGGTGTACCTACTCTTGATGTGATGGCTTATAATATAACATATACGCCTGATCGGATATGTCCAATTATGGATGCAAGAAGAAACCAAGTCTATACAGCTTCTTATAAGTGGCAAGACAAAGAACTTTTACGGCTTATGGATTATAATGCCATAGATTTAGATGAATTATTACAAGAGCTTGGTAGTCAAAATGAGCGGATCATTTTTTTAGGAGATGCAGTATGGCAGTATAGAGATAAAATAGAAGCAGAACTCGGAGATAATGCAGCCTTTGCGCCAAGTTATCTTAATCTTCAAAGAGCTGGGGTATTGGTAGATATTGCTCAGAAAGAATATGAAAAAGGCAATACGGTTTCAGCTTCAGACTTTGTGCCGATGTATCTTAGAAAGTCACAAGCTGAAAGAGAGCGTGAGGCTAGGATTAAAAATGCTGATTAGATCTATGTTAATGGAAGATATTGAGGCTGTTTATCAGATAGAGTGTGAGAGTTTTAGCATACCTTGGTCTAAAGCCTCTTTAGAACAAGAAGTTAATAATTTATCAGCGTTTTATTGTGTTGTAGTATTGGATCAGAAAATAGTCGCCTATGCTGGACTGAGGATAGTTTTGGGAGAAGGAGAAGTTACAAATATTGCTGTTTCAAAAGACTATAGAGGGATAGGAATAGGTAAGATATTGCTTAGACACTTATTAAGTGAGGCGGCTAAAAAGTTAGTACACACGATAACACTGGAGGTAAGAGCAGGCAATGAGGCTGCCCAAAACCTCTATCAATCTTATGGTTTTAGAGCGATTGCCTTACGCAAAAACTACTATCAAATACCAACAGAAGATGCCATTATTATGCAACTGCAGCTCTAAGTTTAAACTGAATCTTATAAATACAGGAGATAAGCTAGATGAATTATTAAAAGTCTAGTTTATTTTTTTGTATAAAAATTACATAACTGTATAAAAGTAAATCCATATGTTACAAACAAGTTACTTTTTACCCACAAAGTAAGGGCAATTAATTTAATAAATGTATAAATATGGTACAATGGTGTCCGTGTGATAGATATTTAATAAATGAAATAAAGGAGTAAGAGATGAAAAGAAAACTAGCTAGTGTGTTATTAGTAGTTTCTGTCCTGTTTGGAAGTCATAATATTTTTGCAGCAGAAACAACTAATGACCCGATACATAATATGAGTGAGCAAATAAATGAACAAATATATAATGAGCACGAACAAGTGATAGAAGATTCAGGTATTGATTTAGAGGATTCACTGAGTTTTCAGACTACCGAGATAAATCTTACGCTAGGTTCAAATGCTGCTAAGGTAAACGGAGAGGTGTATACGCTCCTTAGTCCTCCTAAAGTTATCAAAGGTAGAACTTTTCTGCCACTTCGTTTTGTAGTTGATCAAGTTTTAGGTGCTGAGGTTGTATGGCATAATGAGACAAGAGAAGTTTCAGTTACAAAAGGACAGAAAATTGTTGTGGTGCAGATAGGCGCAGTTACAGCAACTATTAATGGGGAGAAGGTCACCCTTGATCAGCCACCTATTATAGAAAATGATATAACACTTCTGCCTATAAGGTTTATGAGTGAAACTTTTGGCCTTACAACTGAGTTTAATGAAATAGATCGCACAATTAGGCTGATATCTATTGTGCAATCTAGTGGTGAAGAAATTAAGCCTGTAGCACAATTTAGTTTTGATCAGGAATTTTATATTGCGGGGCAGGCTGTAAAGTCTATTGACACAAGTTATGATTTAACGGGAAGCTCTATAGTAGAAAAGATTTGGATGATTAATGATGATCCAAAGTTAAACGCTCCGAAGCTTGAAAATATGTTTAAAACGCCAAGAGCGGGTAGTTATAAAATTGCCCTTCGTGTGAGAAATAATAGAGGGGTCTGGAGTGAATGGGCTGAACAGATAGTATTTATTGCACCGAATGAAAAACCTGTAGTAACGCACTTAGCAGTGCATAAAGATGCATATGCACAAGGTGAAAATATAGCATTTACATATGAATATGAAAACGAAGCATGGGAAAAGATTCAATCTGAAAGATGGACGTATAGGCGACTCGATCAGCCTTCATCTAAAGCAACTATAGATAAACCTAAAGCATTGTTTGCAGAAGGAGAGTATGTCATTACTTTAGAACTTCAAGATGCTTATGGCAATATGAGTGACAAAAAAGAATTGATTATTCACATAACAGAAAAGGTTCTAAGAAGTGAGCTTGAGTATAGGTTTACAGAAGGCAGCATCGGGGATATTATTGATAATTTTAAAAGTGTTAATTATCAATCCTATCAGGAAGTTTTTCCTTATGATCAAAGTGTGCTTCAAGGAACGCTCATGATGAGTGATTCACCTGAGGTTGTTAAGCGTGAGGGAATTCTCTATAGAGACAGCATTATTGGAAATGGAAGAATTCTATTACATCATATTAATGATTTTCAGTCTACAGAAAACACTTTAGATAATAAAAGACTTGTATTAGTTGCAGAAAACACAACAGACCAGCCTGTAAAAATGATTATTCAAAATAAAACGGTAAAAGGTCCAAGCGAAGATTCTCTTTTTATAGGCCAAGTACTTTTACAAGACTATTTAAGAGGATCAGCGTTTGAAGAGCACACTTTAAACCCTGGTGAAAAGAAATATATTTATGACTCAATAAGTAGAAGATGGTTAAAAGGACAATGTATATCAGGACTTATGGACATACTAACAGATGGTAAAATAACATTTACAGCGGCTGCTATAGGCGAAAAAACGACAATAGATATGATTGTAAATATGCCATTGTTAGAAAAAGATACTCATCCAAGAGGAACTTTTGATACGACTAATATCTATTATAAAATCAATCTAGAACAGGGTAGTGCGCAAAAACTTCTTATAGGCAGAGGAACTACTGACTGGGTGAATGGTTATGATGCTATAACGGGAGAAATGGTACAAAATCGAGGCAATTTTGGTGTTTCCTATCATATTACCATAACTGCTGGGGAAGATATGGGTATTATATTGAATCCAAGAGCAGATATATTTAGAGGTGCAATTAAGTGGCAGGATGGAGGGACACATCTTATGCCTGCAAAGGGCTTCTTTGCGGGAGAGACTACAAAATCAGCTGTTCTCGGAACCATAAAGGCAGGACAGACAAGAACATTTGAGTATATGCTTCCAAATGGATCATCGGCTCCAGTGCTCATAGGTTTCATTCCGAAAAGTGAATGGAGTAAGTAGATAGAATAACAGTCTGGCATAGTATGCTAGACTGTTATTTTATTGTAGAATTATACGGAAACTAAAGGAATATTATAATAATATGTAAGATTTTGTGAAATTAATCAAGCTGATTGAATATAGTAATAGTAGGGGGGGAACCATATGAATAATAATATCGAGCTCAAATGGAACGAACTTAAACTTTCATATCAACCTTCTGATTTCTCCTTTACTACAACAGAAGAATTACCAGGTAGTAATGGAATAATTGGGCAGGAAGGGGCACTAAATGCACTAGAATTAGCATTAAAAATAAATGCCAAAGGCTACAATATATATATATGTGGAGAATCCGGAGTGGGGAAGTTAAGTTCAATAATGAATTTTTTAGAAAAACAAACACTTAGCAGAAACATTCCTCAAGATATTATTTATGTTTATAATTTTATAAGTCCCGAAGCTCCTCGTCTTATATTGTTAAAGGCTGGCAATGGTAAAAAGTTTAAGCAAGATATGGATGAATTTATCCAATTTATTATACATGAATTACCTATAATATTCCAAAGTACAGAGGTTAACAAAAAGAGACAGCTTATATTAGATAAGCTAGAAGATGAAAAGGAGAAGTTTCTTATGGAACTTCATGAAAAAGCTCAGTTGTTAGATATATTAGTTAAATCAACTAAGGAGGGTATTGGGTTTGCACCTTTAGGTAAAGATGGAGATATTATTACAAAGGAAGCGTATAATAACTTATCAAAAAAACAGAAGGATTCATTGGATAATAAACTAAGTCAGCTTAATACTTTAGCTGATGAAATGACAGAGCGAATTAATCTAAAGGAAAAAGTATGTTTACAGGAACTAGATGATATGGAAAAAGAAATCTTTTTAAATGAAGTAGGCGCTATATTTATACATCTAAAAGGAAAGTATAAGCTCTCTTCACAAATCATAAATTACTTGGATGACGTCTGTGACGATCTATTAGAACACTTAAATTTGTTTGGGTCTGAAGCAGAAGAAAACAATAAAGAAATCAAACAACTGTTTCCATGGACTGGTGTAAATGAGGTTAAAAAATTAGTTAAAAAGTATCGTGTAAATCTATTGGTTGATCATAGCGGCCTGCAAGGTGCCCCTGTTATTACAGATAGTGATTTGGATCAGTATACTTTAACGGGAAAAGTGCTTTTAGATACAGAACTTAATATGCTACACAGTGATTTTACAAATATACGATCAGGATTATTTCATCAGGCAAACGGGGGATATCTTATATTAAGGGCTCAAAATATCATTGAAAACTTAGATAGATGGCATGCTATTAAAAAAATGCTGAAAACAGGGCATATTTATGTAGAAAATCCAGAAGATTTAAACCTTGCTACTGCGTCTTCTATTAAACCTGAACCTCTAAAATCTAATATTAAATTGATACTTCTGGGGAGTTATACTTTGTATCATGCCCTTTATAACTATGATGATGACTTTAAAAAGTTATTTAAAATTAGAATTGATTTTGATGATCAAATCGATAATACTAAAGAGCAAATATATAGCATTTCCAATATGATCAAGGTAATATGCGATAAAGAATCACTACCCCCTGTAAACTTAAAAGGGGTGCTTAAGATTGCAGAATATGGAAGTCGTATAACTCAAAATCCAAAGAAGCTGCCTGCTAATATTGGTACTTTGCTTGATCTTGTTAGAGAAAGTAGTATTTATTCAAAAGAGATTATTGATGAAGAAAGTATTAGTGAAGCTATTAAACAACGAGAGAAAATCAAAGCTAAGGCAGAGCGGAAGATAGATGAAAAAATCTCCAACAATGTTTATCTGATTGATACGCAAGGAGCGAAAATAGGTCAGGTTAATGGGCTTGCCGTTTATACAATAGATGAATATATGTTTGGAAGACCAGTGAAAATTACTGCTACAACCTATAAAGGTAAGTTAGGTATTATTGATATCGAGAAAGAATCAGGACTTGGAGGAGACATCCATACGAAAGGTATTCAAATTATAACTGGTTTTTTAGGCCATCATTTTGCGCAAGATATGCCGCTTTCATTAAATTGTAACATTTGTTTTGAACAAAGCTATTCAGGTATAGATGGTGATAGTGCTTCTAGTGTAGAGCTATATGCTATATTATCAAGTTTATCTCACGTGCCGATTAAACAAAATATTGCGGCTACTGGTTCTGTTAATCAGTATGGACAAATACAACCAATAGGAGGCGTAAACGAAAAAATAGAAGGTTTTTTCAAAGTATGTAAAGAGCGAGGACTTAAAGGCGATGAAGGGGTTATCATCCCTATTCAAAATAAAAAAGAACTTATGTTAGAAGATGAAATAGTAGATGCGGTAAAAATGAATTTATTTCATATTTATGCCATTTCAACGATTGAGGAAGGCATGACAATCATAACAGGGTATGAATATAGTCAAATAGCTAAGTGTGTACAGGAAAAGTTAATTAAGTTCAATCAACAGAGGCATTAGGTTTTAAAAATAGTAAAATATCTATCAAGGGGACTTCTGAAATCTGACAAGAAGTCCTTTTTTTTGCTATAAATCTGTCTAGAATGATGAAATTTTTTCAGATATTGAATAAATATATTTATATAATAAATATTTGTGATATAATATTCCATATAATGCATAATATCAATTTACCACTATTTTTCTTTTATTTATAGAAATAAACAGTGCGATTATAGCGTAATATATAGAGAGAATATAACTTATAAGGTGGGAATGAAGATGACAAATAGGATCTTGTCAGTACTTGTTGAAAACAATTATGGCGTAATAGCTAGGATTGCAGGGCTATTTACAAGAAGAGGTTTTAATATAAATAGTTTTGCAGGTGAAGAAACCCATGATCCCAGGATATCAAGAATTACTATTTCTATAACAGAAAATGAGGATTCTATTTATCAAATACAAAAGCAAGTCGAGAAATTAGTAGATATCAAAAAAGTTGAACACTTAGATGTTAAGAATGATATTATAAGAGAATTGGCCTTGATAAAAGTTAGAAGCCAAGAAGCATTATTGCCGCACATAAAAGATCTTACTGGACAATTTAATGTTAGAATAATAGATATAGACACTCAGGTAGTTGTATTTGAAATATGTAACACTAAAGAAAAAATTGATGAATTTATAGATATTGTAAGAGCTTATGAAATCATAGAGAGTGTCAGAACGGGCGTTATTGCACTTCAGGCAGGGAATAAGCACATATAAAAACAAGACAGGATAAGTACATGGTTTAGGAGGTTGAATATGCCAATAACTCAGGAAATTAGCAAGTCAAAATTATTAAATGTACTAGAAAGAGTAATAGATGAGATAGATGATTGGCTTATCATTGGCGATGCAGAAGGCAAAATTGTATATGCGAATGAAAATGTATATACCTCTTGCGGATGTACAAAAACAAGTATATTAGGTCAAGATATGTGCATGTTTGTAGGGGTAGATTTAGCAGATGATACAGTTCTTGAAAAGATCAGAAAATTTGTAATGGAAGGTGAGAAATTTGAATTTGTTACAAATCGGTTCATTAAGAATGAAAAGAGAATTTATTTAACAAATTCTTTTAATGCAGTCTGGAGTGAGAAGAAATTAGAGTACTATGTGTGTATTTCTAAGGATATTACAAGAACGCAAAGAATGAAAGAAGAAGTTTACAGGGTAAGTTATATAGATTATCTAACTAATTTTCCAAACGAAAAAGTTTTCTTAGAAAGCTTACATAAACAAGTCCAAAGATCGCGGAAAAATAGTTATAAATTTACTGTAATTTTGATTGATATTAAAAAAATTGGAGAAATTAATAATACATATGGCTTAGGCGTAGGCGATAAAATTATAAAAGAAGTAGGACATAGAATAAAGAGTTATTTAAATCAAGACCAAGAAATCTTTAAATATACTGATAATACATTTGCAGTTATCCATCAAAATATAAAAGATATAGAGGAAACTAAGAAACTTTTAGAAACATTAAATGAAGTAATGCAAGAGCCCATAAAAATCCACAACAGTTATATGTATATGGCTTTTAAGGCTGGGGTAGTACTTTATCCAGAGAACTCAACTAGTCCTGGTGAACTTGTAAAGATGGTACAAATTGCACTTGCAAAAGCAAAAAAAGAGATAAGTTACTCTTCTTATGTTTTTTATACAAAAGATATACAAGAAGAAGTTCAAAATAATATGCTTCTTGAATCAGACATGAGGATTGCAGTTGAAAATGATGAGTTCTTAGTTTATTATCAACCATTTGTAGATCTTAATAGCAATAAGATAGTAGGGATGGAAGCCCTCATTAGGCGTTTAATGGGTAATGGAGAATTAGTCCTGCCAGGAAAGTTTATTGGCTTACTTGAAAAGATGAATCTTATTGAAAAAGTTGGTATCATGGTGATAGAAAAGGTATGTGTGCAGATTAGAAAGTGGATTGATAGGGGTTATGAAATCGTACCTATTTCAGTTAATCTATCCGCGCTTCAATTTAAAAATCCAAATCTTGCTAAGAATATTAAAAACATTTTAAATAGATATGAGATTGAGCCGCAATATATCGTACTAGAAATTACAGAGTCAACCGTTATGGAGGATGTAGGTATCGCACAACTTGTGATTCATGAATTAAAGAGCTATGGGTTTACAATATCCATTGATGATTTTGGGACAGGGTATGCTTCTATTGGATATCTCAAGAAATTTATGTTTGATCATCTTAAAATAGATATTTCATTTATCAGAGAAATTGTAAAGAATCCTCAAGACCGAACAATAGTAGAAGCTATTATTTCTATAGCCAAAACACTTAATTTAAAAACAATTGCTGAAGGTATTGAAAATGAAGAACAACTGCACATTATGAGCAGACTCGGATGTGAAATGGGACAAGGTTTTTTGTGGAACAAGCCTATAAGCGCAGTGGAAATAGAAGATAGGTATTTTAAAGTCTAAACACAATAAAGTGAGGACAGACGTTTCTTAATCTTTGCTTGAAATAAAAGCGTGATATATGTTAAACTAATTAATAAAACTAAAGAAGCTAAAGGAGTTATTGGTTAATGAGTAATTTAGAAGAATTAACTTTAGTTCAGCTAAGGCAAAAAGCTAAGGATTTAGGCATAAAAAATATTAACAAAATGCGAAAAAGTGAGCTGATAACTCATATTGAAGAAAGTCATAACTCCTCTTTTTTAGAAGATAAGGCTAATCAGGATAGTATAGTAGAGACGACTAAGGTGCTTTTAGATGAACGGGATGCTGAAAGTGAAGAAGACGGACTGCTGATCGAAGAACCAGCGCTTCAAGAAATAGAAATGAAAAGCGAACGCATGGTGGGTGCTGGTATTCTTGAAATTATGGCAGACGGGTATGGTTTTTTAAGATCTCAGAACTTTATGCGCGGAGAAAATGATATTTATCTGTCTATTTCTCAAATTAGAAGATTCAATCTTAAAACAGGGGATTGGATAGAAGGCGATATGAGAAAGCCAAAAGAAGGTGAAAAAGCAGGAGCGCTTTTATATGTGCATAAAGTTAATGGGGACAGACCAGAGCGGGCTAAATATAGACCTAATTTTGAGACACTGACGCCGGTGTTTCCAAATGAAAGACTTCATCTTGAATATGAAAGAGATATTTTATCTACCCGTATTATCGATATCATTGCGCCTATTGGAAAAGGCCAAAGAGGACTTATTGTAGCGCCGCCTAAGGCCGGCAAAACAGTTCTTTTAAAACATGTTGCAAATGCAATTACACATAATCATAGTGAAGTATCACTTATTGTACTGCTTATTGATGAAAGACCTGAGGAAGTAACAGATATAAGGCGTTCTATACAAGGCAAAGATGTTCAAGTTATTGCATCAACTTTTGATGAGCCACCAGAACATCATAAACAAGTCGTAGAAATGGTATTAGAAAGAGCGAAACGCATGGTAGAACAAGGTAAAGACTTAGTTATCTTGCTGGATAGCATTACGCGTATGGCTAGAGCCTACAATCTTACTATTCCGCCAAGCGGCAGAACACTATCTGGAGGACTTGATCCGGCAGCACTCCATATGCCAAAGAAGTTTTTTGGTGCTGCAAGAAAAATAGAAAATGGGGGGAGTCTTACAATACTAGGGACTGCTCTAGTTGATACAGGAAGTAAGATGGATGAGGTAATTTTTGAAGAATTTAAAGGAACTGGTAATATGGAACTTGTCTTAGACAGGTCTCTTTCAGAAAGAAGAATTTTCCCAGCTATCGATATTTATAAATCAGGAACACGAAGGGATGATCTGCTCTTATTGCCAGAAGAAGTAAGCGTTGCCTATAGTATTCGCAAAGAGCTCAATCGCAATAATATCTCAGAGGTTACAGAAAACTTAATTAATACGATGTTAGTATGCGGTAGCAATAAAGATTTTGTAGAACGTATGAAAAAAACTTTATAATTTTTAGTTGAAATTGATAGGCAAATACTTGCAATGTCAAAGAACTCATGCTATAATTCTACTGTTGTCACAAAATCGCTAGATTGAAAATTAATATAGAAAAGAACGATGAAAGAGGTGAATCTAAATGAATAAAGAAATCCAACCAAAATATGAAGCAGTATCAGTTACTTGTAATGGATGTGGTAACACTATTGAAACATCTTCAACAAAAGAATCAATCAATGTAGAAGTGTGTTCAAAATGTCATCCTTTTTATACAGGTAAACAAAGAGCAGCTTCAGCAAAAGGAAGAATTGATAAATTTAATAAAAAATACGATAAGTAAGAAATTACAAAAGGGGTTGAGAGGATGGTCTCAACCTTTTTTTTGCAAAAATTGGAGGTGAGCGAATGGCAAAGATAAATATTGGAGGACAAGCTGTTATTGAAGGGGTAATGATGAAGGGGCGTCACATTTATGCTGTTTCAGTGAGAAAGGCAGATGGGACAATCACTACAGATATTCAGCACTCCACAACTATTATGGAACGCATTAAAATCTTAAAGCTGCCTATTCTAAGAGGTATGGCTACATTCGTTGAATCGCTTGTTTTAGGCGTGAAAACACTTAGTTTTTCAGCAGAATTATATGGTGAAGAAGAGGATGCTGAAGAGCCGAGTAAATTTGAAGTTTGGTTACAGAACAGGCTTGGTGATAAAGGCGAAAAGATTATAATGGGACTCACAATGTGTCTATCCTTTGTATTTGCTATAGGACTATTTATGGTCCTGCCAATGCTTATAAGCAGATTATTTAGACATCAAGCTACAAGTTCTTTTGTTCAGAATCTCATAGAAGGTATAATACGTATTACTATCTTTCTCATCTATATGAAACTCATTTCTAAAATGAAGGATATCGAACGAACTTTTCAGTATCATGGGGCAGAACATAAGACGATTAATTGTTTAGAAAATGAAAAAGAATTAACAGTAGAAAATGTTAAAGCTTGTAGCAGACTTCATAAAAGCTGTGGGACAAGTTTCTTATTTATCGTAATGATTACAAGTATTTTAGTCTTTACGTTATTTACTACACAAATTTTATGGCAAAGAACACTTATACGTATTTTTATGGTTCCTATTATAGCAGGGTTGTCTTATGAATTTGTAAGATGGGCAAGAATATCTCCAGACAATAAATTAGCAGATTTTTTAAGTAAACCAGGTATGTGGCTGCAAAGAGAATTTACAACTATAGAGCCAGATGATATGCAAATACAAGTTGCTATTGAAGCTGTAAAAGGAGTGCTCGAAAATGATGAGTCTGTTAGCAAGCAGTAGTCAGAATACAACATTACATGAATTAATAATGCAAGGTGAGCAAACGTTAAGAGCCTATCACAAACAAGATGCAGCGATCGATGCCAGGCTACTTATGTGTTATTTAATGGGCTGCAAGGATATTACACTCATTTTAAACAGAGATGAGATTGTATCTGGCCAACTAGAAGAATCATACTTATACCTTATAGCTAGAAGAACACAGGGTATACCCCTTCAATATCTTACAAAAAGCCAAGAGTTTATGGCACTTGACTTCTATGTAGATGAAAGAGTACTTATTCCCAGACAAGATACAGAGACATTAGTTGAGGCTATTATTAATATATCCAAAAAGCAGCCAATGCATCAGATGATAGAGATCGGTTCAGGTTCTGGGTGTATTAGTATTTCACTGGCACATTATATGCCAGACGTTCAGATCACAGCTATCGATATCTCACAAGCTGCACTGGATGTAACTTTGAAAAATGCAATGTATCATGGTGTAGACCATAGAATAAACTGTATTAAAAGCGACTTATTGAGTGATTTTAAAGGCGAGCCTAAAAGTATTGACTTAATTGTTTCAAATCCACCTTATATTTCAAAAGAGGAATGCAAAGACTTAATGCAGGAAGTAAATGATTATGAGCCTAAGCTTGCGCTGACAGATGGCGCAGACGGACTTACCTTTTACAGAAAAATATCTAATCAGGTAAAGCCATTTTTAAAACCAAACGGGATATTGGCATATGAGATAGGTTATAACCAAGGAGAAGCAGTAACAAATATATTAATAAATGAAGGATTTCAAGATATACAAATTATAAAAGATTTAACCGGAAAAGATAGAGTAGTAATAGCAAACTATTTTAAAAGTAGTTAAGCTGTGCTTTAAATTTGTTAAATAATGAGGTGACCCATGTTTACGCAGTTAGACGATTTAGTTGAGAAATTCAATGTTATAAGTGAACAAATTAGTCAGCCGGAAATAATAGCCGATCAAGATAAATGGAAAAAATTAATGAAAGAACATAGTGACTTAAGAGACATTGTTGAGAAGTACCAGGAATATAAAAACACGTTACAATCTATAGATGAAGCGCTCAGTATGTTAAATGAGAATTTAGACGATGATTTCAAGGAACTTGTAAAAGAAGAATTAGCTGAACACAAAAAAAGAGTAGAGCCTCTTAAAGATGAAATCAAATTACTTCTCCTTCCTAAAGACCCAAATGATGATAAAGATATTATTGTAGAAATAAGAGGTGGTGCTGGGGGAGATGAGGCGGCACTTTTTGCAGCAGACCTTTATCGCATGTATACAATGTATGCAGAGCGTAACCGTTGGAAAACAGAACTTATGTCTCTGAATGAAAATGGAATAGGTGGGTTTAAAGAAGTTGTCTTTATGATAAAGGGGCAAGGTGCGTATTCGAAACTTAAATATGAAAGCGGGGTACATCGTGTACAACGTATTCCGACTACTGAATCAGGGGGGCGTATTCATACATCAACAGTAACTGTAGCTATTCTTCCAGAAGCTGAAGAAGTAGATGTAGAGCTTAATATGAACGATGTTAGAGTAGATGTGTTTAGATCTTCAGGAAATGGAGGGCAAAGTGTTAATACAACAGACTCAGCTGTTCGTGTAACACATGTGCCTACAGGTCTTGTTGTATCCTGTCAAGATGGCAAATCCCAGCTTAAAAACAAAGATAAAGCCCTTACGGTACTTAGAGCAAGGCTTTATGAAATGGAGCAAGAAAAAAAGAATGCTGAACAAGCTGCAGAAAAGAAAAGTCAAGTTGGTACTGGGGATAGGAGTGAACGTATTAGAACTTATAATTTCCCTCAAGGACGTGTAACAGATCATAGAGTAGGACTTACGCTGCATAGGTTAGATCAAATACTAAATGGAGATATAGAAGAGATTATATCAACCCTCACTACTGTAGATCAGACAGAAAAATTAAAACAAGTAACAAATGGTTAAAAAGCTCGCCGTGATGGCGAGCTTTTTTAGTTCTAAACTTTGGATTTGTCCATACATTTATAGGAGGGGGAATCGATATGAATATATGGCTTATTGCAGCTATTGCACTTGTTGCTGAAGGGATAGGACTTGAAATCGGCATTATTCTTTTGTATGTATTTCGCGTTAAAAGTAATAGATTAATTGGGATGTTATTTGGCGGCACATCAGGACTGATGATTGCACTAATATGCTTTGACATACTGCCCCAAGCAATAGAAAAAAATAGAATAGATCTCGTGATGATAGGCATTATGATAGGTGTAACAATCGGGGTGTTACTAGATGATGTTACGCCCTATCTCGAAAAACTTATGAAAGTAAATAGCTCTAAAATGATTAGAACAGCGTTTACACTCGTTATAGGCATAGCGCTTCATAATATTCCAGAAGGGTTTGCGTTAGGGGCTTTATCTCATGTGTCGGCAGAAGCTATACAAAAGTTTGCTATTGTACTTATGCTGCATAGTATTCCGGAAGGGATTGCTTTAGCTATTACATTTAAGCAGGCAAAAGTAAAAATATCACTTGTTATGATGATCCCCTTAATATTGGGGAGTATTATGGGGGTAGCTGGCATATTAGGTTATGTGCTAAGTGGGATAAGTCCTAATTATATTGTGACTGCCCTTGGTCTTGCGGCAGGGATCATACTGTATATTGTATGTGAAGAACTTATTCCAGAGTCCAGAAAGATATGGAATGGAAGAACCACAACAATTGCAACTATAGTAGGTATGATGCTAGGGCTTCTCATTCTTACATAGTGTTTAAGAAGAAAATAAAACTTTGTTATAAATTGAACTAACAAAATATAGCAAATTATGGTATAATCATACTTTATAACCCAATAAAACTAGATATTTTGGAGTAAATAAGACATAAAAAGTATGAGAGTAGGAGACAGAGGATGAAAAAAAAGATAATAAGTATAGCTATGGGATTTATATTAGCCTGCAGTCCTATGAGTTATATACAGGCATCTGAGTATTTAGAGGAGCCAGAACTTAGTCAAACAGTAGGTAATAAGTTTTACATAGAGCCCGATCGTCAAAGTATTGAGCTTAAGATAGATAGTAAATACGCATTTATTAATCAAAAACAGTATCAACTTAATAGCGCACCAACTATTATTAAGGATAAATTATATGTACCTTTTAAGTTTATTGCAGATGAAATGCTTGATATACATGGACAGTTTGATATCAAAACCCGTAGAATAACCTTAAAGCAATATAATAAAACGATTGTCCTTACAGAGGGAAAGCAGACGGCCACTATTAATGGCCAAACGGTCAAATTAGAAGCTGCTCCGATTATTCAAAAGGGGGCTCTTTTACTGCCTTTTAAGTTTATAAGTGAACAGTTCAACATTTTATTTGAACTAGATAATGTAACTAGTACAGTTAAGTTTTCTTTGATCGAGGATATAAGTCAAAAAGTTGAAGGCAATAGACCAGTAGCGAAGTTTGCTTTTGAAAAGAATACTTTTGTTGCGGGACAAGCTATTAAAATACTAGATCAAAGTTTTGACCAAGACGGTGATGCCATTATTGAAAGACAATGGCAGATAGATCATGACAAAGCAAATAGAAGTTCAAGTTTAGAAGCTTTTTTGGAAAAGCCTGCGCCAGGAGAACATTATATTTCCTTAAGAGTAAAAGATAGTAAAAATAACTGGAGTGAGTGGTTTACCCAAAGTATTAGTATACAGCCTAATATAGCGCCTATTATTTCAAAACTTCAACTACCTAAAGAAAGTTTTGCTCAAGGAGAAGAAATAGATATTGAATATACCTATGAGAATGAAGCTTGGGAACCAATCGAAGAAGAATTATGGAGTTATAGCATAATAGATAAAAAAAGTAATCAAAAGGATAGCACGATAGGAAAGCCAAGGGCCCTTTTTTATCCAGGGGAATATAGTATTGAACTTCAGCTTAAAGATGCTTATGGTAATATGAGTGAAAAGATTGAAAAGGTAATTACTATTACCGATAAGATTATACAAACAGAACTTGATTATAAGTTTAAAAAGGGCATTATAGGAAGTGTTATAGATAATTATGCACAGTTTAATTATCAAAATTATAGTGTAGTGGATGATTATACGGTTACAAATACAGGAGCTAAACTTCTAATGAGTAACTCGCCTGAATCAGTTAATCAAAAAGGTATTTTGTATAAAGATAAAGTTCAAGGTGCAGGCAGAGTACTTTACCATCATAAAAATATAATGAATGATAGTTTTGAAAATAAACGTTTAGTTATTATGATGGAAAATAAAAATGAGACACCTATTACAGTAACCAAAAGACGAGAAGGGACAAGAGGTCCAACAAATGATATTCTGCACGCAGGATCATTGGCATTGGCTGATTTTTTAAATAAAGATTTTTATCATGAATACACACTACTTGCAGGAGAAAAAAAATATTTATTTGATACTGTAAAGCGTCAGTGGAATAGTGGGGATACTGTTTCTGGCATGATAGAGTTTTATAGTAACGAGGAAGTACATATCACTATTGCAGTCATTGGGCAAGATACACAGATTGCAGATATAGACGCCTTACCAATACTTGCAAAAGATGGTATACATACAAGAGGCAGTTTTGAGAATGCAGATAGATATTATAATTTAATGATTAATAATGATAAGCCTTATAAGATTATGCTGGGACTGCCTGCAAATAATATGGAAGATTGGCTTGAAGGCTATGATGCATTAACTGGAGAAAAAGTGATCAACAAAGGTAATTATGGGATGTTATATTGGCTAAGGCTTAGGGTTAAAGAAGAGACAGGTGTACTTTTTAATGTTAGAAGTAATATCTATAAAGGTGCTATTGCTTATACCGATAAAGGAGCTTATGCAATGCCCCAGAATGGTTTTGTCAAAGGGCCAAAGCAAGCTTTTGTAGCCGGTATTGTAAAAGAAAATAAAATGAGTGAACTGATTTATGCTCTGCCTAATGGATCAGCGGCCCCTGTCTTATTCTGTTTTATACCAAAAAGTCAATGGAATAAATAATGCTTATACTATAAGTATATTTTTCTCTTATTTCAATCACACTATAATCATAATGTGTATGAAGGAGAGAGACTATGCCCAAGTTAAGATGTAGTGTACGCACATGTTTACACCATTCCAATAATTTCTGCGGGATGGGGGCCATTACTGTAAGTGGAAAAACGGCGAGTGCATCCAATGAGACATGTTGCAATACTTTTTGTGATAATGAGGGTAATATGACAAATGCTGCAATAGACATAGACCCAAATACTGACACAGGTATTGCTTGTAACGTTCAACAATGTGTTTATAATCAAAATGATATCTGTATGGCGGGTGGCATCCAGGTAAATGGACAGTATGCAAGCCACCACGGAGAAACAGAATGTTCAAGCTTTTCCTATCAATAACCTATCAAAAAGTCCTAAGATCTTCTAGAGATTAGGACTTTTTGATATTGGGGCTGTTTTACTTAAGTAAAAGGTATACAATGACTATAGCAAGAAATCCATAAATGTATTATAGTAATAGAAAAGCTATTTTTAGAAGGGGAGAATTATGAATAAATTTGAAATTTTTTCAGAGTTTATGCCTACAGGTGACCAGCCACAAGCTATAGAGCAATTAGTGGAGAGTTTAAAACAAAACAATAAATATCAAACATTACTGGGGGTAACAGGTTCAGGAAAAACATTTACAATGGCTAACATTATAGAAAGAGTCCAAAAACCAACACTTATTATTGCCCATAATAAAACCTTAGCGGCGCAGTTATATAGCGAGTTTAAAGAGTTTTTTCCAAATAATGCAGTTGAGTATTTTGTATCTTATTATGATTATTACCAGCCAGAAGCCTATGTTGCACATAGTGATACGTATATTGAAAAAGATTCCAGCATTAATGAGGAAATTGATAAACTTAGGCACTCAGCTGCTGCAGCATTATGTGAGAGGGAAGATGTTATTGTGATTGCCAGTGTATCTTGTATTTATGGACTTGGAGATCCAATTGATTATACGAATCAAGTCCTTTCATTAAGAGTTCATGCAGAAATGGACAGAGATGATGTACTTAGAAAACTGATAGCGATTCAATATACAAGAAATGATATGGATTTTGCCCGGGCGACCTTTAGAGTAAGAGGCGACACTGTTGAGATCATTCCTGCTGCAATGTCAGAGAAAGCGCTACGCATAGAATTTTTTGGGGATGAAATAGATAGAATTTCTGAGATAGATCCTCTGACTGGAGCAGTTCTTGGATATAGAGATCATGTTGCTATTTTTCCAGCTTCTTTTTATGCCATTTCTTCAGATAAGATGCAGTTAGCTATTAAGAGAATAGAAGAGGAACTTGAAGAACGTCTAAAAGAACTTAAGTCAGAAGATAAACTTTTAGAAGCGCAGAGACTTGCACAAAGAACCCATTTTGATATTGAAATGCTTAGGGAGATGGGATATTGCTCGGGGGTAGAGAATTACTCAAGACATTTAGCTGGAAGAGAGGAAGGGAGTACGCCTTTTACATTACTTGACTATTTTAAAAAGGATTATCTGATGATTATTGATGAATCCCATATGACGGTACCGCAAGTGAGAGGGATGTATAATGGAGACAGAGCAAGAAAGACTGTGCTTGTAGATTATGGCTTTAGATTACCTTCGGCACTTGATAACAGACCTCTTAGATTTGAAGAGTTTGAATCTAAAATTAATCAGATTTTATTTGTTTCGGCTACACCGGCACAATACGAACTAGAGCATTCACTGGAAGTCACAGAACAGCTCATAAGACCAACGGGGCTACTAGATCCTATTGTAGAGGTAAGACCGATTAAAGGGCAGATAGATGACCTTTTAGGTGAGATAAATAAAATTACAGCCAAGGATGAAAAAGTATTAGTTACGACGCTGACTAAAAGAATGTCCGAAGATCTTACAGAGTATTTAAAAGAGATGGGTGTAAAAGTAAAATACCTGCATTCTGATATAGATACGCTCGAGCGTATTGAGATTATTAGGGATCTTAGGCTGGGGGTATTTGATGTATTAGTAGGGATTAACTTGTTACGAGAAGGACTTGATATACCAGAAGTTTCGCTGGTTGCAATATTAGATGCAGATAAAGAAGGTTTTCTGCGTTCAGAAACGGCTCTCATACAAACAATAGGTCGCGCAGCCAGAAATGCACAGGGCAGAGTTATTATGTATGCTGATCGTGTTACAAACTCTATGGAACGTGCTATTTCAGAAACGATAAGACGTAGAGCCATTCAAGAGAGCTATAATAAGACACATAATATTACACCAAAAACAATTAAGAAAAAGATAAGAGACCTTATTGTTGCAACTAAAATGGTTAAACAAGAGCAAGAGCTGTTTAAAGATAAGGCACCAGAAAGTATGACACATCAAGAGCTAGAAAAAGCAATGAAGAAAGTAGATAAAGATATGAAAAAAGCAGCTGCAGACCTTCAGTTTGAAAGAGCAGCTGAATTACGAGATATGCTTGTTGCGTTAAAGAAGATGTATGTAAGCAGATAAAATAGGAATTATTTAGTATAGTAAGCAATACCAACACATCCGGGGCCTACATGCAGGCCTATTACAGGACCTATACATTGAATAGTAACATCAATATGCACTTTCTCTTTAATGTTATTGGCAAGAAGCGCCCCCTCTTCCGGGCAGTTAATATGATGGACGATAACGCCTCCAAGGTCAGCCCCATTTATATCTTGTAAAAATTTATCTACCATAGTATCTATAGCTTTCTTTTTGGTACGTACCTTAGTAAAGATCGTGGTCATGCCATTTTGTACAGTTAAAATAGGCTTTATTTGGAGTAAGTTGCCAAGCAGTGAGGCGGCAGTACCAATGCGGCCTCCTTTTTTTAAATATGTTAATGTATCAGGAATAAATAAAAATGTGCTGTGTGTGATAACGTGCATCGCAGATTTTATGATATCATCCATAGATTTATAAAGAGAGGCTGCATGGGCTGCTTCAATAACTGCATAACCCATCTGCATACAATTGGTTCTTGAGTCAAGCAGTTCTATTTGGGCATGTGGATATTTTTCTAAAAGTAAATCACGGGTGATATGAGCGCCTGAAAAAGTTCCGCTCATATCAGATGATAAGAAAATGCCTAAGGCAGAATCACCATTTTGAATAATACGTTCAAAAGTTTTGAAAACTTCTTCAGGTGCAGGCTGAGAAGAAGTAGGCATTTCTTGTGCATTTTGCATTTCGTTATAAAAACTTTCAGTATCGATTTCGAGTTCGCGTGTGCTTTTCCCATTTAAAATAACACTTAATGAAATAATACTTATATCATACTTTTCAATATATTCCTGGGGTATGTAAGAAGTACTGTCAGTTACGAGTTTAATCATCTGGGTGATACCTCCCTAATTCTTAAAATGAATGAATATACTATTTTTAGTAAGGATAGTACAGTCAATATTAACTATAGTTTAACATTGATTAGAGGAAAATCCAACACTTTTGCTATAAAGGATAGATAATATGAGCAGGCTATGCTATCATTAAGATGATGCTATAAAGAATTGATAAAATGTAGTAGAACATGTATAATATGGATATACACATCTTCACCGAAGACACAGTATAGAGACTTTAAAATAAGGCTATAAAAGGAGGTCAAACAATGAAAAATAAAAACAACTACAAAGTTTGGGGTTTATCAATTATAGCTGTTGCAGTTATAATAGTTGGTATAGTTTTTACTATAACTCAAATTCAACAAAGAGACAGTGCTGTTAATAATGGGATCGGTGAGAGTAAACCGCAACAAAATGTATCGCAGCCAGCTGATACAAAAGAAAAGGATGCTACGGGTTCTACTGAGAAAGAAGAGAATAATCTAGTAGAGTCAAATCAATTAGCACTTTTTACAGGAGATACTGATACGTATAATAAAAAAGAATTAGAAACTATATCCGTACAAGAGGATTTAAGGTTAGAAAAGAAGTTAGAAATTATTGCATATGAGTTATCTAAGATGTACTTTGATAATTTCCCTATAGAAATAAAAGCAATTGAGCAGGTAGACGGCAAAAAAATAGCTGTTATTAATTTAAAAGAGAAGCAAGAATCTAATGATAAAAACAAGACGTGGATGCAGTATTTAAATGCTGGCAGTACAGGTTCAAAGATTACATTAATTACTTTAGAAGAATCCTTTTTACAAAGGGACTTTAAAGGTGAGTGGATTGATGCTATAAAAATAATATATGAAGAAAAAGATATTGAAGAGTTGGATCATTTTCCAGGGACGGAAGTTATATATCGTTAAATGCATTTAAGCGTAATAAAATAAAGATATAGCGTATTTCATAGGATGATATGCTATATCTTTATTTTTATTCATAAAGCCAATGCTTTTGCAATGTGTTGAATAAAGACTAAGCCTACTTTTAAAAGCACAGGCTTTTTTTGTAGGTTTGTTTCCAAACTATTAGGAGTTGCACTCAGCTCATGAATAAAGTTCTGTAAAGTATAAATTTTAAATCGTTCTATATCACTTTCTAAAGCGATAGGCTCAAGCAGGCTCAAAATAAGATCTTCATAAGTGCTACACATATCTAATTTTAAAAGCCGGCTAAGCTTAGGAAGAACCTTTTCAAACAATAAGCGTTCAGGTTGCATTTGGGTATATGACTGAAGAGATAAATTCTTACTTATTTGCAGTATAGTATCTGCAGAAAGTGATAGCAGGACATTTAAGAAAAACATATTGTCTGTTGAATAGATATAGTACTTAGTGCCTTTTAATTGATAAAGTGCTCGTTTTGTATCATAATAACCTAGCTTTAAATTATGTTGAATAAGGGCATTGTCAAAAATTAAAACTTTTCCTAGATCTTCAGAAGGTAGAATAGAAAGAATTGTAGTATTAGTATTTTTAGGTTTTTGTGAGATACCGATGCCAAATGTCCTAACGGCAATGATTCGGGTACATCCTTTACGGATTAATAGATTAATAGGACAATTGTCATAAATACCGCCGTCAAGAAAATATTTTCCGGCTATAGGTTCAAGTTTGAAAACGGGGAGATTAGCACTGGCCATTAAGTAAGCTGTTATCTTACCTTCGGGAATATCTTCTTTGTAAAGTTCCAGTGGTTTTAAGTCAGATAAAGAAACTGTAATCATGCCTAAATCAATAGGTGAAGCTCTTAGTTTATCTTCATCTATATAACTATCCAAGAGTTGTTTGATTTTTACTGTATCTAATCCTTTATTAGCAACAAATTCTTTGAGCTTTGCAGACACATAAAATAGCGTGTCACGGTCTATGTTCTTGTTAAGCAGGTTTTGCAGCTTGGTATCTTCAATATCAAATATTAACGAAGTGGTCATGTTTTCCCAAAGTTCATAACCCAGTTCAAAGTCACCCTGTGCAATAATAGCTGCATTAAATGCGCCAATAGAGGTACCGGCTACAGCATCAAAAGTGTAACCTTCTTCTAGAAGTGATTTAACTGCTCCCATATGAAAAGCGCCTTTAGCGCCGCCACCTTCTAAAGCTAATCCTAGCATAGCACCCTCCTTATAAACTATAAATATAATACTTATTATACAGTATAATAGTATAGATTTCACATTTTAAAGTTTAAGTTATTCATGATATTATTTAATGTGAAATCATTCTGAGAAACACCATTATAGTAGTGAATAAATCAAGTTTATATGTTGTTTCTCTATATTATATTTATTATATCAATGTATTATGAAAATAGAGCTTGTTGCATAGTGCACATTCAATTACAGTATAATAAGCATAGATAAATTCAAGAAATATTATAGTGAGGTATGATATGTTTGTAGGGGTTATAAAAATAAAGTTATACGCAGACTGGGTGCATTCGCTTAAAGAAAAAAGAATGATTGTGCAAAGTATTATAGGCAAAACAAGGCATCAATTCAATGTATCTATTAATGAGATTGATTTGCTTGATGTGCACCAGACCATCATGCTTGGAATAAGTATGGTTTCTAATTCTGAGGCACAGTTAAGCCGCAGTTTGGATAAGGTCATTAGTTTTATAGAAAGTCATACAGAAGCAGTTGTGATGGATATAGAAATAGAAATGATGTAATCAAGTAATGAAGTAATGAAGTAAATAGACAAAGTCCCGGATTCAATAAAATTGAGCCGGGACTTTATAAGATTATTTACGAATAAACATTTGTGTCCAGTAATGACCGCTGGCATCATAGCCTATACCTATTAATGTGAATTCGGGTTTAAGTATATTTGCTTTGTGCCCTGGACTATTCATCCAACCCTGCATAACAGATTCTGGCGATTGGTAGCCCATAGCAATATTTTCGCCGGCCATTGTATAACTTATACCAAAGCTTGTCATCATATCAAAGGGTGAACCATATGTTGGGCTTATATGATCAAAATAACGATTAACTCGCAGATCTTCAGATTTTTTACGAGCCACAATTCTAAGTGGCTCATCCATTGTTAAAGAAGAAAGACCAGCCTTAATACGTTCGATGTTAACGAGTTCTAATATTTTATTTTCAAATGTAATAATAGAATGGGTGTCTATAGGTGTGGCAATAGCTTTAGGGATTAAAACTGTTATTTTACCATTTTTCCAATCAACTTGGTAACCAAAAGCTTCTGCTAAAAGACGTAACTTAATATAACTTCTGTTATTTTTTATTTCTATAGCTTGATAATATGTCGTACCATTTATAACGAGCGCTTTCGTTCTAGAATTAGCTCTTGCAACTGTATTCTTAAGCGTTAAGGTGTTTCTTCCAGATAATGTGATGTGAGGTTCTTGCCAGTCTATAATTAAACCAAGGGCTTCACCTACAGCTCTAATGGGAATCATAGTGCTGTTTGATGCTGAAATATAAGGTTGATTACTACGCAGGTCTAAAGCTTTATTCTGAACTGAAACAGAAATAGTGCTGGCCAACAGATTAGAAGTACTCATTATAAGCACAAATGAAACAAGTATGGCGCTCTTAATCTTTCTCATGTGTTGATAAAAAGGTTTATTGTTTTTCATATGCAGAGCCCTCCAACTCATTAGTGTGTCAATGTGAGTGTATAGTGTAATCGTACTATAATAGTATACAATGATTAAGTTTAAACAACAATATGCAACAACAAATTACCATATAATGCCTAGTATAAAAATATAAATATTAACAATATAAGTATATACTAGCTGAACCAAATTATTTTACCCTATCAATAGTAGTAAGAGATATTTATAGCGTAAGCTCTTTATGGAAAAAAGTGTGACATAGAGTTATTGAAAAAAACTCGAACATATGTTTGAAAAATAAAAAGCATGTGATATAATAGATTAAAACTATGGATAATTTAAGAAGGGGTATGTATGAAAAATAAGATTATAATAAAAGGTGCCAAAGAGCATAATCTTAAAAATATAGATTTAGAGCTTCAAAGAGATCAATTTATTGTTTTTACAGGACTCAGTGGATCTGGAAAATCTTCACTTGCTTTTGATACTATTTATGCGGAAGGGCAAAGACGCTATGTAGAATCTCTATCAGCTTATGCAAGACAGTTCTTAGGGCAAATGGAAAAACCAGATGTAGAGAGCATAACAGGCCTATCACCGGCAATCTCTATTGATCAAAAAACAACCAGTAAAAACCCACGTTCTACAGTAGGAACTGTGACAGAAATATATGATTATATTAGACTTTTATTTGCAAGGGTAGGTATCCCACATTGTCCCAATTGTGGAAAAGAAATAAAAAAACAAACGATAGATCAAATTGTAGATCAGCTCATGGAGCTTGAAGAACGTACACGTATTCAGTTATTAGCACCTGTAGTCAGAGGGCGTAAGGGCCTGCATGAGAAGGTTTTAGAACATGCTAAAAAACAAGGCTATGTAAGAGTACGTATTAATGGAGAAATCTATGATCTTTCAGAAGAAGAGATTGTGCTGGATAAAAATAAAAAACATACGATAGAAGTAGTAGTTGACAGACTAAGTATTAAAGACGGTATAGAAAAGCGGCTTACAGATTCTATTGAAACAGTTATGAAGTTAACGGGAGGCCTGCTCGTTGTAGATGTTATAGGGCAAGAAGAGATGCGATTTAGCCAAAGTTTCTCTTGTCCCGATTGTAATATCAGCATAGATGAAATCGAGCCAAGACTTTTTTCCTTTAATAATCCGCATGGAGCATGCCCGGTTTGTACAGGACTTGGAGAAAGACTAGAGGTAGATCCAGAACTGGTTATTCCTAATCAGAGTCTTACCTTAAGACAAGGGGCAATAGCTGTTATGGGATGGGGTTCAATAGGTAATCCTGAAAGCTACGCCTATGCGCTTTTTAATGCACTCATGGCAAAATATCAATTTGACTTAGATACACCGTATAAAGATTTGCCGCAAAAAGTTAAAGATATAATCCTCTATGGTACAGGCAAACATACTATTAAATTTACGTTTACCGGCGAATATGGGACAAGAGAGTATGACTATGTATTTGAGGGAGTACTGGCTAATACCGAAAGACGTTATAAAGAAACGAATTCTGAAGGTATGAAGCAAGAGTATGAAAACTTTATGACAAGTATTCCTTGCAGCAGCTGTAAAGGCGCAAGGCTGAAGCCAGAAGCTCTTGCTGTTACAGTTGGAGACAAAAACATCAATCATATTACGCAAGTGTCTATTGGTGAATTAAAGAGCTTTTTTGAGACTATTACGCTTAATGAGAGACAAAGAAAAATAGGTGAACAGATTTTTAATGAGATTCATGCCAGACTTGGATTTCTTGTAGATGTAGGCCTGGATTACTTGACTTTATCAAGGTCAGCCGGTACGCTCTCAGGCGGGGAAGCACAAAGAATAAGGCTGGCAACACAGATTGGTTCTGGGCTTGTAGGGGTACTTTATATTTTAGATGAACCGAGTATCGGGCTTCATCAACGAGATAATGAAAAACTTATACAGACCCTTGTTAGGTTAAGAGATTTAGGCAATACGCTTATTGTGGTAGAACACGATGAAGATACCATGCATGCAGCAGATTGGATTGTAGATATTGGTCCAGGAGCCGGGGAACATGGCGGGGAAGTCATAGCATCAGGGCCTATTGATACGATTTTGACCTGTGAGTCGTCTGAGACTGGCGCATATCTTAGCGGCAAAAAGAAAATAGATATCCCGCCAATCAGAAGAATAGGAAGTGGAGAGTATCTTACTGTTAAAGGGGCAAGAGAGAATAATCTTAAGAATGTTAAGCTGCGTCTGCCGCTGGGGACATTTACTTGTATTACCGGCGTATCTGGCTCAGGAAAAAGTACATTAATTAATGAAATTCTTCTTAAGAGACTTGCAAGAGACTTAAATGGGGCGAGATTAAAACCGGGTCTTCATGATGAAATACAAGGGATAGAATATCTTGATAAAGTGATTAATATAGACCAGTCACCTATTGGCAGAACACCAAGGTCAAATCCTGCCACCTATACAGGAGTATTTGATCAAATTAGAGACTTATTTGCGCAAACCCAGGAAGCTAAAATGAAGGGGTATCAAAAAGGCAGGTTCAGCTTCAATGTTAAGGGGGGAAGATGTGAAGCGTGTCAAGGGGATGGGATGATAAAAATAGAAATGCACTTTTTGCCTGATGTTTATGTACCTTGTGAGGTATGTAAAGGCAAACGTTATAACAGAGAAACCTTAGAAGTAAAATATAAGGAGAAGTCTATATCCGATGTACTTCATATGACAGTAGAAGAGGCTCTTATGTTTTTTCAAAACATACCGGCTATTGAGCGTAAACTTAGAACATTATACGATGTAGGGCTATCCTACATTCGATTAGGACAACCCTCTACAACCCTATCAGGGGGAGAAGCGCAAAGAGTTAAGCTTGCAACAGAACTCAGTAAGCGCAGTACAGGCAAAACTATGTATATTTTAGATGAACCTACAACGGGGCTACATTTTGCTGATGTTCATAAGTTGATCGGGATATTAGACCGATTAGTTGAAACTGGTAATACAGTCGTTGTAATCGAGCATAATTTAGATGTAATTAAAACATCAGACTATATAGTTGACTTGGGGCCAGAAGGCGGCATGCGCGGTGGTATGATAATAGCTGAAGGGACTCCTGAACAAGTTGCTAAAAAGGCAAAGTCTTATACGGGTCAGTTTCTTAAAAAGTATCTAAAGGGATAATCAAAAGGGTAGCATATCACATTGTGATATGCTACCCTTTCATAGTTATATAAAGAATCATTTAAAATATTTATTTTAATTACTAGTAGAAACTGTATTGATGATAAGGCTGCCGTTTTCGTAGTCGGCAATGAGGCCAAGAGAATTGTCTTTCACAACAATAATAATTTTATCATAAGTACTATATTCATCTTCTATATCGTCAATAATGTCGTCGAGATACTTTCTTAAATTGCTACGGCTAATATCATTCCAAGCTGCTCTGTAATCCGTACCGCTCGTTCTCAGATTCACATTAAGTGTAGCTGTCAACGTACTGCTTCTTTCACTCAGGTCTATGGCGTTAATGGGAATGCTAGGTGTTACGATATTAATTGTTTTATAGTATCTTTCCAGTTCTGTTTCAAACTCAGAAAGTGAAAGATAAGACTCTTCTTCATAGGTATAAGAACCTGTTTTAGAATATCTGAAGGTTGCAACTTCTTTATCTGTACGGCTGTCCTCTAATGTTCCTCTAATTTCAGTATCTTTATGAGCACTTGCAATATCATAACAGATTTCTCTTATAAACTGTTTGCGTCTTGATTCAGTTGTTTTAGCAAAGTCGCTGCTGTCATATCTGCTGTCATAAGAGACAGTTAGCTCTAAACGGCTAGAGACAAGTCTAAGATTAAATTCCCAATCGATATTGTAATCATCATAGTAAGTATCTTTAATTTTGCTTAAAGTATTATTAATGGCAGCGGTTGTTAGATTACTTCCTTCTGTACCAGTGCCTTTAAAGGTTTCAAGTTCTTTTTTTGCAACGTCTAATTGCTGCTTAAGGGATGCAATCTCAAAGTTTTTAGCCGCGAGCTCTTGTTCAGTTGAAACATTGGAGCTTGTTTGGCTTGCAATATAAATCGTATTATTAGCCCAATTTACATTAGCTCCCATGATCTCACTTACTGCACGAAGGGGTACATATGTAGTGCCGTTTACTAAAAAAGGCTCACTGCTTAATATTTTAGTCTGCCCATTATATGATATAGCTATATTGCTATAAACAGCTTTAAGTGATTTTGTAATGCTTGCAGCATTTAAAACAGTACCAGACAGTGCAATGCCAAGTCCTAAGGTCAAACATAAGACTTTATAAGATTTAAATTTTTTCATGGTATCCTCCTTAATAATTAAATAAATTTATTGATTTAATTATTTGTATTTAAGTTAAGTATATATAAAATTTACCATAATTTCAATGTATTATTCCAAAATATACTAATTTAATACAACTGAAACAATGCAGTAATATTACGAGATATGCTATAATAGAGAAAGATAAAGCCTAGTTATGCATAAAGGAGAAGCTTATGTTTAATATAGAAGAAGAACTCAAAAAGCTCCCGGATCAGCCAGGAGTTTACTTAATGAAGGATGAAGACAATCAAACAATATATGTCGGTAAAGCGATTAATCTTAAAAACCGTGTCAAACAATATTTTCAAAGCTCCAGAAACCATTCGCTGAAAGTAAAAAAAATGGTTCAAAACATCAGGTCTTTTGAATATATTGTGACGCGGTCTGAAATGGAAGCATTGGTTTTAGAGTGTAACTTTATTAAAAAGTATAATCCTAAATATAATATCCGCCTTAAAGATGATAAGCATTATCCTTATATTAAACTGAATATAAAAGATGCCTTTCCAAAACTTACGATTGTTCGCCATATGAAAAAAGATGGGGGCAAATATTTCGGGCCTTATACAGATGTACAGGCTATGTGGGAACTTGTAGATATTATTAAGCAAACATGGGCACTTAGAACTTGTTCAAGAAATCTACCTAAAGATATAGGTAAAGAAAGACCTTGTTTAAACTACCATATTGGAAAGTGCTATGCACCATGTGCGGGGCACATAGATCAAGCCAAATATTCTGAGATGGTTGAAGAAGTGGAAGATTTTCTAAGCGGCAAGTACAATAGCATAATTAAAAAACTGCAAGATGATATGCAAAAGGAAGCTGAACAATTAAACTTTGAAAAAGCAGCTGCTTTAAGAGATCAAATACATGCCATAAAAAAATTAGAGCAAAAGCAGAATGCTACGACAAATAGTATGGCTGACCAAGATATTATTGCTTTTGCAAAAAGTCCGGAAGATACGCTTATACAAGTTTATTTTGTAAGACAGGGCAAGTTAGTAGGCAGAGAGCACTTTTATTTAGAAGATACTGAGGACGAGACTATAGAAACTATTTTTAGAGACTTTATTGTTCAGTTTTATGCTGATGCAACGTTTATACCTAAAGAAATTATTATAGAGAGAGTTCCCTATGAAATGGACATCTTAGAAAGCTACTTAACTGCAAAAAAAGGGTCAAAAGTAAAACTTATTATCCCACAAAAAGGGACAAAGCACGGAATCTTAGAACTTGCGAGTAAAAATGCAGAACTTACTTTTGGAAGATTTGGAGAACATTTAAAACAAGAAGAACAAAAGACCACAGGTGCATTATCAGAACTTAAAGAAGCTTTAGGATTTAAAAAGACGCCTTATCGCATAGAAGCCTACGATATATCCAATACACAAGGGATACAATCAGTTGGTGGAATGGTTGTATTTGAAGGTGGAAAACCTAAGAAAAGTGATTATCGCAAGTTCAAGATTAAGAGTGTAGTAGGTGCTAATGATTATGGCAGCATAGAAGAAGTTATTGAAAGACGTATCTTAAGAATGCGTAATGAGCAAGAAGAAAATAGTTTTACAAAAGTGCCAGATGTGTTTTTTATTGACGGCGGAAAAGGTCAAGTGAGTGCAGCAGAAAAAATAGTTACTAAACATGGGCTTAATATTCCTGTTTGTGGGATGGTAAAAGATGACAAGCATAGAACGAGAGGTTTATTATATAAGGAAAAAGAGGTTGTACTATTAAAGCAGACCGAAGGTTTCAAGCTTATTGCAAGAATACAGGATGAGGTGCATAGATTTTCAATAGAGTATCATAAAAAATTACGTAGCAAAGCTCAGATACAGTCTGTACTTGACGATATTAAGGGTATAGGCAAAGAAAGAAAAAAAGCATTGATTCAGCATTTTGGAAGTGTAGAGCGTTTAAGTCAGGCAACACTTCAAGAAATTCAGGAGGCCCCAGGGATTTCTAAAGCAGTTGCGGATAATATTTATGCGTATTTTCATATACATGCTTAAGTAAAGAGTGTATCAAAAGCAAACAATAGGTGGTATAATAAAATCGAAAGATAGAATAGATTAGGAGGAGATTAGGTGTATTTTGTAACAGTAAGTCAGTTAAAAGAACAATTTAAACTTGAATTATTGACCCCAGACATTGATTATAAAGATAGAAAGATTACCGTATGTGATGTAAACAGACCTGCGCTTCAGCTGGCAGGTTTTTTTGATTACTTTGATGCAACTAGGCTTCAAATCATTGGGAAAGTAGAGCATACTTATTTAGAAAAAATAAGTGAGGAGGAAAGAGATAAAAAAATCAAACGACTTATGTCGTATAAAGAAATTCCATGTATTATCTTATGCAGAGAAGAAATAGAACCTTTTGAGTGTATGGTGGCATGTGCTAAGGAAAATGGCATTCCTATATTTAAGACAGACTTGCCAACTACCAGTTTTTTAGCAGAGGCCAATAGATGGCTGCATGTTGAGTTGGCACCCAGGATTTCTATGCATGGCGTATTAGTAGATATTTATGGGGAAGGCGTACTTATTACTGGGGAAAGTGGTATAGGTAAAAGTGAGACAGCACTAGAACTTGTTCGAAGGGGACATCGTCTAGTAGCAGATGATGCAGTAGAAATTAAACAAGTTTCAGCGAATACGCTTTTAGGATGTGCACCAGAAGTAATCAGACACTTTATTGAGGTAAGAGGGATAGGGATAGTTGATATTAAACAAATATTTGGGGTTGGTTCTGTAAAAGAGATGAAAAATATAGATCTTGTCATAAGGCTGGAACTCTGGGATCAAAATAAACAATATGACCGCCTTGGACTTATTAATGAATACACTGATATTTTAGGTATAAAAGTAGTTACAAACTCGATTCCAATAAGACCAGGAAGAAATATTGCTATTATTTGTGAAACAGCTGCAATTAATTTTAGACAAAAGAAAATGGGCTATAACGCTGCAGAAGCACTTAATGATAGAGTAATGAGTAATTTACAGAAAAAACCATTAATTTAGCAGGATCGTGATAAGAAGATACGGCAGAACGCCATGCTAGAGGTATATTATCAGAATCAGATACCATACTATAAGAGAAAAGATATCATTGTTGTAAAGGAATGCGGCTATGTTACAAAAACTATTGCTAGAAATAGAAGAGTTAAGGGCGGAACTCAATAAGGCGTTAGAACAAGATAGTTTAACGTTAGATAAAGAAAATATACTCATCTTGAGTATAAAACTCGACCAGCTTATACTTAAATATATCAAGCAACTGTAAAGGATAAGGTTTAATAGTTAGAGAAATCTATAAACTGTTAAGCCTTGTTTTGTTACATACAGCTCCATAATTATTTATATGGGGTATTAAGGTACAAGTATTATCAATAAAGAGGAGCATAATTTTTTATGAAGGAAGCTATAGATCAGCAACTATTAATTAATGTAGAATTTAAAGTGAAAGATGTATTAAGATATAATATGTGGGTAGTATTTAGAGGTATTGCAAATAAGGTAATAATGTTATTGGGAGTTGTATTATTAGGTGTATATATTTATAAAATGATCAATAGAACAGTTACATTAGATATTTTTATTACAAGTCATGTGCTGTTACTACTCGTTCCAGTTATGATATTTCTGCTCATTCCTTGGAGAACTTGGAAAATCACGCTTACTCAAATGCAGACACCTGCATTTGCATTTGGGGTGAAGTATACTTTTTTACTAGACAAGATTATACTTGATTTAGGGACGACACAAGACGAGATGCCATGGGATTTATTTATTGAGATTGTAGAAACAAAGTATGATCTTAGATTTTTTGTGGATGAAGTAAATGCTCAGTTAATACCTAAACACAATCTTACTAAGGCGCAGCTAGAGCAGTTTAAACGTATTGCGTCTCAAGCGACAGAGATGGGTGTATGTAAGTTTAAAGAGAAATAAATACAGAAAGAAGAACGCTATGAAAAGATTATTTCACCTGTCTACAGTTCCAGCGCAACTACAATGGTTTGAAAATGACTGGAAAAATATAACTGATTTTATTAAAAAAAATAATATAGAGGGCATTGAACTTGGTCTTACAGCGAGTTACCCTATTGAACAGATTCCTTCCGACATTATAGAGGGTGTACATTTATCTTTTTATCCTATGTGGCTTGATTTCTGGCATGGAGACATAGATAAAGTGAGTAAGATTTTAGGCAGCAGGGAAGCGGTATATGATTATTATGGCGGGTATGACAAACAGGTTATTATAGATTCTTATAAACTGCAGTATCAAAGAGCTAAACAACTAGGCGCTAAATATATGGTATTCCATATTAGTCATATACTTATAGAAGATTCTTTTACATTTACTTATACTTATTCGGATGAAGAGATCATTAAAGCAAGTATAGAACTTATTAATGAAGTATTTGGAGAAGATCAAGACGGCCCCATGCTGCTATTTGAAAACCTTTGGTGGCCAGGCTTAACTTATCTTAACCCAGAACTTGTTCAATACCTTATAGAACAAGTAAAGTATCTGCATAAGGGATATGTACTAGATGTATCGCATCTTATTTTAACAAACCCCAAAATTGCAACGGAATTACAAGCATTTAATTATATTGAAAAAGTTATGAGTAACTTAGGTGACTTAAAAGATACAATAAAAGTTGTACATCTTAATAAGACACTTCCAAAGCACTATATGCAAAGAGACCATAATTATACATTACAAAAATACAGACAAACTAAGGATAAATACGGTAAGAATAGAATTCTTAAAAATCATATTAAGCAGATGGATCCGCATCAACCATTTGATCATGAAATAGCACGTAAAATCATTCAGCTTGTCTCACCAGATTTTTGTGTTTATGAAACAGCGCCTAGTTCAAAATATGAGTTAGCGTATTTTATAAAAAGACAAAATATTGCGCTCGGTATTTAGCTTATTAGACCTTTTAGTTCATAATGAACAATAAAGGTTTTTTTATGGTGTTTTTAATAAAAATGACAGAAAATGCCTAAATTTAATTAAAAACTTGACACAAATATCCATTTTGTATATAATAATTCTGTAACAATTAGTTAATAAATTTTATTGTGTTTTACATATGAATCAATTCATAATGCAATAAATCATTTTTAAGGAGGCTTTATTTATGCGTTTGCAGAAAATATTACTAGGTGTTGTTATGACAGCTATGGTAACTATTATTCCAAGTGTAGCTTATGGACAAGCTTATGGAACAGTAGCAACAGGGACATTAAATGTAAGAGAAAAAGCAACAACAGACTCGAGGATTCTACAGCAAGTAGGCCTTGGAGTACCAGTAGAAATTGTAACCGAGTCAAATGATTGGTTACGACTTACCTTAAAAGATGGGTCTACAGCTTATGTAAAATCTGAATTCATTACAGTACATAGAGTCGTTGCAACTGTAGAAGTGGCAGGAGGTCTTAATGTAAGAGACTATCCATCAACAGATAAAGGGGCAATTATAGGAAAGTTTTATCATGGAGACGAAATTTCTGTCCATTATAAAGTAGATGATTGGTATAAAATAAGCCAAGAAGGATTTGAAGGTTTTGTACATAAAGATTTTGTAAAAGAAGATTTATTAAGATATTTACCCATAAGACAGTTATCAGAAGTACAAAAGGTTACGATAAGTCAACAGCAAGTTAATATGGCTGTTAGAACACCAAGTACAAAAACTGCGACATCAGCAAAATCAAGCAGCTTAGGTGATTCAATTGTATCTTACGCTAAGCAATTTTTAGGGAATCCTTATGTATATGGAGGCAGCAGTTTAACAAGAGGAACAGATTGTTCAGGATTTACGCAGCAAATCATGAGAAATTTCGGCGTGAGTATTCAAAGAAGTTCCAGCATGCAGTATGCGAATAATGGTTATGCTGTCAATGCGAATAATCTTCAAAAAGGAGATTTATTATTTTATGGCTATAAGGGACGTGTATCTCATGTAGGCATATATATAGGCGGAGGACAAATTATCCATGCAAATGATGAACGTACTGGTATCATTATAAGCAGTGCATTCTCAAGTGGCAGTAAACCATTTATTGGTGCAAAACGTGTGATATAATTGAAAATAACTACGCAAAGGAATGTCCTTCTAGGGGCATTCTTTTTTTGTGGGGATAAGTTTTATAAGATACTATTATTTACTTGACAGAGGGATTGGAAATATGTAACAATAAGAGAAATTTATACATAAAATTATAATATAAGAAATTTATAAATGTTTTTTTTTATTGGGGGGAAGTAGAGTGGATAGAGATCAATTATTAATGATTAAAGACTATTTAAATGCTAGAAGAAAGGTATTGCCGGAGTATGTAGAACAAGATCCCTATCATTGGAATTCAAGAATATACATGGCAAAGCTCCTGCAAGAAATAGGTAATACGCAAGAAGCTTATATCATCTTAAGGGGTATTTATGAAGATAATACATTCAGATTTGATAAAGGGATTCATGGGGCATATGAAGAATACATTATAGAAAAAGTAAAGTTTTTTCAGCAGCTTGCACAGCTTAGTATAGAGGTTACAAAAGAACCTGCTCAAAGCATACCTTATTTGGATGAAGCCCTTATTATGCTGGATGGTGCAGAAAGTGTATATCCTTATGTTGATCCAAAAGATATCAAGTTGTTAAAGAAATCATATCTTAACAGATTAGACTAAAAAATGATTATATAGTCCTCTAGTGTCATACATTAGAGGATTTTTTTGTTTGAGTATCTTAAACAATAGCTATAATATATCTATCAAGATATGTTAGAATAGAACTTAAGCAAAAGGAGGGTGGATGAGATGCAAGTTGAATTTGTTTTAGGAAGAGCTGGGAGCGGAAAAACAACCTTCTGTTATGGGCAAATAGAAGATGAAGTTAAAAAAGGTGACTATAGAGATCTTATGATGTTGGTTCCAGAACAATTTAACCTTCAAACTCAGATTGACTTATCAAAAAGGTTGTATCCAGGCCTATTTAGGGTAGAAGTTATAAGTTTTAATACTTTGGCAAGGGAAGTTTTTAAAGAAACAGGAAAAGCGCAGCTTCCTGTTATAGATGACCTAGAACGCATTATGATCCTAAAAAAAATAGTAGAGGACCATAAAAAAGAGCTTATATTTTTTAGAAAAAATATTTATCATACTGGATTCATTGAATCTATCAATCGTTTAATAACTGTATTTGAGCAAGATACAATAGATGATAGTGTATTACAAGAACTTATTACTGACGAACTAGCCACACCATTATTTAAAAGTAAATTTCATGATATTCAACTTATTTATAAATATTTTGAAGCTTATATAAAAGATCAATTTATAACCGCAGAGAAAACACTTAGTCTGCTTGCCCAGACTATTTATAAAAGTAATAAGTTATCTGATGCTATGATTTGGGTAGATGGATTTTATGGTTTTACACATACACAGATTGCTGTTATTAAAGAACTTATTAGGAGAGCTAAGTGTTTAAAAATTACACTACCAGCAGATAGATCCTATGGGTTAAGTGATAAAGTAAGAGAAAC
Organism: Cellulosilyticum sp. I15G10I2; assembly: GCF_900095725.1. NCBI lineage: Bacteria > Bacillati > Bacillota > Clostridia > Lachnospirales > Cellulosilyticaceae > Cellulosilyticum > Cellulosilyticum sp. I15G10I2. Next base: position 257,472 of record NZ_FMMP01000006.1, read on the forward strand.
TAATCCATTTTATGAAAGTATAAAAACCTATCAGAAGCTTATAAATACCTGTGAGGACGAAGCTGTGCCTTATACAACAAAGTATCTTTTAACAGACTATGCTAAGGTGGATGTATCAAGAGAGATGGCATATCTTGAACAATACTATTTAGATTCCTATGTCCAACCTTTTAAGAGTCAAAGTGATCATCTACATTTAGCGCTATATGCTAATAAAAATGAGGAAATAGAACAAGCTGCAAAAACAATTATTGAGTTAGTTAGAGATAGTAATTACAGATACCGGGATATCGCTGTTATTGTAGGGGATTTAGAAGCCTATAAATCAGGTATTCAAAGTATTTTTAATGAATATGATATTCCTTACTTTCTAGATATGAAGAAAAGCATTCATAATAACAGTTTAATAGCTGTTATTGAGGGGGTATTAGAGGTCATTACTTCAAACTATTCCTACAAAAGTATGATGACTTTATTAAGGACTTATATGTTAAACAGCAATAGGGATGAAATAGATATTTTAGAGAATTATATATTGGCATATGACATAAAAGGGAAAAAGAAGTGGCACCAGATATGGGCATTTGATCAAGAAAATGCAGAACATCAGAGGCACATCAACAAGATCAGAGAAAACATTTTAAAACCTATTGATCAACTAGAAGAACGCATAGATCAGATAAAACTTAGTGGAAAAATTAAAGTAACAGAACTTACAAAAAGTGTTTATTACTTTTTAGAAGATATTCATGCGTATGAGCAAGTACAAACTTATATTGTGCAGCATCAAGCAGCGTTTAATAGATTATTAGAACTTGAAAACTCACAAATTTGGGATCAAGTGATAGATGTATTTGAAAGATTGGTTGCCATTTTGGGTGAAGAATATGTTACGACAGGGACTTATAAAAAGATAGTGAGCACAAGCTTTTCCTATTTAAAAATGGGTATTATACCTCCTTCGCAGGATCAGGTGATTATTGGAACAATCGACAGAACAAGGCTTCCAAGAATAAAAGCTGTGTTTATTTTAGGAACCAACGAAGGCGTTATTCCTAGAATATGTGATACAATTGAGTTGTTTTCAGATATGGACAAGGTGACATTAAATAAGATCTGTAAACAAGGACACTATGTCAAGGAAAAATTTTGTGATACTGTAGTTAATCAACCGATTTACTCTTCAAATTTTTCAGTTTATACTGCACTTACCAGAGCTACTGAGAAGCTTTATATTAGTGCGGTACTAGCGGATGAAAACGGCAAATCATTAAGGCCTTCTTTAGTCTATTATAAAATAAAGAAACTTTTTTATAGTGCGCAAAAAGAAATAGCAAAGGATTTGTTAACGTATGTAAATAGCCCATTACCAACTTTTGGATATGTAGGAAAAATGTTAAGAGAATATATTGAAGGCCGAGTAACGGATGATATATGGAAAGATATTGTAAGCTGGTATTGTAAAGATGAAATCTGGCATGAACGTTTATTAGGGTTATCATCCTACCTATTTTATACAAATCAGCAACATTATTTAGATGAACATACAACCAAATTATTATATGGTACTACTTTAAATACCAGTATTTCTAAGTTAGAGAGTTTTAGAAGCTGTGCATGCTGTTATTTTATTCGTTATGGCATTAAAGCAGAAGAAAGAAAGCTTTTTACACTGGATCATGCCAAAATAGGAACGCTTTTTCATGCTGCGCTAGAGCAGTATCCTAAAGAATTAGATACGCTCAAAACAACTTGGAAGGATGCCAGTAAAGAGCAAATAGACACTTCAGTTAAAAATGCAGCGCTATTTGCAATGCAGCAATATCATATAGCACATAAAGAGGCGGGAAAGTTAAAATATACCACGGCACAACTAGAAAAAATGACAAAACGCGCAATTTATGCACTGACAGCTCATCTTAAAAACAGTGAATTTATTCCTGTGAGTTATGAAGTTAGTTTTGCTGAGGGAAAAGTGCTTCCTCCTATTCAAATAGCTATTGATGAAGAAAGAAAACTTGTGATTACAGGACAAATAGATCGCGTAGATGTTTACTATAAAGATTTAGAGAGTAACTATATTAAAATATTAGATTATAAAACAGGGAATAAGAACTTTAACTTATTAGAAGTTTATTATGGATTACAGCTGCAGCTTTTATTATATTTAGATACGTATTTGAAACTCAATAAGGAGTATAAACCTGGGGGCGTATTTTATTTTCATATTAGTAATCCTTATATTAACTACCAGCCGGGAATGACGGATGAAGAGATTGATGCAAGTAATCTAAAACAGTTTAAATTATCAGGGTTGGCCTTAGAGGAACTAGACGTCATTTATGCATTAGATAAGGCCAATACAGGAATGACTATTCCAGTTAATATCAACAAAGACGGCACGATTAAAAAAGGCTCATCAGTAGCTAGTGAAGAACAGTTTAAAAGTTTAGAAAATCATATTATTAATACCATTAAAAATTTAGGAAAACAAATTTTGGAGGGGAAAGTAAGTGCAAAGCCATTTAGCCTAGGGGATAAAAATCCTTGTTTATATTGTAAATATCATACAATCTGTCAGTTTAATGAAAATGAGCCAGATAACATGTATGATAAGCTGGATTATTTAAATAAAGAGACTATATGGGAAAAGTTATGTACAGGAAAGGAGAATGGCTAATGGCATGGACTAAGCCACAACAAGCGGCAATTGATAAAAGAAATGCAGATATATTAGTCTCAGCCGCTGCTGGATCAGGCAAGACAGCAGTGCTTACTGAACGTGTTATAAATAGAATTGCAGGATCCAGTGCTGAAGAGCCAATACAGCTGGATCGCTTTCTTATTGTGACCTTTACCAGTGCCGCGGCTAATGAAATGAAGGAACGGATCACAAGTAAGCTCTCAGACAAGATTGATGCTATGCAAGATGAATTACTTCAAGAAAATACGCAGGTAGCTGCTGAGACAATAGCTTATTTAGAAAGGCAAATAGCCCTTGTACAGACAGCTTCAATCTCTACGATTCATTCCTTTTGTCTTAAGATCATTAAAACATACTTTCATAAACTAGATATAGATCCTAATATTAAAGTAGCAAGTGAAGCTGAACTTGGTATTATGAAAATGGATATTTTGCAAGAAATGATTGAAGAGAAATTTGAACAAGAAGATGAAGATTTTTTAAAAATAGCTGAAATATATGGCAGTGTTCAAGGGATGTCTCCTCTTGCAAATCTTATTTTAGATATCTACACATTTTCAAAGAGTACACCCTTTCCACAAGTGTGGATGGATGAGAAAGTAAGGTTGTTATCTGCAAAGTATCATACGCTGGAACAGATGCCTTGGAGCGCGCCTATTAAACAGTATATCTTATGTCAAATAAAAGACATTAGGATACTTTATGAAGAAGCTATAGTACTATGTAAAAAAGCTAGTGGACCAGAACTTTACCTAGGTGTTATAGAAGAAGATAGAAGGCGATTGATGACTATTAATGAAACACAGAGTTTAGACGAAATCGTTAAAGAAGTACAAGCTATAACATTTGCAAGTCTGCCACGAAAAAAACAGGAATGTGATGAACTGCTTAAAGAAAGAGTCAAGGACTATAGAAACCTGGCTAAAGATATCATTAGGGGAATACAAGAAGACTTATTGTTTATTAGTGATGATAAGGTGCTCAACCATTTGCCACAAGTCGGAAGCTTAATGAAAATATTAATAGAGCTTATTAAAATGTTTGAAGTCAGATATCAAGAAGCAAAACAAAATGCAGGAATTGTGGATTATAGTGATTTAGAACATCTATGTATGAAAGTGCTTGTAACACCGCACTTTAGCACTGCAGGTGAATTTGAAGGCATTACGTATACAGATGCAGCTAAGGAGCTAAACCAGTTTTATAAAGAAATTTATATTGATGAATATCAAGATAGCAATATGGTTCAGGAAATGATATTAAACGCTATAGCTGAGGCTTCTGGGATAAATGGCCCTAGTCGTTTTATGGTAGGGGATATGAAACAAAGTATTTATAGATTTAGATTAGCTAATCCACTTATTTTTGCAAACAAGTATGAAACTTGGGAGAAATATTTGCTAGAGGGAGGCAGTGATGCTAGGCAGGTATGTATTGATCTTTCACAAAATTTCAGGAGCCGTGCAAATATTCTAAATGGTATAAACGAACTATTCGAACAACTCATGAGTAAAGAAGTAGGCGATCTTGAATATGATGATTATGCAAAACTAAAAGTAGGTAATCATTATCAGGCTGACAATATAGAAGATACAAATCATATTATGCCTGCAAACCAGATAGAGCTGCATATCCTAGAGACAAAAGAAAGTGAAGGCCAAGGAAGTGCGTTAAGTGACGACAATGAGTTGGAAGATCTTAAGAGTGTAGAATTAGAAGCGTTAATGACGGCAAGCCTTATTGATAAACTTTTAAAAGGAGAGTCAAATCCTACTCATTTATTTGATAATGAAACGAAGAGCTATAGAAAAATAGAGCCTAGAGATATTGTTATTCTTTTAAGGGCTACTAAAAATAAAGCTTCTATCTATGAAAATGCTCTGCTTTCTAAAGGAATAGGTGCCTATGCAGATGTAAACAGCAGCTTTTTTGAGGCTATAGAAATTCAGGTAATGCTCTCAATGCTCAAGATTATTGACAATCCTTTTCAAGATATTCCACTTATTACAATACTACGTTCACCTATCGTTGGTATAAGTCTAGATGACCTTGTTGTTATTAGACAATCATCGGATGTGGGATGTTTTTATGAGGCGTTAAGAGTATACTGCCAAAAGGAAGAGGCAAAAGATTCTATCCAAGCATTTATGAAGAAGCTTTCAGCATATCGTATGCAATGCAGTCAGTTCTCAATTGAAGAACTGATAGCCAGGATTTATGTAGAAACAGGTTATTATAGATATGTAACGATGCTAGCAACGGGGGCAAAAAAGAAAGCAAATCTAGAAATGTTTAGAAAGTATGCCAGTGAATTTGAAAGTAGTCATAATGGCAAGTTATTTAATTTCATTCAATATCTCGATAGATTACAAGAAACCTCAGATGCAATAGGTGAGGCTAAACTTGTCGGGGATAATGAAAATCTAGTTCGGATTATGAGTATTCATAAAAGTAAAGGCTTAGAATTTGGTATTGTATTTTTATGTGATACAGCTAAGAAGTTTAATAATAATGATATTGTAAAAAATGTCCTGTTGCACAATGAACTAGGACTGGCTCCAGATTTTATAGATACGAGTCAACATATACGGTATCCTACGATTCCTAAAATAGCAGTTAAAAATCAGATTACTTCTGAGAACATTTCCGAGGAAATGAGGGTTTTTTATGTAGCCCTAACCCGTGCTAAAGAAAAACTGTTTATTACAGGAACGCTATCGGATTTTAAGCAAAAGGCTAAAAATTGGAGTCTGTTTGGTGTGAGGGGTAAAAAGGAGATACTTTCTTTGGGCGTTAAAAGAGCAGGTTCTTATCTTAATTGGATAGGATTGAGCTTGTTTGCACATGCTAATTTTGCGGATATTAGAGATGCAGCTGGAACTGAACTGAATTATACGTTAGAAGGAGACTCGAGATGGATTCTTGCTCTATGGCATAAAATGGATTTGATAATGGAGCATAAACAATCTGCAAGTATAAGTGAAGATAAAAAAAGAATAATAAGTGAATGGGATACCGCAAAGACGTATGGGCCGTATAAGGAAGAAATCTATAAAAGGTTATCATTTGAGTATCCACACAAAAATGCCATAGTTCTTCCAATAAAAATGTCAGTATCTGAGATTAAAAATAAATCAGATCAAAAACGTACAATAATTCCTCTTACGCATCAAAAAGATGACAAAAGAATCCCTGCATTTATTAATGAAGTGCAGCAAATAAAAGGTGCGAGAAGAGGAACGCTTATTCATAGTGTTTTTGAACACCTAGACTTTTTAACCGCTCAGACAGAAGAAGCAATAAAAGAAGCGCTAGATCAACTTATTTGTGAGCATAAAATACAAGAAGAAACCTTGCAAGTAATAGATCTTAAACGTTTGGTACAGTTTGCAGAATCAGATATGGTTAGGCGTATGAAAAAAGCAAAGCATGTATGGAAAGAAAAACAATTTATTTATCTTGCCCAAGCTAAAACTATTGATCTAAGTTATCCAGAGGATGAAGATATTCTCATACAAGGGGTAATTGATACGTTATTTTTAGAAGATGACGGTATTGTTATTATTGATTATAAAACAGATTATATTGATTATGAGAATATGACAGAAAATATAGCGTATACTATAGATAAGTATAAAACACAGCTGGAGCTTTACACTCAAGCGATAGAGGAGATTACTAAGCTGCCGGTTAAAGAGAAATCTATTTATTTATATCACATTAATAGGTGGATTCAAGTATAGGCACCTAACTATAAAAAGATAGATGATTTTTTGACTAAAACATATGAGAAAAATGATGTTATAGAAAGAATAATAGAAATAACCAATAAAAAATAGGGGGGAGTATAATACTTCCCTCTATTTTTGTATGTGTATTAAGAATTAAACTAAAATATTAAGGAGTAAAAGAATAGTCTGTGATCAACATTTGTCTAAGTGCTTCAATATCTCTTACACCAAGGGACATACTTTGTGCGAGAATATTTGCAGAGTCCATAGCAGACTGCCATGAGAATAAGCCGCCTAAACAATTTTCTTGCACATACAGGCCTTTATAATAAATAGAAATTGGATTATCAAATGAATAAGCAAAATTACCAGTTGGTCCTACAATATAAGGAGCCTTAGCTACATCATCAAAACGGACTGTATAGCCATTTACATTGAGGAAATTTTGCCTTATATCATCAAAAGTTCTTGTGCTTGTTGCGCCATAACGTGCATAGAATGGAAGGCCCATTATAATTTTAGAGGATGGCATACCTGCTGCTATAAGATTTTGAACTTGAGTATCTACACTTGTATTGCCTAGAGAAAGACTAGATGGATAGAGATTGGATTGATGTCTACCTGCTGTTTCTCCCGTTTCACCTGCATTAAAGTCATAGGCCATGAGATTAAAGTAGTTAATAAGTGGTGCTATTTTAGCAATCTCAACGTTATTGATATAAGAACGATCCCCCGTACCTGCTACGGTAATCCATTTATCAGGGCCTAATACGTCTCTAAGTGCAGTAATAAGTAAAGTGAAATTCTCAGTATCTTGAGGTCTGGAGATGATACCAGCAACACTACTTCCAGGATATTCCCAATCAAGGTCTATTCCATCAAGATTATACTCATTTACCCAACGCCTTGCTTCTCTTGCGAAATTATATCTGGATGTAGGGGTTAGGGCTGCATCTGAAAAGCCTTCAGCACCCCAACCGCCTATAGCCATAAGGACTTTAAGATTTGGATTAACAACTTTTAGATCAGTAAGCTCTCTTAAATATCTTGTGGAATATGCTTCAAAAGTACCATCCGGTTTTATAAGCGCAAAAGCATAGATAACAAAATCTAATAAGGTAGGATCAACATTTACAGGATTACCTAAAATATATTCACCAACAATTGGCACAACAGGACAATTGGGATTTGACGGAGTGGGCTGGTTATTTATACTATGTGCATAGGCCCGATAGGAGCTTTGCAGTCCCTCTAAAGTTTTTATAAGTTCATTCATTTGAGCTGTGCCAAGTGAAGCATAGCTGAGCGTTTTTACTAAGGTTTGATCAGGAGAGATAATAAATAACTTTACATTGCTTGATCTAGAAGATCCGGATGAGCTGCTAAGATCAAAAATTTGGCTAATAGTTTTTTTGCGATCATCGATTATAGGGAAAGGGAGGCTGGAAACAGCATTTCTATAGTTAGAATAGAGCCATGGCAAGTGTGATGCGTTTTTATCTGTACTAAGACCAATAAGTTGAATATCTTTTTTAGAAAATGCTTTGGCATATTTTATAAGTGAAATCCAATCGTTTCTGTGTACAGCATTAAATTCACCAGGGTTGCAAAAAAGAACTACCCATTTACCGGCATAATCAGAAAGGTTAATAAGCCCATGAGTGCTTGCTGCGGTAAAGGCTAAAGACTTCCCCTCTGCTTGTGGTATATCATTCATATACGATCACTCCTTAAAATATTAATATAGGACAATAATATTAATGCTTCTATTTAAAGAAGACTATTTAATTTTATACTATTCAGAATAGGTCGACATTATGATATCTAAATGTAATAAGCACAAGCTATACCAGTAATTATTTATATATAATAGAAGAAATTTTTTTATTCTACCATAAAAAGGAGTAAATGATATTGACAAAACCTAAAAAAGAGGTAGTATTATAGTAGTACTATTTGATACTACTATTGTTGGGTAGAACAAGGAAGTGGATCTTAGATACTGCAGTTATTTTTAAATAGAGATTATAAAGGAGGCGCAATGTGAGTATACGTAGTCTAAGAGTAGGGATAGTTGGATATGGTAATATTGGCCGTGGTGTAGAGGCCGCAATTAAACAAAATGCAGATATGAGTCTTGTGGCAGTGTTTACAAGACGAGCACCTGAAGAGGTTCGGGTTCATACAGAAGGCGTAAAAGTATTATCTATTGATGAAGCAGTTCATTATACAGCAGATATTGATGTCATGATACTTTGTGGAGGTTCAGCAACAGACCTTCCAATACAAGGCCCAGAACTTGCAAAGTTATTTAATACAATTGATAGTTTTGATACCCATGCTAAAATTCCAGAGTATTATCAAGCTGTAAATGATGCGGCACGCATAGCTGGAAAAACCAGCGTTATTTCTGTAGGATGGGACCCAGGTCTATTTTCGATGATACGCATGATGGCGGGAGCTATTTTACCAGTTGGTAACGATTATACGTTCTGGGGAAAAGGCGTAAGCCAAGGACATTCAGATGCTATTAGAAGAGTGCCAGGGGTTAAAAATGCTATTCAATATACCATTCCAGTTGATGAGGCTGTTGAAGAGGTAAGAAATGCAAAAAATCCAAAACTTAATACGAGAGAAAAACATATTAGAGAATGTTTTGTAGTTGCCAAAGAAGGTGCTGACTTAGCGGTGATTGAATCAACTATTAAAAATATGCCAAATTATTTTGCAGATTATGATACAATTGTACATTTTATCAGTGAAGAAGAGCTTAAGGCTAAACATGCAAAAATGTCTCATGGCGGTTTTGTATTTAGAAGCGGTAAAACTGGACATGAAGAGGAGCACAATCATGTTATTGAGTTTTCGCTTAAGTTAGATAGCAATCCAGAATTCACTGCAAATGTATTAGTTGCTTATGCAAGAGCAGCTTTCAGAATGAATAAAGAAGGCAGTGTAGGTGCAAAAACTGTATTTGATGTACCACTTTCTTACTTATCTGCTAGAAGTGAAAGCGATCTTATGAAGGATCTTTTATAAGCAAAAATAGCAATAAAGATAAAATACAAATTATTTAGCCTAATATTTCAATTAGTGTCAATTTAGAGTATAATTAAGTATATCAACACTAAAATTGACATTAATTGGAGGCTAGAGATGAGAAAAAAAGTACTTATAATCTTGATGGCTATGATCATCTGTCTATTAAATAGTTTTTTAACTGCGGCACAGGTGAATACACAGGTTTATTCAAAAAATAATCCTTTTTATATTTTGGTTAATAAGCAAAATGGTGTTGGTAAAGCGTATAAACCTTCCGATCTTGTGATCCCAAATGTAAAGTTTATGGAAGTCGGTTTGCTTGAGAAAAAGCATATGCAAAGCACAGCAGCCTATTATTTAAAGATAATGTTTAATCAGGCATCCAAGCAAAATATTCATTTAATTGCCATATCAGGATATCGATCTTATAGCAGGCAAAATACTATTTATAATAATTACATAAGCAAATATGGAGAAGCGTATACAGAAAAGGTTAGTGCAAAATCAGGGCATAGTGAACATCAAACTGGACTTGCTATGGATATTTCTGCTAAATCTGTAAGATATCATTTAACACAAGATTTTGCAAACACAAAAGAAGGCAAATGGTTGGCAGAAAATGCACATCATTATGGATTTATTATTAGATATCCTAAGGGTAAGGAACATATCACGGGATACATGTATGAACCATGGCATGTGAGATACATAGGCAAAGAACTTGCTGCATACTTATACATAAATGGGCTGGTCCTAGAAGAAATGGATTCTTTTTTTGAAAAGCAAGATGATACTAAGCTTTTGGCTGATGAGGGTACTTCAGTATCGAATGAAGTAATCCCTAGTAAGTCAGAGAAAATGGATAAACAGATAGGAGTACCGGAGATTTTACAAGAAGAAGTCTTTATTAACATACAACCATAAATGAAGAAGGGCTATACCTATTTAATAAGTATAGCCCTTCTTTATTTAATATAGAAAAGCTACTGGCAAATAGAGACTTAGAGTGTATTAATTAGTTTAGAGTTTTTAGGTTTGTGAGATAGAAGCAATATTATCAAAAAAATAATGGAAAACAATAACAAAAATTCAAAAAAATAATATACTGATTAGTAGATTATAAGTAATAGGTGGTATAAATATGTTTAATTCAAATAGATGTGGACTCAATACATGTGGAGCAAATGTTGTCATATTTTCTGCGCTAATTGGTATATTAATTGCAAATAATTTAGATGATCAATGTAAGAAAATTACAGGGAGTGCTTTTTTGCTTATAGGTTTTACCATTTTTACTATGTCATATGGATGTAAGATACTTGATACATGTAAACCAGCTGGAATAGATAATTGTTATGTACCTAATCCATATTATCCTGAAGGCTTTTATCAATAAAACAAAAATTACGGGTGTGATGATGCACCCGTAATTTTTGTTTTATTGAATGGCCATTTCAAGCAGTTTATTGCTGCGTTCTAAAAATGCATGCATTGCATCTGGTGTAAGCGTTTGGTTGGCAAGCATTGCAAGGTCATAAAGATGGAGACAAAGAAGATTGGTGTTTTCTTCTCCAAGATCTTTATAAGAGATCGTGTGAATAAGCGGATGATTCTGATTAAGAACAAGCGTTATTTCATCACTTAAAGGATTCATTCCCATACCACTCATATTATACATTTTCATCATTTCCTGCATACGGCGGCTTTCTTCAGAGATAAGGATCATAGAAGGAATTGTCTTAGATTTCATATTTTCGACAGAAACCTTCAAATTATCTTTAGCTAAAGTTTTTCTAAATAACTCAGTAAGCTTTTCTTCATGGGTTTTATCTACATCATCTTCTTTAAGTGTAGAGGCTATATCAGAGTCAATGCGTGCAAATTTTACTTCATGATTTTCTCGCTCCATATGAGAAATGAATGCATTATCTATAGAATGCTCAAGATAAACGGCGGACAGATCATTTTCTTTAAACATTTTAATGTATTGAGATTGTTGATTTTTATCAGAAACATAAAAGACCTTGTTTGAGGCGACATCTTTGTTTTTTTCAAGATAATCATTAAGTGTTAAATACTCATCTTGTATTGTCTTAAATAAGACATAGTCTTTCATCTTATCATAAAATTTAGACTCTCTTAAACACCCGTATTTAATAAATGGAGAAATATCATCCCAAAATTTCTTATAGTTATCCTCTTCTTTTTTATAAAGACTAATCAGTTTATCAGCCACTTTTTTAGTAATGTAGTCTGCAATTTTCTTAACAAATCCATCATTTTGAAGCAAGCTTCTAGAAACATTAAGAGGCAGATCAGGACAATCAATAATACCCTTTAAAAGAAGCAGAAATTCAGGAATAACTTCCTTAATATTTTCAGCAACAAATACTTGGTTATTATAAAGTTTAATACGGCCTTCAATCGTTTCAAGCTCATGGGCAAGTTTTGGGAAATAAAGAATGCCTTTTAATTTAAAAGGGTAGTCCATATTCAAATGAATCCAAAATAGCGGTTCGTTAAAGTCCATAAAAGACTTGCGGTAGAATTCTTTGTAAGCTTCATCACTGCATTCAGAAGGTTGTTTGACATATAAAGGCGTTGTCTCATTAATAGGTTTAGGTTCTTCTTCTTTTGCCTCTTTGCCTTCCTCTAATACATAAATAGGAATAGGCATAAAAGAACAATATTTTTCTATAGTCTGAGTCAATTTATAAAGATTTAAAAAGTCTTTACTTTCTTCGTTGATATATAACGTAATAGTAGTCCCACGGGTTTGTCTTGAACCTTCAGATAAGGTATAAGTAGTGCCACCATTACAAGACCATTTAACAGACTTGTTTTCCTTATAAGATAATGTGTCAATAACAACCTCTTCAGCTACCATGAAAGCAGAATAAAAACCTAATCCAAAGTGCCCAATAATCTGCTCCTGATCCATCTTATCTTTATACTTAGCTAAAAAATCTTCTGCACCGGAGAAAGCAATTTGTGTAATATACTTTTCAATTTCTTCCTCTGTCATACCAATTCCATTATCAGAAAAGCTTATTGTTTTTTGATCTTCATTTACGGCAACTGTGATTTTAAATGGTTCGTTTAACTGATCATTTATCTCGCCTAAATCACAAAGTTTTTTGAACTTAAGAATTGCATCACTAGCATTGGATATAAGTTCACGAGTAAATATGTCATGATCAGAATATAACCATTTCTTGATGATAGGAAAAATATTCTCGCTATGAATAGATAAATTTCCTTGTTTAGACATATGTGTTCCTCCTTCGATTAAGTTCTAATATTAGCAACTAATTGATTTAAAAATTAGCTCATTTATAATATTAACTTTTTTAGTATAGATGTCAATACTAAATTAGCTAGATTTTGGATTAAATATAAGAGATAAACCTATAATGGAGATTTAACATCAAAACAAGCAGGTTCTATTGGTGGAGAAATGGTTAAACGAATGATTCAAGCTCAAGAAAGTCAAATGGGAGCTAAGTAGTCAAAATCGTTAACTAAAAGCTGTAAAATGATAGCAACAATTATTTTATGGCTTAAGATGATATAATTATTGCATTAAGTTTATAAATTTAAATAAAAAAGCGGGATCTTTCATAGACATATAGAAGATTCCGCTTTAATAGTTATTTTGTTTTCTTTGTAATATATACATAGCTTAGTAAACATAAGATAAAAGCTATTAATGATAAAGAAGTTATAAGTAGGTTATGCAAAATGAATAAGCTTGTAATAAACTGTATAATGGTCATTAAAAGCAACAGTAAAAAACTTAATTTTAGCTTATTCGTATTCATTACTATCCCCCCTTTTATTCTATAAAATGATACTGAAATAGAAACGCTTTTATACGCTCATCCCAGAGCTTATCTGCACTTTGATCAAGAGAAAAATGTTTATAGCTTACACCGGTGCTGCAAGTAATATGATTTTCTTTAAATTGAATATTTAAGTAGCAAGCATTTATATCTTGAGATAATACAGCAGTTTTTTCGGTACTCGCTGCTAATATAATTTTGAAATAGGTAGGAGGTTTATTGCCTTGTAAGAGTTCATAGACATTTTTTCTCATCTCACGCCATTCTAAATACAGGGAATCTATAATAGTATCCTCCTTATCAAAATAATCTTTGTTGCGCCTGCCTTCTAGTACCATTTTAAAAGCAGTATGCAAAATAACTTCTCTTACCTCAAAAGTATCAAATAAATCCGATTTTAAGAGTTTTGCCATAAGTTCCTTCTTATTTGATATATCATAAGATTGCATGAACATAATCTCCTTAATTTAATAATAAACTTTTTCCATACAAAGGCCATGGGCTGGTGCGGTGGGGCCTGCAGTACTACGGGCTTCATTTTGCAAAATAATGGTTAAATCATCAGGCTGGCGTAAACCCAGGCCTACTTCAATAAGCGTTCCTGTTATAATTCTGACCATATGCTGTAAAAAACCATCTGCTTCATAATAAATCTTAATCAGATGATTGTCTTTTGTTATGCTCAGATCATATAGGGTTCTTACTGTTGATTTTTTTTTAGATTTAAGAGAGGTAAAGCTTTTAAAATCATAAGTGCCTATAAGCCTCTTGGAGGCTTCTGACATTTTTTCAACATTAAGTTCATCCGGAATATGATAAGCAAATTTAAGCATAAAAGGATCTGCAAAAAACTGATTATCAATAGTATAGCAATATTTCTTGCGGGATGAATTATAACGGGCATGAAACCTAGGTGATGCCAGTGTCAGGTTAAGTATAGCGATATCTTTAGGTAAGTATTGTGCGCAGTAGGTGAGTATATCTTCCGGGGGGAGCGGAACGGAAGTATGAAAATTACATACTTGTTCTTTGGCGTGGACGCCAGCATCTGTTCGTCCCGATCCAATAACTTGCACAGGTTCTTTAAAAAGTAAAGAAAGTACATTTTCAAGTTTACCTTGTATTGTCTTTTCAGGGTGAAGAACTTGTTTTTGAAAACCATTGAATTTCGTTCCATCATAAGCTATAAATATTTTATAATTATACATAGAAAACCTCGTTATATTAAGTATTTATTTTTTCTGTAGTAAAGTATAAGCCTATTCACAAAAGTCTATACTTTACTGAGTTAGAATATCGAATTAAAGACATTTATGCCTGTGGCAATCATTAGCAGTTTGAGTAAAATATAAGCGCTACATGTAGTATAACATATTGTTATTAGGGTGAATATAAATAAAGATAATATATTCATTGTAAGGCTAAAATAAGGGTATAGAATCAAAAAAATCTAATTAAATTATGGCGTAAGTAATAATTAAAGCAATAACCGAACATTATAGTTGTATTTGGAATAAAAGTTCGAAAAAAACATTGACCCGGGTTGATATTTGGGTTATTATGTATGTGAAGTTACGTGAATATTAAGAGGAGGGTGTATATGAATTTCTTTAAACTTAAAGAAAATAATACGACAGTTAAAACAGAAGTTATTGCAGGGATTACTACATTTATGACGATGGCATATATCTTAGCGGTTAATCCTGATATCTTATCTGCAACGGGGATGGACAAGGGTGCTTTATTTACAGCTACAGCATTAGCAGCAGCTTTTGGTACTTTATGTATGGCGGTTTTTGCAAATTATCCTTTTGCACTTGCTCCTGGTATGGGATTAAATGCTTTTTTTGCTTTTTCAGTTGTTTTGGGGATGGGGATAAGCTGGGAAGTTGCATTAACAGCTGTATTCATAGAAGGTCTTATCTTTTTAATCATGTCATTATTTAATGTGCGAGAAGCCATATTTGATGCAATTCCTACCAATCTAAAACATGCAGTGGGTGCGGGAATTGGTCTTTTTATAGCCTTTATTGGTTTTCAAAATGCTAATATTGTTATTAAGGACAATGCAACGAAAGTAGCTATGTTCGATATTAATAAAATGAATATGTTATTTGAAGGTGCACAGTTTAATTTTAATAATGTTGGAATTACAGTTGTACTTACTATAGTAGGAGTACTTGTTACAGGCATACTTATTGCTAAAAATATCAAAGGCTCAGTTCTTTGGGGGATATTAATAACTTATGGTCTTGGACTTATTTCAGAACTTGTAGGTTTATATGTGCCTTATATAGAAGGCGGTTTATACTCACTTATTCCAAATTTCTCAAATGGTTTAGCTATTCCTAGTATTGCACCAATATTCTTTAAATTTGATTTTAGCCAAATTTTAACGCCACAATTCTTTACGATTGTATTTGCATTTTTATTTGTAGATGTTTTTGATACGTTAGGGACTTTAATAGGTGTTTCTTCAAAGGCTGGATTTTTAAATAAAGAAGGTAAACTTCCAAAAGTAAAGGGAGCCTTGCTTGCTGATGCAGTTGCAACAACAGTTGGTGCAGCTCTTGGAACATCAACGACAACAACTTATGTAGAAAGTGCATCAGGGGTATCAGAAGGTGGTAAGACAGGTCTTACAGCAGTGGTAGTAGCTGTTTTGTTTACAGTTTCACTATTACTATCTCCTATCTTCTTAGCGATTCCTGCATTTGCTACAGCGCCTGCGCTTATTGTTGTTGGATTTTATATGATTGGCTCTATTAATAAGATCGATTTTAGCGAGGCCGGTGAAGGTATACCAGCGTTTTTAGCTATAGCGGGAATGGCCTTTACTTATAGTATTTCTGATGGTATAGTATTTGGTGTGGTTTCATATGTTATTATTAACTTACTTACTGCAAACTTCAAAAAACTTAACTTTATGCTTATAGTGGTTGCTGTTTTATTCTTAGGTAAGTTTTTTGCAGAAACTATATTCGTACAGTTTACAATAGCAGTTATTGTAATCGCAACTATTATTTACTATGTATTTTTCAAAAACAAGAAATAAGAAAAAATAATTTCAATTAAATAAAAGCAGCTATACAACTGGCGGATAAGTGGATTCACCACAGGGAGTATAGTTTGAATTTAGTCGACCGCCTGGGCATAACTTTAGTATAAGTTACCCAGGCGGTTTTTATTTATAAATAAACTATATTTAATTAAATTAATAGGAGGCAATAAAATGAGAGCATTAATCAGTGTGTCAGACAAAACAGGAATCGTAGCATTTTCAAAAGAATTAGCAGATCTTGGTGTTGAAATTATATCAACAGGCGGAACTTATAATACCCTTAAAAACGAAGGGATAAATGTTATAGGCATTTCTGAAATAACAGGATTTCCAGAGTGTCTGGATGGCAGAGTAAAAACATTGCATCCAGCTATTCATGCTGGACTTTTGAATATTAGAGCTAATGCGGAACACCAAAAACAAATGAAAGAACTGGGACTTGGGAATATAGATATTGTTGTTGTTAATTTATATCCATTTAAAGAAACAATACTAAAAGAAGGTGTGACACTAGAAGAAGCTATTGAAAATATAGATATAGGAGGGCCTACTATGCTTCGCTCTGCAGCTAAAAATAACCAAGATGTGGCTGTAGTAGTAGATCCTAAGGATTATGAAGTTGTATTAAACGAGCTTAGAGAGGGCAGAACAGTTTCAAAAGAAACTAAATTTTATCTGGCATCTAAAGTATTTGAACATACTGCAAACTATGATAGCATGATTGCAGATTATTTAAGAATGCAAAGAGGAGATAGGGCACTACCTGAAAAATTAACGATGACTTTTGAAAAAGTGCAAGATATGAGATATGGCGAAAATCCTCATCAGAATGCTGCTTTTTACATGGAAGTAGGAAAAACAAAAGGGACTCTAGCAAGTGCTAAACAGCTAAATGGCAAGGAGCTATCATACAATAACATTAATGATGCCAATGGTGCCTTAGAGCTCTTAAAAGAGTTCAAAGAACCAACAGTTGTTGCTGTAAAACACGCAAACCCATGTGGTGTTGCAAGTAGTGATACACTCTATAAAGCTTATCAAAAAGCATACGCAGCAGATCCAGTGTCCATTTTTGGAGGGATTGTAGTTGCCAACCGCAAGATTGATGCAGAAACTGCCCAAGAAATGGCAAAAATATTTTTGGAAATTATTATTGCACCTGCATATGATGATGAAGCGTTAGAGGTATTTAAAGCGAAAAAGAATCTACGGGTATTACAGCTTGAGGCGATAGAGTATGTTGATGCACTCACAATAGATATGAAGAAAGTGGGGGGTGGGCTTATAGTCCAGGGTAAAGATACCTTGCTTCTTAAAGAAGAGGACCTAAAAATCGTAACGGACAGAGCGCCATCAGAAAAAGAAATGCAAGATTTAATGTTTGCTTGGAAACTTGTAAAACACGTTAAATCCAATGGGATTGCACTTGCAAAGGGTGGTCAGTCAGTAGGTATGGGTGGTGGACAAACCAATAGAATATGGGCCACAAATCAAGCGATAGAGCATGGATTAGAATTTTTAGGTGAAGAGGGCGTTCGTGGAAGTGTTATGGCTTCAGATGCATTTTTCCCATACGATGATTGTGTAAAAGCAGCAGTAAAAGCAGGGGTCACAGCAATCATCCATCCAGGGGGATCGATAAGAGATGAAGATTCCATTAAAGTATGCAATGAAAATAATATTGCAATGATTTTTACAGGAATGAGACATTTTAAACATTAATAAAGATAAAAAGACAAAATCACATTTTGAATGTGATTTTGTCTTTTTATTCAATAAAATATTTAATATTTCATTGAATTGTATCAAAATAACTTTGTTTTTATTGAAAGACATGGTAAAATAAATAGGGTATTTATAAATAATTCTTAGTTGGTCGCATTACAATGAGAGAGAAGGGGGATGTATGTGGACAATGACGAGTTTATGCGTAAAATTATGCTGGAATTTAGCAGCATTAAAAACTATGAGCAAAAACGGGGGTTTCTAGAGGATCTTAACTATCATGTCGGTCAAATTAAATATTTTTATGATGAACTTACACCTAATCAGACTGGAGATCCTTCAACGACATTTTACAGGCCTAAGCAACTGCCTCAGGTTCACCAAATCGCATATTTTAATTTAACGAGGGGATTTCCAAAAGAGCTCTACGGGGGACATTGGTGTTATGTATTTAAATATTTTAAGACAAAATTTGTTATTATACCTACAACTTCGGTAAAACCAGATTCTTTGGAGGCTGATAGAGAATTTCAAATGGATATAGAAGTTAAAGATTTTGCAAATAGTTTTATCACAAGGCTTCAAGTAGGAGATATGAGGACTGTTGATATTCAAAGATTGTATCCTGCCAAAGGTTTTTATGATGTTATAACAGATAGAGAAAAAATAGTAAAAAATATTAAACGTATGCTATTAGAATAATCATAATATAAAAAGATGCTCTAATTATTTTAGCTATTGAAATATTTAATAGTTAGTAAAACAGCTGCTGGAGTAGAGCAGCTGTTTTTTTATAAATTTTAACAAAATTGATGATTTATACATTAAAAGTTTGATATGTGGTGCATTACAATGTATAATATACAAAATAAGAATGTTTTACAAGAAAGCGTGCAAAAAGCGCACGCGCTTGTGAAATAGTGAAGTTTGGTCCCTTGCAAGCAAGACGAACTTTCCTATTTCATTATAAAAAGGAGGATTAAGCTTGGATAAGAATATTATTATTTTAATGACCTTTGCTTTGTATCTGGCGATGATGCTTGGTATAGGATGGTATTTCTATTTTAAAACCAAGAATTTATCAGACTATATTTTAGGCGGTAGGAAACTAGGGAAATGGGTGACTTCATTAAGTGCACAAGCATCTGATATGAGTGGATGGCTACTTATGGGACTTCCGGGTGCGGCTTATGTAAGTGGTGTATCAGGTGCGGCTTGGATTGCTATTGGACTTGCTGTTGGAACTTATTTAAACTGGAAGATTGTAGCAAAAAAATTACGTGTAAGTACACAGAAGTATAATGATTCAATTACACTTTCATCTTATTTTGAAAATAGATTTGAAGATAATTCAAAAATCATCAGGATAGCATCGTCATTATTTATACTTATATTTTTCTTGGTGTATACGGCATCAGGATTTGTAGCGGGAGGAAAGCTACTTAATAGTGTATTTGGGATCAACTATAAATGGGCAGTTATCATAGGAACAATTGTTATTATTTCTTATACATTTTTAGGAGGCTTTTTAGCTGTATGCTGGACAGATCTTATACAAGGTGTATTAATGTTTTTTGCAATAATCATACTTCCGGTTATGGTTATTACAGCAAATGGAGGTATTGATAATATTTCTCCATCTATACAACAGGGGTTTTTAAACTTCTGGGATATGGAGATACTATCAGGCGGAACGAATTCAATGTCTATTGCAGTAGTCAGTGTAATATCATCACTCGCGTGGGGTCTTGGCTATTTTGGACAGCCTCATATTTTAACACGTTTTATGGCAGTAAGAGATCCAGAAGAGATTAAACGTTCAAGAGTTATTGCGATAAGCTGGGTTATTATTTCTCTAACAGGTGCTGTTGTGATAGGGATAGTTGGAAGTGCTGTTTTTGCTAAGGATGTTGTGGTAGATAAAGAGCATATCTTTATTATGCTTGTAAAAGACTATTCACCGGTTCTTCTTGCAGGAGTCTTGTTATCTGCTATTCTTGCGGCTATTATGAGTACAGCAGATTCACAGCTTTTAGTGACAGCATCGGCTATCTCAGAAGATTTTTATAGAGGGGTTATTAAACCTAAAGCAACTGAAAAAGAACTTATTTGGATAAGCCGTTTAACAGTAGTAGTTGTAGCCATTATTGCACTTATTATTGCTCTTAATCCAAATAATCAAGTATTAGATCTTGTTTCTTATGCTTGGGCAGGCTTTGGAGCGACCTTTGGACCAGTTATATTAATGGCTTTATTTTGGAAGGGTACTAATAAATATGGAGCAGCTGTAGGGATGATACTTGGAGGAATTACAACAATCATATGGCCAATATTTAAAAACATTGAGACATTAAAAGGTATTGCACTGTTTCAGCTCTATGAAATCGTACCAGGTTTTATAGTTGCTATAGTAAGTATTTATATAGTGAGTAGATTAAATACTAAGGAAACAGAAAAAATGAAGAAAAAAGTTGAATCTATAGGCTTATAAAAGATTACAGGCGTATAGCCTGTATAACTACCAGCAAATATGGAGGAGTTACTGATGATCAGGACAACTATTGTAGGATATGGAGAAATAAGTGTGAAACTAATAGAAACTTATATCTATCGGTTAGATAATCATTTATCAACTTATTATCCAGCGATTTCTTGGAATATTCATAATGCTGTGCTAAAAGGGACAACGACCAAAGAAATGCTAAGATATCTAACAGATAAAGTATTGGTGTATAATCCTAATATAGTTTTTATAAATCTTTCATCTAATGACAGCTGCAGTATTTCAAATAACTTAATTAGTCTTACACAGTTTGAAGAGAATCTGCAGGAAATCATTACATCCATACGTGCACACAATAACAGAACTGGATTAAATGGCTGTATACCGATTCCTTTGTTAATTACGCCGGCTCCAGTTAATGAAGCGCTTACAGGAACCTCCAGAACAAATAATAGACTTAAGCAATATGTTTATGTCATAAAAGAGATAGCTAGGAACTATAATTGTCCGCTTATTGATCTATTTCATATTATGAGCACAAAAGGAGATTATATGGAATACATAGGGGACGATGGCTATTCTATTAGTCAAAAAGGACATGATTTGTTATATGATTTAGTATTTATAGAACTTACTAAACTTATTAATTATCAAGGTGTACTGAAGGATAGAGATATAGTACGAGAAGATGAATTTAGAAATTAAAAAGGAGCCTCTTATCAAATGGATAAGAGGCTCCTTTTACCAGGTCATTTATGATGTATCATAAAGTCTATCATATATGTAATAGTATTTGCATCTATTATTTTATAAATAATGACATCATATACATTGTTCTGATCTAAAATATGATCAGAGTAGGTCGTAAAGGATAGTGAGTCTACACGGCCAGTTTTTATAGGTACGACAGGTGAAAAATATAAATCATCTTTGAGGTCGTATTGATCGCGATAATATTGGTAAAGCATTCTCATTAAAGTTGCATCTAAGGATTTAGAAACATCTATCTTTAAATTACTGTCACTAGGCATATAGGCTGCCCAGATACAATTATAAGTTAGAGAATCCTCACCAATTTGAGCAGTAAACTGCGTGTGATCGACGCTTACTTTAAGGGGCATGAAGGTTAAGCCTGAAACACTAGGCGTAGATGATAAAACATCTATTTCTCTAAAGGCAACTTGAAGTGACTTGCCTTTTAGAAGATCAGAGCTCATGATATCAAGTAAATAATCTTTATCTGTATTATCAATAAAGCTGATATAAGAATCATTCTTCTTTGCTTCTTGGAGCAAAATATTTCCTTTATTTTCTGGAACAAGCATTTTAATAGCAGCAGATAAATTGATAATTTTACTATCAAAGAATATATGATCTTTATAGGAATCACTTGTTCTTGCATAAGGCGAAATGGGAACAATCGCTAAGTGCTTCTCTTTTTCATCCACATGATAAGGATATTCAACAGTATCTAAAATATTAATAGGCAGATAGACTTGGCCGCCTTGCATAAGAGGCATATGAACAAGTATCGTTGGTTTATGATTAATGCGAACGATACGTTCATTCGGACTAAAGTCTATTGTATGATTTTGGATACTCATCGTATAAGTATTTGGACTGTCTGATGTTATCTTGCTATATGTAAGAGATGCAAGGTCGCTTGTAGATAGATAAAGCGTGTTGTTAAGCTGATAAACAGCATATTGAGGCATATAAGCTAGTCCATTTAAGCTAATTGAATACATTGTATTGCCATACGCCGTATTAGCATATGCAGGATAAGCTATAAGCCATAAAAATAAAAGCATAACGAATAATTTATTTTTCATGGGGCACCACCTTTCAGTTTATAGTATAGCATGATGATTTGATTTGGTAAAGATGCCCACATTTAACAGTTAAATGTCTCAAAAAAGCTAATAATTGTACAATTATCTTAAAAATCTGTCATTGGAATAGATTATTCGCGTGTTGTAATCTCGTGAAGTAGTTCGTAAAAATTAGGAAAAGAGATTTTTACACAGTCAGCATTATAGATAGCAGAAGATGATGAAGCATTGCAGGCGGCAATAGCTAGAGACATAGCAATTCTATGATCATCAAAGCTATTAAGTTCGGCACCATGTAATGCCTTTATACCATTTACAATAAGACCATCTTCAGTAGGTGTAATGTCTGCGCCCATTTTACTAAGCTCACTATGAAGTGCAGCAATACGGTTAGATTCTTTGACCTTAAGTTCAGCGGCATCTTGGATAACTGTCTTACCTTCAGCTAAACAAGCTGCAACTGCCAAAATTGGGATTTCATCTATGAGTGTAGGAATAATACTTCCGCCGATGGTTGTACCGTGAAGTTTAGAGGATCTCACCCGTAGATCACACACTGGTTCCCCGCAAACTATTTTTTCATTAAAAACAGTGATATCTCCGCCCATTTGCAGTAAAACATCAAGAATACCTTTTCGTGTAGGGTTAATACCAACATTTTTAATCGTAATATCTGAATCTGGTGTAATAAGGCCGGCCACCATGAAAAAGGCCGCAGAGGAGATATCACCGGGAACGGTAATATCAGTGGCATAAAGCTCTTCGCATGGCACCACGGTAACAGCAGTATCTTGTCTTGTTAAAGTGGCCCCAAAAGCCCCAAGCATTCGCTCAGTATGGTCACGGGAAACAGAAGGCTCTACTACAGTTGTAGGAGAAGAACCATAGAGTCCTGCCAGTAAAAGACAAGATTTAACTTGTGCACTAGCTACTGGAGAATGATAAGTAATCCCGGTTAACTTACTTGGCTTAATATGAATCGGACAAAAGTTATCTTTTGCAGCATTAAGGTCAGCACCCATTTGTCTAAGTGGCTCAATGACACGTTTCATCGGACGTTTTTGGATAGAGGCATCACCGGTAAGTGCCACGTCAAAATTTTGTGCAGCCAAGATACCAGATAATAATCTAACAGTAGTACCGCTATTGCCACAGTCTAATAAATCATTAGGGGCAGAAAGTCCGTGCATCCCCTTGCCATGAACAACTACAGTTGTACCATCAATTGAAATAGGTATACCGAGTGCTCTAAAACACTGTATAGTCGATAAACAGTCATCACCCATTAAAAAGTTATAAATAGTTGTTGTCCCTAGGGCAAGACTGCCAAACATTACACTTCTGTGAGAAATAGATTTATCAGAAGGAATATTGATTATGCCCCGTAAGCTAGAGATTGGATTAATGTTCATAAAATAGCTCCTTTAGTAATAAATATTGTATTTATGCTGAGAAAGAATTTCGGTAGCGCGCAGCATAGAAGATTTGCTTTCAAAAACTATTTTGATGACACCTGATTCGAATTCGCGGTCATTTACAATACCGATATTTTTAATGTTAAGATGATTTGCACTAAGCAGCGTGGCAATAGAGGCAATAATACCTGGTTCATCTTTTACATCTA
This sequence comes from Cellulosilyticum sp. I15G10I2, assembly GCF_900095725.1. NCBI lineage: Bacteria > Bacillati > Bacillota > Clostridia > Lachnospirales > Cellulosilyticaceae > Cellulosilyticum > Cellulosilyticum sp. I15G10I2. Next base: position 281,536 of record NZ_FMMP01000006.1, read on the forward strand.
TGTGAAGTGCATAGCTTTTAGCAACATCATTAGAAGCGCCTTCACTAAAAGTATTACGATAAATTCTAGCTGTATCAAAGAAACAATACAAAAGATTTTCGTCTTCAAGATCAAGTGCCTCAGAGAATTTGCTAAGTATAGAGACATATTTATTAAAGACTTTTTTGATTTGCTGTTTATTAGATAAACAGATACTTGTCCAAATATCAGGATTTGAAGATGCAATACGTGTAATATCTTTAAAACCGCCCGCTGCCAGTGCGTGTAAATGTCTGCTGTCGCCGTCATTATCTTTTACCAGATGCACTAAACTACTTGCAACTATATGCGGAATATGACTAATATTAGCTGTGGCAAAGTCGTGATAAGAGGCAGATAAAACAAGCGGGATAGCACCGATCCTTTCAATCATCTTTTGTAGAATAAATAAAATGAATTCCGGTGTATCTCCCATTGGTGTCAGCATATAGTAAGCATTTTCAAAAAGGTAAGGGGTAGAGGCACCATAACCAGATTTTTCTGAGCCAGCCATAGGGTGTCCGCCTACATAATAAATACGTTTGGTTGTTTGTTTTATCAGCTTATCAATTTCACAAACAAGATTATATTTGGTACTTCCTACATCCGTTATAATACAATCATTTGCAACATGGGGCAGCAACTTTTCAATTGTTTGACAGGTATAGGAAACTGGCGTACATATAAATATAACAGCGCAATTAGAAAAAGAACGCTCTGTATCCATTGCAATACTATCTATGACACCTTCTTCGTAAGCTGCTTTCGTATAAGTCAGCTGCTTATCATAACCAATAATATAACTGTTTTGAGCATGAACTTTTTTAATCGCTTTGGCAAGTGATCCCCCGATTAAACCAAAGCCAATAATGCCTATATTCATAATAAAGTTCTATTACATGCAGCTGCTATAATTTTAAGTTCTTCCATAAGGGTTTTAAACTCTTGGGGATCAAGAGACTGTGGGCCGTCAGAAAGTGCTTCTTTAGGATTTGGATGAACTTCTATCATTAGTCCATCTGCACCTGCAGCAATTGCTGCTTTAGAAAGACTGGCGATATATTCCTTTTTACCGCAGGCATGACTTGGGTCAACAATAATGGGAAGATGACTTTTAGACTTAATAACTGGAACGGCGCTAATATCCATCGTATTACGGGTAGCAGTTTCAAAAGTACGTATACCACGTTCACACAAAATAACATTAGGATTCCCTTCGCTCATAATATATTCAGCTGCATTGAGCCATTCTTCAATTGTTGCTGAGAGTCCGCGCTTTAAAAGTACAGGAATCTTAGTTTTTCCTGCAGCTTTTAAAAGTTCAAAATTCTGCATATTTCTAGCACCTATCTGTAGCATGTCTACATAGTTCGCAGCGGTATTTACGGCTTGAATACTCGTTACTTCACAGACTATAGAAAGACCAGTTTTAGCTTTAGCTTCCTGCATAAATTGAAGGCCTTCTTCTTCAAGTCCTTGGAAAGAGTAAGGTGAAGTACGAGGTTTGTAAGCACCGCCACGAAGAATAGCAGCTCCTCCGCCAAGGACAGCATCAGCAGACTCAAAAAGCTGTTCTTTGCTTTCAACGGCACAAGGACCAGCCATAATAACAAGTTCTTTGCCGCCGATTTTACAATTAGGCATCTCTATAATAGTAGGATCTGGATGAAATTTTTTATTAGCAAGTTTATAAGATTCAGTAACAGCAACAATTTTATCTACGCCTGAAAGTGAATTGATTACGTCACTATTAAGCTTTGATTTATCACCAACTACACCAACAACTGTTACTTCGGAGCCTTCAGATACATTAACCATTAAGCCGAATTTAGTGACTTCTTTAGTTACTTGTGCAATGTCTTCTTGAGACGCTTTATGTTTCATTACGATAATCATTTAATAATCCTCCTAAAAAATTTATATTAATAAAAAATGAGTTGAGCATGCGTGTTAAAATAGTTATAAATATACATTTTAATATATTTTTTCTCATTTATTGTACACCGAGCATTTTAAACATGTCAATCAATTAACTTGTTGGTGTATAGTATACGCATAAAAAAAGAAAATTCTCCCACATTTATAAAAATAATGGGAGAATAAGTGTTTTTATCTAGTAAAGTAACCTTTTTGATGTAAATGGGTAATATCACAGTAAAGCGGTATACCATTTCTATAAACAAGTTCAGGTTCTCCTTGTATAAGTGGTCTTAAATAATCCGTCAAATCATCGGTAACATTATTATAATCTTTAGAAATCCATTCAAGAGGAATGCTTTTTTCCTTATTAGCTACTTTAGCAATATCTGCGTCAAAGACTTCGATAGTATAAGGCGTATTACTTATTCTTCTATAACATAACATTTTAGCAGTTTGACCGCTTGCACCTAGTTTGGCAGCTTTTTGACCTATAAGAACAGCTTCATTTAAATCTGCTGCAGAAGCACAGTGCGAGGCGGAGCGCTGAAGGACATTAAGTTCGACAGAGCGTACTTTGCAATTCAATGTAGATTTCAATAAGTTTTCTAAGGTTTTGCCAACCCCACAAAGTTGTTTATGCCCAAAGGCGTCTGCTGCTGAACTAGACGCTGAGATATAGTTGCCATCTTTAGCTTTTATGCCTTCTGAAACAGCTATAATAATATTTTTGCGTACTTCTTGAAGTTTTTTCACATCTTCTATAAATTGGTCTGCATCAAAAGGCACCTCAGGAAGATAAATTAGGTCTGGTGCAGGACTGTAATGGGTACGGGCAAGCACAGCGGAAGCTGTCAGCCACCCGGCGTTACGCCCCATTATTTCTACAATGGTTACAGAAGGTACATCGTAAATGTAAGTGTCATGAGCGATTTCTAGTAAAGAGGTAGCTACAAATTTTGCAGCACTACCAAAACCAGGCGTGTGATCTGTCATAGGCAGGTCGTTATCTATTGTTTTAGGGATGCCTATCACATTAACAGCTTTATTATGAGCTTTGGCGTAAGATGACAATTTAAGAACAGTATCCATAGAATCATTGCCACCTATATAGAAAAATGTCTTAATATCATGAGCCTCAAAAAAATCAAACAAAGAAGTATAAATAGTTTCTGCATCCTCACAACTAGGGAGTTTAAAACGACAAGAACCTAAAAACATAGCAGGCGTGATTGTCAGTGTATCGCACTTTTCTTGTGTATCAAAAAGAGAAGATAAGTTAAGGTATTTATTTTGTAAAAGTCCTTCAATACCATTTACCATGCCATAGACTGTATCATAAAGATTTGAAGCTAGGATTTCCTGCAGAATACCACTAAGGGAAGCATTGATTGCAGCAGTAGGCCCTCCAGATTGGCCGATAATACAATTATTGTTTTTTTTCATAAGGTTAAGCTCCTTTCGTTATCCGCTTATATTAAGCTTATCATAGCAAAAGAATTAAATGAGGTCAATCGACAAAATAAGATTTTAAGTGAGGTGTTTAAAGGTTTGACTTGACAAAGCACTAATGTATAGTAAAATATATGATAGAATGTCATAATTTAAAAGGCTATGAAGATGCATAGTAGAAAAATTATATCCTTAATAGAGAGAAGGTATCATTGGCTGTAAGTACCTTAGGTTCTATAATTTTTTGAAATTCACATCTGAGCTTTATTTCTGAATTTGGAGTAGGAAATAACGGTTGCTACGTTAAAGCTTATGAGTGTTTATACGTGTATATTATAGGACACATATGTATAAAAATCAGGGTGGTATCGCGGAGAGTTGCTTCGTCCCTTTTATAGGGGCGGAGCTTTTTTATTTAAAAAACACTTTATCATTTTTATAATCAGAAAGGAGTAATCTCAATGAAAGAACAACTAGAGCAAATTAAAGTGAGTGCCATAGAGCGTATAGAACAGGTAGATAGCTTAAGTGCACTTGAAGAACTGAGAGTATACTATCTTGGGAAGAAAGGTGAACTTACAGCAGTTCTGCGTAATATGAAAGACCTAAGTGCCGAGGAGAGACCTGTTATTGGACAACTTGCTAATATTGTAAGAGAAGAAATTGAAAAGCGTCTTGTTCTTAAAAAAGGCTTGTTAGAAAACTTAGAACAAAATCAAAAACTGCATGAAGAAACAATAGATATTACTATGCCAGGAAAAGTATTAAGTTATGGGCATATGCACCCATTGCAGAAGACACTCGAAGAAATTCAAAATATTTTCTTAGGCATGGGTTATGAAATAATAGATGGACGAGAGGTAGAAACCTCTTATTATAACTTTGATGCTCTTAACTTAGGCGAAGAACATCCTGCACGTGATGAACAAGATACTTTTTATATTACAAATAATATCGTATTAAGAACAGCTACCTCTCCAGTACAAGTGCATACCATGGAAACACAAGGACTTCCTATTCGTATGATTGCACCAGGGCGCGTTTATCGCTCAGATGAAGTAGATGCGACACACTCACCAGTATTTCATCAAATAGAAGGATTAGTTATCGATAAAAACATAACTTTTGGAGATCTAAAAGGCGTTTTAGCAGAATTTGCAAAGGCGCTTTTTGGAGATAAAGTACAAGTGAAATTCAGACCGCATTATTTTCCGTTTACAGAGCCTAGTGCTGAAGCAGATGTAAGTTGCGTAATGTGTGGGGGTAAAGGCTGTAATGTGTGCAAAGGAACTGGTTGGATAGAGGTTTTAGGTTGTGGGATGGTACACCCAAAAGTACTTGAGATGGCAGGCATTGATCCAAATGAATACTCGGGATTTGCATTTGGTATGGGTCTTGAACGTCTAACAATGCTTAAATATAATATCAATGATTTAAGACTATTCTATGAAAATGATATACGTTTCCTATCACAATTCTAGGACAAAGGAAAGGAGAAAATAAAATGAATGTACCAATGTCATGGCTTAAACAATATGTAGATATAGATGTAGATCTTAAGACTTTTGAAGATCGGATGACGATGTCTGGATCAAAAGTTGAAGCAGTAGAAGAAAGCGGTAAAGAGATTACAAAGGTAGTAGCAGGTAAAATCTTAGAAGTAAGTGCGCATCCCAACGCAGATAAGCTGCGTATTATGCAAGTTGATGTAGGAGGAGAAAGACCACTTCAGATTGTAACTGCGGCTGACAATGTAGGTCTTGGGGATATCGTTCCTGTTGCACTGGATGGTGCGACGCTTGCCGGGGGACTTAAAATTAAAGCAGGCAAATTAAGAGGAGAACGCTCAGAAGGAATGTTTTGTTCTGTAGAAGAACTTGGTTTTGATGAGAAAGATATAGAAGACGCACCACATAATGGTGTTTATATCTTTAAAACGCCTATAGAAATAGGAATGGATGTCAAACCTTACTTTGGTCTAGGAGAAGTTGTAGTAGAATATGAGGTGACATCTAACAGATCAGATTGTTTTAGTATCCTTGGCATTGCAAGAGAGGCGGCTGCAACTTTTAATAAGCCTTTTAAGTTTCCGGAAATTACGGTAAAAGAAGTACCTGGAGATGCAAAGAGTATGGCTACAGTCGAGATCAAAAACGATGTGCTATGTCCTAGATATGCAGCAAGGATCATAAAAAATGTAAAAGTAGGTTCATCTCCTAAATGGCTAAAGGACAGGCTTTTATCAGCAGGACTAAGACCGATCAATAATATTGTAGATATTACAAATTATATGCTTCTTGAATTTGGACAACCTATGCATGCTTTTGATTATGATAAGCTTGCAGGTCACAGCATCATTGTAAGAACAGCAAATGATGGTGAAAAGATAACCACACTTTTTGGGGATGAGCTCACATTAGATGCATCGATGCTGGTTATTGCAGATCAGGAAAAGGCAGTTGCTATAGCGGGCGTAATGGGTGGAGAAGATACAAAAGTTACAGAAGAGACAACGACTATTTTATTTGAATGTGCGAATTTCAGTGGTTATAGTATTCGTCAAACATCAAAAAAACTTGGACTTAGAAGCGATTCTTCTACTAAATACACAAAAGGACTTGACCCTAACACGATTACATTAGCCCTAGAAAGAGCAGCACAGCTTATTGGTGAAGTTGGCGCTGGAGAAGTTGTAAGCGGTATTATTGATGTTTATCCAAATGTTAGAAAACCTCTTACTATTGCCTATAACCCGGATTGGATCAATAAGTTTCTAGGTACAAGTCTATCTGAGGAGGAAATGACAGGTTATTTTAGGGTACTAGAGTTTAAAGTAAATACAGAAACTAAAGAAGTTACAATTCCAACCTTTAGACCTGATGTGACGATGATGGCTGATTTGGCAGAAGAAGTAGCGAGGCTATATGGCTACGACCGCATTACGCCTACTCTAGAAAGAGGCAAACCAACTATAGGGCGCAAAAACTTTGAACAAACCGTATGTGACGATATCAGGAACTTTATGAGTATGTATGGTATTCATGGGGCATTAACTTATACCTTTGAAAGTCCAAAAGTGTTTGATAAGCTAAACATTAATGAAATGAGCAGTCTGAGAAACACTTTAAAGATCACCAATCCTTTAGGGGAAGATTTTAGTATTATGAGAACAACCACATTAAATGGTATTCTAAGCTCGCTTGCGACCAACTACAATCGAAGAGTAGAAGAAGCAGCACTTTATGAAATAGGAAAGATTTATCTGATACAAGAAACAAATGAATTACCAGAAGAAATCAAAAAGCTTACGATAGGTATGTATGGTAAAGATACAGATTTCTTTACGCTTAAGGGTGTTATTGAGTCTTTATTGAAAAAACTCCATATTACAAATAGTGAGGTTATTAGAAATACTGAACTTGAATTTATGCACCCAGGAAGATGTGCAAGCCTTGTAATAGGCGGTAAAGAGACAGGGTTCTTTGGAGAGATACATCCACAAACCGCAAAAAATTATGAATTAGATGTTAAAACTTATGTTGCAGAAATAGATCTTAGTGCATTGCTTGAAAATATTAATCAAGATATTACTTTTAAACCACTTCCTAAATATCCATCTACCACAAGAGATATTGCGATGCTTGTTAAAGAAGAGATATTAGTAGGTACTATTGAAAAAACGATTAAAGAACGTGGCAGTAAACTGCTTGAAAATGTAAAACTTTTCGATGTTTATCAAGGTAAACAAATAGAAGAGGGCTATAAATCAGTAGCTTATAAACTCATTTTTAGAGCAGAAGACAGAACTTTAACAGATGAAGAAGTTCAAAAAGTTATGAAAAAAATCCTGACCGGACTTGAAACAAACTGTGAAGCCAAACTAAGAGATTAGCCCAAAAGATATCAGTCAACAGACTGATATCTTTTAATTTCTATACATACAAATTCTTTGTTTAGGTGTATAATATGTATATTGTTGTAAGGGAGAAAACAATATACATTTCACATCTTTAAATTTTAGTTATCATAATAATACGTGATGTGAAATCATACTGAGTAACAACATAATCGTAATGAATAACTTAAAGTTATATATTGTTTCTCTATAATAATATAAGTAAATATAAAAGGAGAGAAATGAATGATTAATTTCACTTATTATAATCCAGCTAAGATTATCTTTGGACGTAATACAGAGCAAGAAGTAAGTGTTGAAGTGGCAAAGTATGGTAAAAAAGTACTTTTACATTATGGTGGAGGAACGATTAAAAAGATAGGTGTATATGATAAGGTAGTTAATGCCCTAAAAGCCCAAGGGATTGAATTTATTGAACTCGGCGGTGTTATGCCTAATCCTAAACTTTCTCTTATTCAAGAAGGTATTAAGCTTTGCCGCGAACACCAAGTTGACTTTATTTTAGCTGTTGGCGGTGGCAGTACTATTGACTCCGCTAAAGCGATAGCTGTAGGGGTGCCGTATGAAGGCGATGTATGGGATTTCTATATGAATGGGATGCAGGCAAAAGAAGCACTTCCAATAGGGGTTATATTGACTATTCCGGCTGCAGGTTCAGAGTCATCAGACAGCTCAGTTGTGACTAAAGAAGAAGGCGAATTAAAAAGATATTATGGTACACATCTTATGATTCCAAAATTTGCAATACTTAATCCAGAGACCACATGTTATTTGCCAGACTATCAAACAGCTTGCGGTGCGTCAGATATTATTGCCCATTTAATGGAAAGATATTTTACCCAAGTTGACCATGTGGATTTTACAGATCGTATGATAGAAGCCACCCTAAAGACAATGTTCAGTTATGCGCCGCTTGCTCTATTAGAGCCTCAAAATTATGATTACCGTGCAGAAATCATGTGGGCAGGAACGATTGCACATAATAACCTTTTGAATACAGGTAGAATTGGAGATTGGGCATCTCATGATATTGAACACGAAATAAGCGGCATTTATGATATAGCACACGGGGCAGGGCTTTCAATTGTTTTTCCTGCTTGGATGAAATACGTTTATAACGAAAATCAAGATAGATTCGTGCAGTTTGCAACCAGAGTAATGAATGTAGACTTTGCTATGGATCAAAAAGAGATGATTATTGAAGAAGGTATAAGAAGATTAGAATCTTTTTATGTTAAGCTCGGCCTTCCAGTGAGATTATCAGATATAGATATTCATGAAGATAGACTTCAAGAAATGGCAGATAAAACTGTTCTTGGAAGAGGAACAGTTGGGAATTTTAAAAAACTTACAGCAGACGATGTGTATGAAATACTTAAATTAGCACTATAAAAGTGTATATAGATTTCACAGCTTTAAATTTTAGTTATGCACAGTAATATGTGATGTGAAATCATTCTGAAAAACAACATTATAGTAATGAATAACGTGGCCTTATATGTTGTTTCTCTATATAAAAGCAGTAAGGAAGCAACTTTCTTACTGCTTTTTAGAAAATAGAGGTATTTTAGAGAGGATACTTCATTAAACATTTAGGAGAAAGGAGCTAAATAGTCTATGACAAATGAATTTGTTCATTTACATGTGCATACAGAATACAGCCTTTTAGATGGCTCAGCCAAAATAAATGACCTCCTAGATCGGGCGAAGGAACTTGAAATGAATGCTCTTGCCATTACAGATCATGGGGCTATGTATGGGGTTGTTGATTTTTATAAAGCAGCACATAAAAGAAATATTAAGCCTATTATTGGATGTGAAGTTTATTTAGCTTCCAGAACGCGCTTTGATAAAGAACCTATGGACTTAAGTTCTTATCATCTTGTACTTTTAGCAGAAAACAACATAGGGTATCAAAATCTAATTAAAATGGTTTCATTAGGCTTTACAGAAGGATTTTATCGTAAGCCTCGTATAGATTTTAATTTATTAAAAGAGCATCATGAGGGTCTGATTGCCTTAGGGGCATGTCTTGCGGGACCTGTAAGCCGCAAACTTCTCCGGGATGAATACGAAGCGGCAAAAGAAACAGCGATGCTTTTAAGAAATATTATGGGAGAAGATCATTTTTTCTTAGAGCTGCAAGATCATGGGATGAAAGAGCAGCAAAAAGTTAACCAACAGACCCTAAGACTTGCAGATGAATTAAACCTAAAGATGGTAGTTACCAATGATGTACATTATATTAGAGCTGAAGATGCCAATCCCCATGAAGTGCTTTTATGTATTCAAACAGGTAAAACAATGCAGGATACAGATCGCATGATTTATGAGGGTGGACAGTATTATCTTAAAAGCATAGAGGAAATGCAAAGACTTTTTCCTTATGCGAAAGAGGCATTAATAAATACAGCTCAAATCGCTGAGCGCTGCAATGTAACTTTTGATTTTCATGAGCTTAAATTACCGAGCTTTGATGTGCCAGACAATGTCACCCCAGAAGACTACTTAAGAAAAATATGCTACGAGGGACTCAAAAATAGGTATCAGCCCGTAACCGAGCTTTTAAAGGATCGATTAGAGTATGAGCTTGATATTATTATTCAAATGGGATTTGTAGATTACTTTTTAATAGTAGGAGACTTTATAAGCTATGCTAAGACCCATGATATTCCCGTAGGTCCAGGAAGAGGTTCGGCTGCTGGCAGTATAGTGGCTTATACGCTGGAGATCACAAATATTGATCCTATTAAATATAATCTTCTTTTTGAACGGTTTCTAAATCCAGAACGCGTAAGCATGCCAGATATTGATATCGACTTTTGCTATGAAAGAAGACAAGAGGTTATAGACTACGTTATTGAAAAATATGGTGAAGATCGTGTAGCACAGATTATTACTTTCGGGACTATGGCTGCAAGAGCGGCTATAAGAGATGTGGGACGGGCTGTTAATATGCCTTATCAAGAGGTTGACCGCATAGCAAAAATGATTCCAAATGAACTTAAAATTACAATTGATAGAGCACTTGAAATGAATGAAGAATTACGAGAACTTTATCAAACTGATGAAGCAGTTAAATATCTTTTAGATACTTCCAGAAAATTAGAAGGGCTGCCAAGACATTCGTCCATGCATGCTGCGGGGGTAGTGATTTCAAAAAAACCTGTTGTAGAATATGTACCGCTTAATGCAAGTGACGGCGCCATTACAACACAATTTCCAATGACGACCCTTGAAGAATTAGGACTGTTAAAAATGGACTTTTTAGGACTTAGAACCCTTACTGTTATCGATAATGCAGTCAAGCTTATTAAGAAAAATCATCATATCCATTTAGACATAGAAAAAATTGATGAAGAGGATAAGGAAGTCTATGAACTTATAGCATCAGGAAGCACAGATGGTATTTTCCAACTTGAAAGTGCAGGGATGAAAAGCTTTATGAAGGAGCTTGCACCGACGAGTATGGAAGATATTATAGCTGGAATATCCCTATACCGACCAGGGCCTATGGATTTTATTCCTAAATATGTAGCAGGAAAAAAAGATGCTTCTAGTATTACCTATACTCACCCTAGTCTCGAACCTATTCTTAAAAATACTTATGGGTGTATTGTTTATCAAGAGCAAGTTATGCAAATCGTAAGAGATCTTGCTGGATATAGTTTAGGAAGAAGTGACCTCTTAAGACGTGCTATGAGTAAAAAGAAATCAGATGTGATGCAAAAAGAGCAAGAGATCTTTTTATATGGGGATGGTGAGAGTGTACCCGGTTGTATTAAAAGAGGTATTCCTAAAGAAGTAGCAGAAAAAATATTTGAGGATATGGTGGATTTTGCAAAATATGCATTTAATAAATCACATGCAGCAGCCTATGCCATCGTTGCTTATCAGACAGCTTATTTAAAAACGTATTATAAAGTTGAATTTATGGCGGCACTTATGACGTCGGTAATGGATGCTTCCCATAAAATAACAAACTATATTGACAGCTGCAAGCGGATGAACATCATGGTAAAGGCACCTGATATTAATAGTGGTTTTGCATACTTTGATGCAAAAGATAATGCGATAATCTACGGACTTGCAGCGATTAAGAATGTAGGGAAAAACGTTATTGACCGTATTGTTGAAGAACGAGAAAAACAAGGGGAATTTAAGAGTCTTACAGATTTTTATAATCGCATGGAGGCTAAAGATACTAATAAAAGAAGTATAGAAAGCCTTATACTAGCAGGGGCTTTTGACTCATTTGGGGGGAAACGCAGTCAATATATGGCGGTCTATAAACAAATAGCAAATGGCATCTCCCTTAGTAAAAAGAATAATGTTGCAGGACAAATAGATCTGTTTGCTTTAAATAGTGAAGACAAGCTAGAAGATAAAGATCATTTGCCGCTTATCGATGAATTTGACATGAAAGACTTATTAAACTATGAAAAAGAAGTATTAGGGATCTATTTAAGCGGGCACCCTTTAGATAAAGTAAGAGATTTACTTGAACGATATATTTCTATTAAAAGCAGTGACTTAGAATATAAGGAAGACGAGGAAGATGGGGTTGCAGATGGTCAGAGAGTTATTGCAGGCGGTATCTTAGTTGATAAACGTATTATTTTCACAAAAACAAATAAAAAAATGGCTTTTCTTACGCTTGAAGATACACTGGGAACAATGGAAGTTATCATATTTCCTACACTTTATGATCAATTTAGTCAGTATGATGAAGAAAGTGTCTTTATAGCTAAAGGCAGAATATCAATTAAAGAAGAAACAACGGCTGTTATTCTTGCTGATGAGATAACAACACTTGAAGATATTTTAAATCCTGTTTTGCGTAATACGATACTATTACGTTTAGATGAGACAATGCGTACAAGGGAAATCAGAGAAAAATTAGTACACATATTTAATAAATATAGAGGGAAAACTAAAATTATAGTAGAGAATGTAGAAGATGGCGTACGAAAACCGTTTCCAGATAGATATAATGTCCATATTACTGATAAACTTATGCAAGAATTAGTAAATTTATTAGGTGAAAAAGCTATTGTGATCCATCAATAAAAAGAAAATATTGCTATTTAAAAGAGATTTAAGTAAAATAAAGAAGATTGAAAGAGAAGATGAAAAACCTAATCTACATGATTAAATAGTTTGTATGAACTATTATGAAGCCAAAATAATAGGATACAAATAATTAAAAACAACCATAGGGGGTTATTTTGATGAGTAATAAAGTAGGTACAATAGGTGTATTAACAAGTGGAGGAGACGCTCCAGGAATGAATGCAGCCATACGTGCAGTTGTAAGAGTAGGTATTGCAAGAGGCATAAAAGTTATGGGCATACAAAAGGGTTATAATGGTCTTTTATCAGGAGATGTACGTGAGCTTACAGCTAGAAGCGTATCAGATACGGTTCAACGAGGAGGAACTATTCTTCAAACAGCACGTTGTCTAGAGTTTCTTAAGCCAGAAGGGCAGCAAAGAGGCGCAGATATGTGTAAAGTATTTGGCATAGATGGTTTAGTTGTTATTGGCGGAGACGGATCTTTTCAAGGTGCTGAGAAACTCGCTAATTTAGGCATTAACACCATTGGTGTACCAGGTACAATTGACCTTGATATAGCTTGTACAGACTATACAATTGGGTTTGATACAGCAGTTAATACCGCTATGGATGCTATTAATAAAATACGTGATACATCAACTTCCCATGAAAGATGCTCTATAGTTGAGGTTATGGGAAGAAATGCAGGGTATATCGCACTATGGTGTGGCATTAGTTCAGGGGCAGAGCTCGTGCTTATTCCTGAAAAACCTAGAATGTCTGATGAAGAAATCATTAAAATTATTCTAGAAAATAAAAATGTTGGTAAGAAGAATTTCATTATTATCATTGCAGAAGGTATAGGAGGTTCGGAAAAACTTGCTAAAAAGATTCAGCAAATAACGGGTATTGAGTCAAGAGCAACAATACTTGGACACCTTCAAAGAGGGGGCTCTCCAAGTGCAGTTGATCGTATCCATGCCTCAATGATGGGTGCAAAAGCCGTAGACCTGCTTTGTGAAGGGAAGGCTAAAAGAGTAGTTGCCTATGTTAAAGGACAGTATGTAGATTATGATATTAATGAAGCATTAGCGATGCAAAAAGATATTGATGAATATATGTATGAGGTAAGCAATTTACTTGTATAAAAGCCAATTAAGGGAGTAGAAATGATGCGTAAAACTAAAATTATTGGTACTTTAGGACCTAAAACAAGAGACGTTGAAAGCATAAGAAAAATTATATTAGCAGGCATTGATGGTATACGTATTAATTTTTCGCATGATAATCATGAAATTCATGGAGAAACAGTCAAAAAAGTTATTCAGGTAAGAACAGAGCTCAATAAACCTATCCCACTGATACTAGATACTAAAGGACCTGAAATACGAACAGGTGTTATGAAAAATGATGAAGACTACCGGTTAAATCTTGGAGAGACTTTTATCCTTACAACTGAAGAGATAGAAGGAGATCATACAAGAGTAAGTGTGACTTATAAAGGTCTGCCAGCCGATTTACAAAAAGGAAGCAGAATTCTTATAGATGATGGCCTTATTGAGCTAAAGGTTAATAACCTTACATCTACAGAAATAGAATGTTCCGTAGAAAATGGCGGCATGTTAGGTTCAAGAAAAGGCATTAATATACCGGATGTTTCGGTTAATCTGCCAGCTTTAACAGAAAAAGATTTATCAGATATAAAATTTGGAGCAGAAACAGGCTTTGATTATATTGCAGCTTCTTTTATTCGAACAGCGGCTGATGTTATGAAAATTCGCCAAGTGCTTGAAGAAAATGGTGGCAGTGATATTCAAATTATTGCTAAAATAGAAAATAGAGAAGGTGTTGAAAATATTGATGAGATCCTTGAAGTTGCAGATGCCATTATGGTAGCAAGAGGAGATCTTGGTGTTGAGATACCTGCGGAACAAGTACCGGTTGTACAAAAGCTTTTGATTAAAAAAGCGAACCATGTTGGAAAACCTGTTATAACAGCTACACAAATGTTAGATTCAATGATTAGAAATCCAAGACCTACAAGAGCAGAAGCAAGTGATGTTGCAAATGCGATATTTGATGGAACATCTGTCATTATGCTTTCAGGTGAAACGGCTAAAGGTGATTATCCTCTAGAATCTATTCAGATGATGGATCGTATTGCAAGAACAGCTGAGGCAGAAAAAGAAAATCATAAGCAGCACCTAAGACAAGCTTCATATGGCGTAAGTATGACCAATGCAGTGAGCCATTCAACTTGTAATACTGCAAGAGAGTTAGGTGCAGCAAGTATTGTTACGATCACTAAGTCAGGCTATACGGCAAGATCCGTGTCAAAGTTTAAACCAAGTTGCCCAATTATGGCATGTACAACAAGTGAGAGAGTTCAAAGACAACTAAGTCTTGTATGGGGCTGCACGCCTTTACTTATTGAATATAATGAAAAAGACTCAACAGACGATGTGTTTGCGAAGGCAGTTCAAGAAATTGAACAAATGAAATTTGTTAAGCAAGGAGACATTATTGTATTATCAGCAGGGGTGCCAGTAGGTTTTGCGGGTACAACTAATATTATGAAAGTGCAATATGTAGGAGATGTCTTAGCAAAAGGGAAGGGCTATGGAAAAAAGTCTGTAACGGGAAAAGCTAGTGTGATTAAAGTGTTGGCAGAAGCAGATAAGTGTTTTAAAAAAGGAGATATATTGGTTGCAAGTAAAACAAATAATCAGTATCTTCCTTATATGAAAAAAGCCAGTGCTATTATTGTGGAAGACAGTACACCAGAAGAAAGCAACCATGCAGTGATAGTAGGTCAAACATTAGATATTCCTGTTATTATAGGGGCAAGTAATATCGTTGAAAGTGTAAGGAACTCCGTTATTATAACAGTTGACAGTGAAAAAGGTTATGTATATAATGGAGCGATAGAAGGTTAATTACAGGTGGTAGTTACTCATGAGTGACTACCATCTGTTTTTAGAAAATAGCTTTTCAAAAAAATAATATAAAAGTTTTATATATAACATTAATTTCTCTAGAAATTTTATAATAGATAGTTTAAAATAGACTAATGATTACTTTAACATCAAGGAGAGAAAAAATGAAAACGCAAAACACACCAGGATTTTTGAAGACAAGACAAGCGCTGGTCATTTCAAAACATCTTGATCCTTCACAAATATTAGTGATAGGATTTTTAGTTGTTATACTTGTTGGAACTATTTTATTAATGTTACCTATAAGCAGTAATGCAGGAGAAAGCACATCTTTTATTAATGCTTTTTTTACGGCCACTTCGGCTGTTTGTGTAACAGGTCTTGCAGTAGTTAATACCTTGGCTTATTGGTCAACTTTTGGTAAAGTTGTAATTCTGATATGCATTCAAATCGGAGGACTTGGATTTATGACATTAGTAAGTGCGTTATTTCTTGTTGCAAGAAAACGTATTTCTTTAAAAAATAGACTGATTATGCAAGAGGCGCTCAACCAGGATAAAACAGCAGGCATTGTAAGATTTACAAAAAATATTATTATAGGTACATTCTTAGTTGAAGCCATAGGGGCGTTATTATTGGCCGTTGTATTTGTTCCTGAACATGGTTTTTTAAAGGGTATGGGCTATGCTGTATTCCATTCGATATCTGCATTTTGTAATGCAGGGTTTGATATTGTAGGAGATAATAGTTTAACACCTTATGTAGGTAATACTATGCTTAACTTTACAGTTATGGGACTGATTGTCCTAGGGGGATTAGGTTTTAGTGTTTGGCTGGATACTTATAAGACAATCAAGCTTAAGCTAAAGTCTTCAGAAAACTTTACTTGGAAACAAGCTTTTTATAAGCTTACTTTGCATACTAAATTAGTATGGGTTATTACTTTAGCTCTGCTTATAATTGGTTTTGTGTTTTTCTTTGTTGCAGAGTTAAATAATATGAATACGTTAGGTGATTTATCTTTTAAAGAAAAAATTTATGCGGCAATGTTTCTATCAGTTACACCACGTACTGCTGGGTTTAATACGATTACGACAAGTGAACTTACGACAGCTTCTAAAATCATGACGATGCTCATGATGTTTATTGGAGGTTCACCAGCAGGAACAGCTGGTGGTATAAAGACCGTTACTGCTGGCGTACTCATGCTATGTGCAATATGTACGATTAGAGGGAAACAACATACAGTTATATTTAAAAAGAAAATTCCTTTTCAAATTATTGCAAGGTCAATGGCAATTATTATGATTGCTATAGGTGTTGTGATCAGTGTACTTATGGTACTTTCGTTTACAGAAAGTGCAAGTTTTATGGAACTGGTATTTGAGGTCATATCTGCATTTGGCACAGTAGGGCTTTCTCTTGGAATTACATCTAATCTTACTTTTATAGGAAAACTTATTATTATAGTCACGATGTTTATAGGAAGACTTGGACCTATAACAATGGCTGTAGCACTTATGATTAAACAAAGCAAAGACAAAGGAACTATTCAATATGCAGAAGAACGCGTATTAGTTGGTTAAAGTTTAAGGAGGATAAAAAAGTGAAAGCAAAACAATTTGTTGTATTTGGTCTAGGAAGATTTGGTGCCAGTGTTGCTCTGACTCTTTCAGAGGCTGGATATGAAGTTATGGCAGTAGATACATCAGAAGAAAAAGTACAAGAAATATCTGCATTTGTAACCCATGCGGTACAAGCAGATGCGATAGATATGGATACGCTGAGGTCACTCGGTATTCGTAATTTTGATGTAGGTATTGTAGCAATAGGTAAAGACATTCAATCAAGTATTATGATTACTTTATTACTTAAAGAAATAGGACTTCCTTATGTGGTAGCTAAGGCTAGTACAGAGGTTCATCAAAAAGTCCTGCAAAAACTTGGAGCAGATCGTATTATTTTGCCAGAGCATGAAATGGGTAAACGTATTGCTGCAAATCTTATTGCGGGAAGTATTATCGACTATATAGAGCTTTCACCAGATTATAGCATTATGGAAATGGCTATTCTTCCGGAATGGAGCAATAGTACAATAAAAGATTTGAATGTACGTGGTAAATACGGTATTAATATTATTGCGGTTGAACATAAAGGCGGAATAAATGTATCTCCAGAACCAGATTATGTTTTATCTCCAGAAGATATACTTGTGGTAGTAGGAGATAATAAAGCCCTTCAAGCATTAGAAGCTAAACGTCATGCAAAATAATAGTGTTTCCAGTATGCAAAACCCTATTATTAAAAGTATTTTACAGCTTCAAAAGAAAAAAACAGTACGAAGGAAAGAAAATCTATTTATAGTCGAAGGGATTAGATCTATTCAAGAAATACCTGCAAATTATCAAGTGAGATATTTAATCACTACACCTGAATTAGCTCTGCCCAAAACACCTGCTTTAGAAGAAAAAAAATGTCTTGTTGTAACAGAGGAAGTCTATAAAGCTATAAGTGATACGACAACGCCACAAGGAGCTATGGCAGTAGTAGAAATGCCAGTGACAAAGTTGACAGATCAAAACTTTGATAAACGGGGAATGTATTTGCTGTTAGAAAATATTCAAGATCCAGGTAATTTAGGAACGATTATAAGAACAGCGCATGCATTTGGTGTTAAGGCAATATTTATTACAAAAGGATCAGTAGATTTATATAGTCCTAAAGTAGTACGTGCTACAATGGGTTCTTTATTTCATCTACCTATATATATTGATTATGAAGCGGAAGATTATATCACACATTTAAAACAAGCAAAAATACCCCTTTATGTTACGGCTTTAGAAGAAGCTCAGCCTATTTATGACATCCGTTTCGAAAAAAAGATGACTATTGTAATAGGGAATGAAGGAAATGGTGTTTCAGAGACTGTTAAACAAATGGCAGATTATAAAATGATGATTCCTATGCCCGGAGGAAGTGAATCGCTCAATGCATCTATTGCTGCCTCGATTTGTATTTATGAAGTCATGAGACAAATGAATATAAATATTTAATCATTTATATAAATATACTTATGAGAGATTAGTATAAAAATCTATAATAATGAATACTATACCTTTCTTTCAAAGTGGCATTGAAAAATGAATGGATAAAAGAACTAGGTTAAGGCTTGACAAGTGCTTATAAAATCCCTATAATTTTAAGCAGTAAAATAGTTACTGACGATGATAAGAAGAGTAGCCATTGTGTAGGTTTTCAGAGAGTTAGTGAGGGTGAGATACTAACAACAAAACAGTGAGTGAAAAACCTCTTGGAGTTGCTGACCGAAAGAAGATTTGAGTAGGCTTAGCCGGGTTAAGACCGTTATATCTTACTTAAGGTGGATAGCCTTTGATAAGGAGATCAACTAGGGTGGTAACGCGGAGTGAACTTCGTCCCTTTAGATGGGGGCGGAGTTTTTTTTGGTGTTAAGCAAATAGTTTATCTATGTTTATGAATGTGACTAAAGTAGAAGAGTATAACGAAATAAAAGGAGCAGATAGTATGGAGACAATATCAATTAGAGCACTTTATAATGCACCAGAGGCGTATCAGACAAACGCTGTTACCGTAGCTGGCTGGGTAAGAACAGTAAGAGATTCAAAGACATTTGGATTTATTGAAGTCAATGATGGAACCTTCTTTAAAACATTACAAATTGTATTTGCAGATAATCTTCCTAATTTTAAACAAATTGCAAAACTAGGAGTAGGTGCTGCAATTATTGTTACAGGAAATTTTGTTATTACCCCTAATCAAAAACAACCTTTTGAACTTAAAGCTACAGAAGTAGTTATAGAAGGAGAATGCCCACCAGAGTATCCTCTTCAAAAGAAAAGACATTCCTTTGAATTTTTAAGACAAATAGCGTATCTTAGACCACGAACAAATACATTTGCAGCGGTGTTTAGAGTACGCTCGCTGGCAGCTTATGCAGTGCATAAGTTTTTCCAAGAAAGAAACTTTGTTTATGCCCATACGCCAATTATTACTGCAAGTGACTGTGAAGGTGCAGGGGAGATGTTTAGAGTGACAACGCTAGATCCAATAGACCCACCTAAAAATGAAGCAGGAGAAGTTAACTTTAAAGAAGATTTCTTTGGTAAAATGGCAAGTCTTACTGTTTCAGGTCAGCTTTCAGCAGAGACCTTTGCCATGGCTTTTAGAGATGTTTATACCTTCGGGCCTACTTTTAGAGCAGAAAAATCGAATACACCAAGACATGCGGCAGAGTTTTGGATGATCGAACCGGAAATAGCATTTGCAGATCTTGGGGATGATATGAAACTTGCAGAAGACATGGTAAAGTTTGTGATTAGTTATGTTTTAGAAAATGCAAAAGAAGAGATGCAATTTTTTAACCAATTTGTTGATAAAGGCATATTGGACAGGCTTACGGCGATAGTAGGGGCTGATTTTGGTAAAGTAACTTATACAGAGGCCATTGCTATACTTCAAGCTTCTGATAAGAAGTTTGAATACCCGGTATTCTGGGGATGTGACCTTCAGACCGAGCATGAGCGCTATTTAACTGAGGAGCACTTTAAAAAACCAGTTTTTGTAATAGACTATCCTAAAGAGATTAAAGCATTCTACATGAGAATGAATGAAGATAATAAAACAGTAGCAGCGATGGATCTTCTTGTCCCAGGGATAGGTGAGCTTATAGGCGGAAGTCAAAGAGAAGAAAGACTGGAAGTTCTTGTAGCAAGAATGAAAGAACTTGGGCTCAATGAAGAAGATTATTGGTGGTATTTGGATCTTAGAAGGTTTGGCGGTACAAGACATGCTGGTTTTGGGCTTGGTTTTGAAAGGCTTATTATGTATTTAACAGGTATGACCAATATCAGAGATGTGGTGCCTTTTCCAAGAACTACTGGGTCAGCGGAGTTTTAAAGTGTATACAATAATTTCCATGAGGCTACAGGGCTTGTGAAGAGATTTTAAAAGATTTAAAAAAATAGGAACGATCACGACTTTATTTTAATAAAAATAGAAACGTGGTCGTTTTTTTGTGTATTTTGGGGAGAGGGGGGATATTGGCGAACGTCCGGCGGGGGGATAATAGCTATCTTTCTCCGCTCCGTCACATGTATCCAAGTCGCGTCTAAAGATACTATCCTCCCCCCACCTAGATTATTGGCAAGTTTATGTTTCATTTATAAGTGAAAGTTAAGAAGTGCAAAATTAAAGAAATCAACTGGATGTTTTGAACAAGAACTTACAATTATCTGAATTTTAAGTTATACTTATAGAAGTGAAAATACATGAAGGAGTAAGCTATGGGGGTATTAGAGTTATTATTTGAAAAATCTAATCCAGGACCTGTTGGAGAAATTAACACTAATGGGAAAAAGCCAGAAAGACCTAAGATAGGGGTATTAATTACTAAGGTGGTTATATCAATAGCTATCATTGGATTTGTATTTAGGATTACGGTGTTACCAGAATTAAGTATTGGGTCGGCGATAGCGTTTATAATCTTACTTGTAATATATTGCGTTTTGGGATATTTTATTATGCCTAAGCCTGATTATTCTAATATGGGCTGGTCAGGAGGATTAATTAATAATCCCTTTAGGTTCTCTGACAATATTAACAGATCTCTTTTTGGGCTTCAGATTGTATTATACCCTGGAAGATTTATCGCAGTGACTTTTGTTCAAACTGTTTTATTAATTAAGGGGGAATATAAGTAATGAAAAAGAAGTGGTTGGGATATGTTGTAGCAACAAGCTTTTACAAAGAAAGTAGTGCAGGTGAAGCAAAACTTGTTTAAACTGGGGAGGATAATATATGGTTCAGGAGTTAGATATAGTACTTTATTGTGGATTAATAACTGTAATAGCGGTATATATTTTTAGTATAGGGATGGATATAAAAAAATTAAAGAATAATGGGACGGTATATCTTACGACCACAAGAGGACTAAATGGAGCTATGATAATGGTAGTAATAACAATTTTAAGCTTTTCTATGATTTATACCGCAGAAGGTAATGGTATAGTAGAAAAAAGTATCATTGTTATTTCTGGAGTTATAGTAGGAGGTTATTGGGTTTATCGAGCTTTTAGCATACAAAGATTATGTGAGAATGTTATTATTACGCATGAGTATATTTATTCAGTCAAGGATTTTAGAGGTTATGAATGGAGCAGCTTGGTGCAAGAAGAAGGCACCAGAAAGTTATGGATAAAAGTAGCAAGAAAATCACTGTTTGGAAAAGAAAAAGTGAAGGAAGTTTATTTTATTTTAAAGAATGAGCAAGTACATATGATTGAAGAACTTTTAAATACCTGGAAGAAGTGATAAATGTAAATGAAAATAACATAAAGATATAATGCGAAATAAAAAGAAGGTGAACATAGTGTTATGGAAAACAATGCCAATATGGTTTCAAGAGCTTATGTATAACTTAGCACTTCTATTAATTAATTTGCTATATGTTGCAGTTGCGTTATGTATAATAGTTTGGTTAAGCTGTTTATCAATTAAGATTATTAAATATATTATACCTCAATATAGAGCTAAGGCTAATATTATACAGTATCTTAAAAGAACTATTAATCTATATACAATTGTAGGAGGTATATGTGCTAGTGGGATAAATATATGGTTTAATTATCCTCAACCTGTCATACCACAGAATGTAAAGATAGAAAATATGCGGATACAAGTTGATGCAAACTCAAATAATAGCCTTCTCCCTTATGACCAGTATGAAATAGAGATAAATGAGCAAGAACAAATAGATGAATTAACAGAACTGTTGAATCAATATGTGTGTAGACGTAGCAGTGATTATTCAGCAAGTATATATACGCATGGGGGCGTGATTTGGATTGATGGAGTTGTGGTTGATAAATATGGTGCAAGACCTCTGCATATACATATTACGCCAGGAAATGACCTTCAAAATAGCAGATATGAAAGTGGTAATACAAGTTTTATGTATAAGATACAAACAAGTGAAGAGAGATCGTTAGTACAAGACCTCATTAATTATATTGATAAGAATATAATTAATGATTAACAGAGATAGATAGGTTATGAAGATAATAAGTGAAATACTAAGGGGCCTATATTGATTGAAAAAGAAGATTTTAGGAATAGGGTCTATAGCACTGGCGTCATTAGCATTATTCTTTTTAATTAGTACTCCCTACTACGCACCTATTGGTGATTTAATACTTAAGAAAATAGGGCTAAGTGCATGGAGTCATGGGGATACAGGTTTTCACTTGACATTACTATATGGAATGGTTCTTATTTGTCTTGGATTTATGGGTATGGCTGAATATTTATATAACGAATACCCTAAAACACGTAATAAAGGAAAATGGATTGTATTGAGGACAAGAGTCATCTTGGTTACAGGGAGCAATAAATATGTTGAAATTAATAAAAGTTTGCAGCTAGGTTTGAAGGCGATACAGTTTGTATATGATAAAAGTAAATTTGAGTATGAGTAAGAGGGAGACAAGGTATTAAAAGCAAGTGGGTTCTTAGAATTTAAGAATTATAGTAATACAAACAGAAGTTTCTATGTGAAATACATACCGGGTGATGAATTATTAGGTCAATTTTCGGCTAAGGAGCTTATAGGCTATGAAAGTGGAAAAGAAAGGCCCAAGCTTATTCAAGTGGAACCAAAGTCAACTTCCAAAATACAAGTGGATTTTAATAAAGATATGGTACTTAGTAATGGAGATAAAGGGAGCAGTGGTTGCGGAACCCAAAGCATGCAAACTGTTATCATATATAATGGTCAGGAGCAGGTTAAATTTACAGGTGATCATTTTATGGGGATAACAGTAATGAAGTAATAGAAGATAGAAGTAGCTATTTAAAGGGTTAGCCGGGCGAACCCTTTAATGTAATGTGCAGAATAATTATAAGAAATTCAGCGATACTATATCAATAAAATTAAGTGGGAACATAAAGGCTTTATAGGGAGAGACGTATGAATAATGATTATTATATACCAAAGCATAAGTTTGATTTTGAGGCAGTCGAGAAAATTAGGAATGCAGATGAAGTAAGCATTCAACCCTAT
Source organism: Cellulosilyticum sp. I15G10I2 (assembly GCF_900095725.1). NCBI lineage: Bacteria > Bacillati > Bacillota > Clostridia > Lachnospirales > Cellulosilyticaceae > Cellulosilyticum > Cellulosilyticum sp. I15G10I2. The sequence goes on from NZ_FMMP01000006.1 coordinate 304,925, forward strand.
CTTCAACAAATTTTTGAGTGGGTAGAAGATATTAACTGGCCTGTTGCAAAAGAGCTGGTAAAGGTTTTAGTTAAATTTGACACTTTAATAATACCATTTTTAAAAGACTTAATTCAAAAACCAGATGGGCTGAGGGAGTATTCATTTTATTATTTCATGCTTCCTTTGTTAACGGATAAGCAATTATCCTTAATAAAGGAAGATTTAGAACGCGTTGCCAAAAACCCCACATCTTTCGAAAAAAAGGAAAATTACGATAAAATTGCAAGGAAACACCTTACAAAAGTAGATAAATGAAAGGAAAATATAATGGTACAGAAAGAGTGCGTAATGGAACTCTTAATAAGTATATGTCCGTCTTTCAAAGGGAAATGGGAGAAGCAGTTAAAAAATATTTGGGATAGGGAGAGTGAGACTATCCTATACACAGACTTATCGGAGTTCGCAAGACATTTAGCAAAGTTAGTTAAGCTTAATCAAGTCGACGAGCTTCCAGCTGTTTTTGATAAAATTGAATATTTACTTCAGCATGGAGATCCGTTTGTTCAAGAAGCAGTTATAGCAGGTCTGTTTGAGGATTTTCAAAATAACTTGCTGTATAATAAATGTCAGTTGGATTTGATCAGTCAATACCTTAAGATTGAAACCAAACAATATTGGACTGAATTAATAAAATTCTGGAGCGGTGGAACACCTTATGATCATAAGCATTAATGACTTCTATAAACAGAATGTCATGGAAAGTATAGAGCAATACTAATATAATAAATATTTATGGAGAATGACTATGAACGATACTAAGATAATAGATAAACTGAAGAGGAAAGGTATCTTATTTGCTAAAGGGCTGACCCCAGAAGAAATTGATGAAGTCCAAGAGAGATATAATATTACCTTTCCTCCAGATTTGAAAGACTTTTTAAGCTCAGCCCTCCCACTCTCACATAATTTTGTTAACTGGAGAGATACAAGTAAAGAAAATATAGCCTCTATTTATGCCAGAATAGATTGGCCGCTTGAAGGAATGCTATTTGATATTGAGAATAATGTTTTTTGGTATGATGGCTGGGGAGAAAAGCCAGATAGTCTTGAAGACGCGTTCAATATATGTAAAGAAGAGTTTAAGAAAGTTCCTAAATTAATACCCATATGTTCACATAGATATATACCTTCGGAACCAAATGAAGCTGGTAACCCAATATTTTCAGTTTATCAAACAGATATAATATATTATGGGGAAGACTTAACCTCATACCTTGAAATTGAGTTTGGATTTAAAAAATATGAACGAATGAATTTTAGTTCTATTAAAGATATTAGATTTTGGATTGATTTACAAGGTTAGTGAGAGCTTAGGATAGCCTCAACCTTTTTATATGAAGTTACAAAAGAGAAGGGATTATGAGGGTTATCACTAAGTAAATGAAATCATAATAACAATGGTTTAATACTTTATAGCATCTTGGAGGCAAACTTAGTGAAGAAAGAATTGTTTAAATACTTGGAAAAAGATTTCCCCGATCTTAATAGTGATATATATGTAAGATACGAATTAGGAGAGCCTTATGAAAATGGCTCAGATGAAAGAATACATCAAGTAAGTTATCGAGTAATCTCAATATTTGAGGACTTATTTAATATGAATGATTTTATATATATTTATATTAAAGATTGGGAAGTAGATAGAGATATTATGTTTGGTGATACAACACCTGAATATTTATATCAATTACTAAATGGTAAAACGCTTGAAGAAGAAATTTTATATGAACCAGATGAAGATATTGATGAAGAGGGGAATGATATAACTATTAATCATGAATATAAAGTTATGTTATGGTATGGGCGTTTGTCAGAAGTTCCATATAAAGAAATATTAAAAGGCATTGCAAATTATGAACAAGGGAGAGAGCCTTCTATAGGACAAAGTATTTACTTTATCAACACTAAAAAAGATATTATATTTAATATGTATGATGATAGGGTTGCATTGTATTTTCAAATTCTCCAGATAAATTGAGATATGTTTATGATAAATATAACAAATGGATTGTCGATTATTGGCGTGAACAGATAGATAGCATTTTTAATTAGCCATAAATGTTTTTAAGGAGATGGTTAATCAATGTTAGGGGCAAATAATTATAAGACAGTGCAACTTATTTTTAAGTTAGGAGGACAATCATAATGAATAATATGGGGGTGTGTTTTGAAATTCCAAATTCTTATGGGAGCTATCTATCTGAAATATTAGAGCACATACCATTTGAAGAATTTCAATGGTTAATTAATAGTGACGAAATTCACTTACTGGATAATAACGAATTCACCAATGAGTTTTTGGTTAAAGAGGAGGATAGAATACTGCCTGGAGACAGATTATACAATACTGCTAAGAGTAACGCGTATTATATGGTCTTTGTTACTTTAAGAGCCTTCTTAAAAGTTATTATAGCGGTAACATTTGTTCAGGCTGTTTTACAAATAAAGGAGGCATATAAATCATGAAAAAGAAGTGGTTAAACTATATAATCTTTATTTTGGTTGCATCTTGTTTTATATTTGTAGGAAGCATAACGTTAGATAATTTTAATAGTTATGTGCAAAAACTTATTGCTCGAACTATGCAAGTGCCTGGGTTTTGGATTCTTTATATCGATGTAGCACTATATGTAGGTTTTGGAATACTTATTGGATTAGATTATCTTATAAGGGAAAAAAGAAAAACAGGTAAGTGGAAGATCAATATTAGCAAATTTATTATTATTGGATTTCCGTGTCTTGTTTTTGCATCTGTAGTTCCTATAAGTATAGGGCTTCAGATTACGATAGGTAGTTTTATGGTTAGGGGGTTAAATATTTATATGCCTTTATTTAAGATTTTATTAGGCTATACTATAGTAACCAGTTTTTACAAAGAAAGTGATACAGAAGGAATATAGTATTATTAATACTATAAATGTCTAAAGGAGGAGAGAAATGTTTCTATTTTTAAACTTAATACTTAATATTGGATTAATAGCCACGATATGTCTTTATATTTTTAGGATAGTTCAGGATATTAATAAATTAAGAAGTAAAGGAAACATATATTTAACTTCAAAATTGCAAATGAATGAAGTCATATTGTTGACAATAGTAATGACTGTAGGCTTTTCTATTATATATATACCACAAAATGAAGATGCATTTCAAAAAGTCATTATTGCTATCTTTGGGATAGTGGTAGTAGGGTATTGGGCTTATCGAGCTTTTAGTAAGAAAAGCATATGTGAGTATGTTATTATTACTAATGAATATATTTATTCAGCTAAGAGTTATATTGGACATGAATGGGCTACAATGATGGAAGAAGAGGGAACTTCGAAATTATGGATAAAATTAAAACGAAAATCACTGTTTGGAAGAGATATAACAAAGGAAGTTTATTTTATTTTAAAGAATGAGCAAGTACATATGATTGAAGAACTTTTAAATAACTGGAAGAGGTGATGTATATAAATAAAAAAAGTATAGAGGTATAATGCGAAATAAATATTGCGTAAATTCTGGAAAGTGTTTATAATGAGGTGGGGAAATAATATTGTATAGGAGGGGCGTTTTGTGAATAGTGTAGTTAATACTGAAGTATCGCAAGGTAATACATATGTTTCAGAAAGCAATTCATATTTTGATGGGGGCCTTTTACAATTAATTGGATGGAGCCTATTAGGTGGGCTGGTTACGACGGTTACCCTTGGTATCTGTTATCCTTGGGCGCTTTGTATGGTATATGGTTGGAAGGTTAATCATACAGTAATTGAAGGAAGAAGACTAAAATTTACAGGGAGTGCTATTGGGTTATTTGGTAACTGGATAAAATGGTTATTTCTTTGTATAATTACTATTGGAATATATAGTTTATGGCTAGGTATTGCACTTGAAAAATGGAAAGTTAAAAATACAACTTTCGCTAATTAAAAGAATAACCCAAAGGTTTATTAGGCCTTTGGGTCTTTTTTTTGCAAGAAAAACCAGGGTAAATTAGAGTTTCTTCTAGAAAAGTGCTGCAAGTGGTGATTAACACAATAAATAAAGTCATTTTATAGGTGAAAATTTTGTTGCGGCAAAGACTAGTGGGAGTACAAAAATTTATACTTAATTTAGTCTTATTATCTATTATAAGCTTACAGTTATTTAAGGTTATGGTATACTTAGGACATAGCAAAGTAATGTTAAAAATAGGGGGTAAGAAGAATGATTGCTTTTTTTACTGCAGGAATAGGACTTTATCTGATTATATTTGTTGCTAAAGTTACGGAGGTAACCTTGGCGATATTAAGAACTATTATGATTACAAAAGGAGAAAGAATAGCAGGCTCCATCATTGGTTTTTTTGAGGTGTTAATTTGGGTTGCACTTGTAAGTACAGTATTAACAAATATTGCAGCTGATCCTTATAAGATTGTGGCTTTTGCTCTAGGGTTTTCAGCAGGTAATTATCTAGGCTCAGTTATAGAATCTAAGATAGGTCTTGGTACTACAACCATTACTGTTATTGTAGGACAAGACAAAGGGCCGGAACTTGCGAGATATTTACAGGAAAAAAACTTAGGTACAACGCTGATGAACGGAAGTGGCAAAGAAGAAACGACTAAAAACATTCTGATGCTTGTTGTAAAAAGAAAACATGCACCTGAGATTATTGAACTTATCAAAAATTATGATCATACAGCTTTTATTACAATAGCCGAAACCAAACCTGTTTATGGAGGTTATGGATTAAGAAAATAAGCAGCATTAGGTAAATAAATAAGGCCATGGGCTAGGTGTTTATTCTATAGGATTAAGTACCTAGCCCTAGAGCATTATAATAAGGCGTGTTATAATAATGTTTAAGAAATACATAAGTTCATTAAAATGTAGCAACCTGTTGCAAAAGACAATCTCAAGCATCAATAGGGAGGATAACATGATAAGAAAAGCCCAATTAAAGGATATTAAGGCTTTAGTTAAACTAAGAATGGCGCTTATAAGAGAAGCAAATCATATACAAGAAGATGAAGACATTTCGGAAATAGAAAAGAATATCGTTTCTTATTTAGAAGAAAATCTGGATGGAGAGTTTTTGGTATGGGTTATAGAGGAGGACGGAGAGATTGTGGCTACAAGCGGTTTAAATCTATTTCAGAAGCCACCGACTTATGCAAATCCAACGGGGCAGGAAGCTTTTATTATGAACATTTATGTTACGCCGGCTTCAAGAAGAAAAGGATATGCAGCCTGTTTAATCCATGAGATCATCCGGTATTTAAAGACTACAGGATGTAACAAAATTAATCTTGTTGCGACAGAAGCTGGTAAATACGTGTATGAAAAAATAGGATTTAAAGCAAAAGATGGGGTTATGGAGTATACATTATAAAGCAGGCAGTTTTAGATAAGGGGTGAAAAGAGATGCAAATAACAAGAATTAAAGTAGAAGGGCTATATGGTTTACATGATTATGAGATTCCGTTTAGCGTAGATGAGAATATTAAAATTATTCATGCACCCAATGGGTACGGCAAAACAACACTGCTTAAGCTTATAAGTGATATCATTAATTGTAAGTTATTTGAAATCAGTGTGATTCCTTTTAGCTGCTTTAGCATAGAATTTGATAATTTTACAACTATTCAAGTGATTAAAGAGAGTAAAGAGGAAGCAGTTATTAAATATATTGTTAAAAAAGACGAGGTATTTACAGAGTATATAGTTTCTGATCGCTTAAATGCTAGTGGGGTGTTAGATAATTCACTACCTATCCATTATATTGAAAATAATCTACCTTTCCTTAAGCGAATTGCACAAACAGCCTGGTATGATACAAAGACGAATGAAAAAGTAAGTTATGATGAAGTTATTCAAGGATATGGAGAACAACTTTTTGTAAATAGTGAGCTTGCGATGAGCCTTGATGCTGTTAGACAAGCTATGCCTGTTCATTTTATACATGCAAACAGACTTGTAGATACACAAAATTTAAGTGAAGGACGTATCATAGGTAGAAGAAAAAATATGATGCCTTCTGTGCTGGTCTATTCAAAAGAATTAGCCGATAGAATAGATACAACCCTTGCTCAGTCAGCAGAAATAGCACAAGAACTTGATCGTACATTTCCGGCAAGACTTATAGCCGAAATTACAAGTCAAGAGCATGAAGATGATATCAGTTTAGAAACAATTAATAATCAGCTTCAAGCGCTAGAACAAAGACGCTTGAAGTTAGAAAAGATAGGGCTCTTGTCAGGCGGCGTGCTTAAAGCAATAAACAACTTAGAAGAAATAGATAGTCATACTCTGAAGGTATTAAAGTTGTATATCAAAGACAGCCAGACTAAACTGGACGTCTTTGATAACATAGAAACCAAGATGAACTTGATGAGAGAAATTATTAACAAAAGGTTTAATTATAAAACGATGCAGTTTAATAAACAAAAGGGATTTATCTTTGAACTGCCTAACAAAAGTATGCTTAGTCCAGATAAGCTTTCTTCAGGAGAGCAAAATGAGCTTATACTTATATTTGAGCTGCTTTTTAAATCCCAGGCTAATTCACTAATTTTAATCGATGAACCAGAAATTTCACTGCATATTGCATGGCAGCAGCAGTTTTTAGAAGATATGCAGGCTATATCAGATTTAACAGATGTAAAAATTATTATTGCAACACACTCACCAGATATTATCAACGGCAGATGGGATTTAACTACAGGCTTGGAGGAATGCTAATGAGGCAATATATTAATGCAGCAAGGCTTTTGACAAAAATTAAGATGTTGCGCAGCGGCAAAATAAGTAAAGGATTTATCTTAGTTGAAGGCATTACAGATTATAGACTCTATAGTAAATTTGTTGATGAGAACATGTGTGAGCTTATTATAGCAGATAGTAAAAGTAATGTTACGCAATGTATTGAAATATGTAATCGTGAAAAAGCACAAGGTATTATAGGTATTGTTGATGCAGATTTTTGGAGACTAGAGAAAGAGTTTCCCAAATATGAGAATTTATTTTTAACCGACTTTCATGACTTAGAATGTATGCTGATCAACTCACCGGCCTATGAGAATATCCTTGCAGAGTACGCTAATAGAAACAAATATTTAAGGTTTGAAGAACGTAAAAAAAAATCTCTTAAGCATATTTTGCTTGAAAGCGGTGCCAAAATAGGCTATCTTAGATGGTATTCACTGCAAAATAATTTAGGCCTAAAGTTCAGTAATCTTGACTTTGATAAATTTGTAAACGCCCAAGAATTAGAAATCGATATGCGAAAACTCATTGATAGCGTCCTTATACACTCTAAAAAACAAAATGGGTTAAATACCCAAAAAATCCTTAAGGACATAGAAAATCTTATTACTAAGCAAAATAGTTTGTGGGAAGTTTGTTGTGGACATGATCTTATTGAGCTGCTTACGGTTGGTCTTGTAGCTGTATTTGGGGAATATAATGCTAAAAATCTATTCCCAGGAAATTTAGAAGGAAGTTTTAGACTGGCTTATCAGTATAATTATTTTATGAAAACAAAACTCTACCAATGTATAACTAAATGGCAGGAGGCAAACCCAAGCTATCTTATTTTCGATGATAAAATTATAAAAAGCTTCGTATGATGGATACATACAAGAATAAAGAGGTATAGGCCTCTTTTTTTTTGGCTTAAGTGTATATTATAATGAATTTAATGAGTTTTTAAAGATAATGAAGTTAATAACAACTTTTAAGGAAGGAGCTATTAGGTTATGAATAAAAGCGATATCATTAAACTAAAGCATAGACTGCCTATTATTCCAGGAATTAATGGTCGTGAGGATTATTTGAATTCAGCAGTACTGGTCCTTTTAATGGTGCTTGACGAGGAATATCATTTTGTATTTCAAAAGAGAAGTCAGACGATTAGACAGGGGGGCGAAATTTGTTTTCCTGGAGGTAAATACGATAAGCGTCTAGATAAGAATACTCAGGATACTGCACTTCGGGAAACAGCAGAAGAAATAGGTGTTTTACCAGATCAGATTACCATTATAGGCGCGTTAGATCTTGTTATTGCACCTATAGGTGTTATAGTAGAACCTTACTTAGGACTTACAGAGCAAACTGATATCAATAAGTTCGACATCAACACTGATGAAGTAGAGCGTATTTTTACTTTGCCTGTTTCTTTTTTTAAAAATACCCCCCCTCAAGTTTATCAAACACAAGTAAAAGTACATCCCTCTTATATTGATGAGCAAGGGAAAGAGATTATGCTTTTTCCAGGAAGGACGCTAGGTATAGGAGATCATTATATAAAACCTTGGGGCAATGGCAGAAATACTATCTTTGTTTACCAAACTGAAGAAGGCGTGATATGGGGATTAACAGCAAGAATTATTTACGATGTGGTGCAAAGACTAAGTTTATAAATAGTGCAAGAATTTAATGTAACCCAAGCAATTTTATCCATTTACTTCGTAGTCACTTAAACATAAAATATGATTAATGTTTAAAGTTAAAATATAAAATTTTAAGAATAAAGGAGATATGTCTATGAAGTTTGGCTATTTTGATGATCTTAACAGGGAATACGTCATAACTACACCTAAGACGCCTTATCCCTGGATTAATTATCTTGGGAATGAGGCGTTTTTTGGTTTAATATCTAACACTAGCGGAGGATACTGCTTTTATAAAGATGCTAAACTAAGAAGAATTACACGATTTAGATACAATAGTGTTCCAGTTGATAATGGGGGAAGATATTTTTATATCAATGATAATGGTGATTTTTGGTCTCATACATGGAAACCTGTTAAAAAAGAACTTTCGTTTTATGAATGTCGACATGGACTTGGGTATTCTAAATTTATAGGGGAAAGAAATGGCGTTAATGTAGAGCAAACAGCATTTGTTCCATTAGGTGTTAATGCAGAAATACATAGTATTAAAGTAAAAAATACATCAAATATTCATAAATCTATTCAACTATTTTCTTTTGTTGAATTTTGTTTGTGGGATGCACATGATGATTCAACCAATTTTCAAAGGAATTTTAGTACAGGAGAAGTAGAAGTACAAGGAAGCAGTATTTATCATAAAACGGAGTATAAAGAAAGAAGAAATCACTATGCATTCTACTCTGTTAATGCGAAAGTAGATGGGTTTGATACTGATAGAGATTCGTTTGTTGGACTATATAATGGTTTTGAAGCCCCAGATAGTGTTGTAAATGGGACATGTAAAAATTCTGTAGCAAGCGGTTGGTCACCGATTGCGGCGCATCAAATTAATATTGATCTAGCTGTAGGAGAAGAAAAGACATATGTTTTTGTCTTAGGCTATGTTGAAAATGAGGAAGAAGAAAAATGGGAATCAAAAGGGGTTATTAATAAAGCGCCTGCTCAAGTTATTATGGAAAGATTTAAGAGTGATATGGCAGTAGAAAAAGCACTTCTTGAGCTTAAAAATTATTGGAATGGCTTATTGTCCCATTATATATTAGATAGTACTGATGAAAAACTTAATCGTATGGTCAATGTGTGGAATCCTTATCAATGCATGATTACTTTTAATATGTCAAGAAGTGCCTCTTATTTTGAGTCAGGTATTGGCCGTGGTATGGGCTTTAGGGATTCAAATCAAGATCTTCTGGGTTTTGTACATCAAATTCCAGAAAGAGCAAGAGAAAGAATTATTGATATTGCCTCAACACAGTTTGAAGATGGGGGATGTTATCACCAATATCAGCCATTAACTAAAAAAGGAAATAATGATATAGGAAGTGGCTTTAATGATGACCCATTATGGCTTATTCTTGGAACGACAGCTTATATCAAAGAGACAGGTGATAAAGAGATCTTAGATGAAATGGTGCCGTTTGATTGTGACAATAATAATACGGCTACATTATTTCATCATCTGAAGGTATCTTTTGACCATGTTATAAATAATGTTGGCCCACATGGGCTGCCGCTTATAGGGCGTGCAGACTGGAACGACTGTTTAAATCTCAACTGTTTCTCGACAACGCCAGGAGAATCATTTCAAACGACTGAAAATAAAGAAGGCGGTACAGCTGAGTCCGTTTTAATAGCTGGTATGTTTGTTTTTATAGGTAACGAGTATGTAGAACTTTGCAAAGAAATTGGCAACCAAGAAGAAGCCAAGAGGGCACAGGGGCATATTGATAAAATGAAAGAAATCGTTTTAACACATGGCTGCGATGGAGAGTGGTTCCTAAGAGCGTATGACTTCTATGGCAATAAGATTGGAAGCCGCGAAAATGAAGAAGGAAAAATCTTTATTGAACCGCAAGGTTTCTGCGTTATGGGTGGGATAGGCATAGAAAATGGATTAGCAGAGAAAGCACTTGATTCTGTTATTGAAAGGTTAGATACAGAGTATGGTATTGTCCTTAATAACCCAGCTTTTACGAAATATCATGTAGAAATGGGAGAAATCTCTACTTATCCGCAAGGTTACAAAGAAAATGCAGGAATCTTTTGCCACAACAACCCATGGATAGCATGTGCTGAAACAGTACTTGGCCGAGGGGATAGAGCTTTTGAAATTTATAAAAAGATAGCACCAGCATATCTTGAAGAAATCAGCGAGATCCATAAAACAGAGCCCTATGTATATTCACAAATGATAGCTGGCAAGGATGCTATAAGACATGGTGAAGCTAAAAACTCATGGCTTACTGGGACAGCAGCATGGAACTTTATCACGATTTCACAATGGATATTAGGTATTAAACCTGACTATAAAGGCTTAAAGATTGATCCTTGTATTCCAAGAGATTGGGAGGGATATCATATAATAAGAGCCTATAAGGGGGATCGCTATGATATCACTATTCGCAATCCGCATCATGTGTGCAAAGGGGTTAAACAATTAATAGTAGATGGTCAAAAGATAGAAGGCCATATTATTCCAACTTTCAAGGATCATCAAACCCACTATGTAGAAGTTATATTAGGTTAAATAAACAGTCCTCCTAAATGTGCTAGGAGGACTGTTTATTTGAGTTTTATAAACTAATGCACTCCTAAATTTTATAAGTTACAAGGTATTGTGAGCGACCATTTTAGTAAAAAGATTCAAAAAGTGGTGAATTAGTGGTATAATAGAATTTGAGTTAATAAAGAATGAGTGATATAGTGGATACACCTCATTTGAAAGAGATAAGGATTTTAAAAAGGAGGAAAAGAGTAAATGATGAAAAGAGTATGGGTAAGTTTTAGTGTGATTGCGGCATGTTTACTGGGAGGCCTTTTAATATTTAGTTCTATTTATACAGTAGATCAAACAGAATACGCGGTACTCATTACATTTGGTGAGCCTAGCGCAGATATTATTAGTCCAGGATTAAGGTTTAAACTGCCTTATCCTATTCAGCAGGTTAGAAAGTTATCAAGAGAGACATTCTCGCTTACTTTTGGGTATGAAGATACGCAAAATGGGATTGTTTCCCATGATAATGAAGCCAAAATGATTACTGGAGATGAAAATATTATTTTAGCAGATTTAGAGGTGCAGTGGCGAGTAGTTGACCCTGTTGCATATCTTTACCACACAGAAAATCCTATTAATATCTTATACAATGCAACTTCTGCTTCTTTAAGAGGCGTTATTGGCAGTTCGACTGTAGATGATGCATTAACGGATGGAAGAGCTAGAATTATCAATGATGTCAGAGAAAATTTAAGCCAACTGGTAGAAAACTATGATATAGGTATTTCAATTGTTAATGTCAATCTCCAGGATGTAGATTTGCCTAATGAAGAGGTAAGCAACGCATTTAAAAAAGTAACTTCTGCAAGGGAAGAAAGGGTAACTAAAATCAATGAAGCTACCCGCTATAAAAACGAAAAACTCAATACAGCTGAGGGGCAGAAAGAAGCGGTTATTTCTAAGGCAGAAGGGCAGAAAGTTGAAAGAATTGAAGCAGCTAGAGGAAATGTAGCCACCTTTAATGCACTTTATTCAGGTTATGTCAATAATAAAAATATTACAAGAGAAAGACTTATGATTGAAGCGCTCGAACAGGTGCTTCCGGGCGTGAAACTTTATATTATGGATGAAGGTGCAAGCGGAAACACAGTCAAGTATTTACCTATTGAAGCAGCAAAAGGAGGAAACAACTAATGAATATGTCTGATTTTTTTAAAGATGGAGACATCATAGATGAACAACCTCAAAAAATAAGAAAGCCATTCCCTAAATTTTTATCAATAGGAGTATTTATACTGATTTTGGGTATGATTTTTTTATGGAATAACCTTTATATTGTTCAGATTAATGAGTATAAAGTCGTAAGACAATTTGGTGAAATCATTAAAATAGTTGAAAAGCCAGGATTGAATTTTAAGATACCGTTTATTCAAAGTGTAACTTCATTACCTAAGTATGCTTTGGTATATGATGTACCACCTGCTGAAATTAATACGTTGGATAAAAAAAGAATTATGGTTGATTACTATGGTATTTGGAAAATTAGTGATCCTACGGCAATGATTGAAAGCTTAAGAACTTTAAATGGTGCAGAGGGAAGGCTTGGAGACATTATTTACTCTAACATCAGAACTGAGCTTGGTAAAATGAATTTTGATCAAATTATCAACTCTGAAAAGGGCAGCAGACTGAGTATTGATGCAGTTGTAGGCGAAGGTATTAATTTGATATTAAAAGAAAACAATACAGGCATTGAACTCATAGATATAAAGATGAAAAGGGCAGATTTGCCGGATACAAATGAGCAGTCAGTATTTTTAAGAATGATTTCTGAAAGAGAGAGTACGGCACAGGAGTATTTATCTCAAGGTGATGCTGAGGCGCTTAAGATTAAGGCTGAAACAGATAGAACAGTATCAGAAATGCTGGCAAGAGCTGAGGCAGATGCCAAAACGATTGTAGCAGAAGGGGAAAAGGAAGCAGCAAACATCTATAATGAAGCTTATTCAAAGGATCCGGAATTTTTTAGTATGTATAGATCTCTTGAATCTTATAGAACGACCATCAATAATGAAACAGTTGTAGTACTTCCAGTTGATTCACCTTATTTAAAATACTTAACAGGAAGATAGAACAAATAATTTAGCAAGTATTTAATGTAAAAGGCACTTAAGCTAAAAGCTAAGGGCCTTTTACATATAACAACCAATCATAGCTATTGACTTTTAGAAGAAATAATGGTAAAATGCAAAAAAAAGTGTTATAAAGTATAAAAATCTCAATGACGAGGTGCTAGTCTATGAAAAATAGATAGCGTCTTTTTTATTTTTATACATCGTATGAAATGATAAGTAATTATGTAGTCAGTTATAAATAGGAGTCTCAAAGGCGAGATACAAATAACTTTATGAGTTATAGGTATCTCGCCTTTTTGTATTTATTTTGATTCATTTAATAAACATGTACAATTTGAAGTAATAAAATAAGGAGGAAAATGAAATGGGAAAAACAAAAAGTTCAAAAAAAGAAAGTCATAAAAGGATTTTTACCGCGGGCATTATTACTGCTAGTGATTTAAGCGCAAAGGGAGAAAAAGAAGATGAAAGTGGAAAAATATTAGATTTCATGCTCAAAGACAGGGGGTTTGAAATTAAATATTATATAGTTATTCCTGGAGATGTAGATCGCATACAAGAAGCGCTTGTATTATTATGCGATGATATTAAAGTGGATTTAGTCATTACTACAGGAGGAACAGGATTTAGAAAAAGAGATGTCACGCCAGAGGCAACTCTGGGTGTTATTGATAGAGTAGCTCCAGGTATTAGTGAGGCCATTAGATACTATGGACTTCAAAAGAATCCGAATGTGATGCTCTCAAGAGGGGTATCGGGGATTAGACGTAATACGCTTATTATTAATTTACCTGAAGGAGTGAGGGATGTAAGAGAATCTTTTGAAAGTATTATTGATACCATTTACCATGGACTTGAGATTATGGGCGGGAAAGTTTAAAGCATTTAACATAAAAGGCATGTCTATAGAGTCAGTATTCTTATAAAAGTGAACAATATATTTACCTAAAAAAAAGGTGATAAGTTTGCTTTTAAGAATAGGGCTCTATTTTGTTATTTATAGCTTTGCAGACTATTTTCATAGAAAAGTACATAAAAATTATTGCTCGAAAATAAGAGGAAAATATGTCGGATTGTCCAATTGATAAATAGAATACCCTATACTATAATAGATTTATATTTTAGAATAATAAGATATATAAGAAGATTTAGAAGGTGCTTGTAATTAAATAAGAGGAGGAATTACAAGAGATTTACATGGAGTAGTCAGGCAAGCAACTACTTAAAGAAAAGGGGTAGCGTATGAAGGGGAAAAGAGAAAAAAAACAGTTAAGAGGCATAAAACGTAGTCAAGTTAAAGGTGTATTATCTATTCGTTATAAATTGATATTAGGTTTTGTAGCTTTTGCAATCATTCCACTAGTTACTGTAAGTATGGTGTCTTATACAATGTCTCGCAGTACATTAAGAGAAACCTGTTTAAACTTTACCGCAGAGCTTATTAATCAAGCGGGAATGAGTTTAGAATATTATTTAAAAAGCATTGAGAAAAAGGCAGTTTCATTATGTATAGATCCAATTATAGGAGAGGGATTAAAAGGTTATGAATCAGAGGACATTCTTACTAGAATCTCAGCCACCCGTGATATGGAAAGAAAATTATTAGCCTTAAGTACAGTAGAAGATGAAATTGAGGAAATACGCATTATTCATAGTAGTGGAGCTGTTATTGGAGGAAATACTAAAGCGAGTGGAAATCTTGATGAAATCTATAAAATGGCAAGTGCTGAGCCGAAGGGGATATGGAAAAAAAATTTAGGGGATGACATTGGGAGTATTTACTATTTAAGAAATATTAGAGATTTAAATACAGGAAAAGATATTGGTACACTTCAAATAAAAATTAAAGAAGAGTCGCTGACAGGAAATATCAAGGATATCGATATTTTAGAAGGTGCCAATTTATACATAGCAGATGAAAACGGACAGATGATTCATAATAGTGATGAAAACCAAGAACAAGTGGAAGATAATATCTGGAATATTTTAAGTGATGATGAAGGCGAACATATAATGAACGCTGCACTTATCAACTATAAAACCTTAAGTAATGGATGGAAAGTCATTACGGAAATTCCCGAGAGCTCTTTAACCAGTAAGTTAGATATGACAAATATGATCGTATTTATTTTAATTGCAGTAGCGACTTTTGTTGCAATTGGGTTTGGGATATTGATATCACAAAGTTTTTCAAAACCTATTATTAAGATGATGCAGCTGATGAAGGCGGCAGAGCTTGGGGATATTACAGTAAAAATGGAAGAAAATCGTAAAGATGAAATTGGTATGCTTTGTATAAGCTTTAATCATATGATCAGTAATATACGCAAATTGTTAGAGGAAACACGCAGTGTTATTGCACATACAGTTGAGGACAGTAGTTTGTTAAAAGATGCGACTCAGCATTCTGTAGAAGCTTTTAAACAATTATCTTTATCGATTGGAGATATAGCAGTAGGGGCTACTAATCAAGCGGAGAATGCTGAAGAAGGTACAAGTGCTATGTATACTTTATCTGGCAGTATACAGGAGGTTATGCAAAATACAAATGAAATTGTCAGCAAGAATCAAGATGCAAAGGAGATTATCAAAGAGACAAATGACAGTATTCAGCAGCTTAATATCACGATGAGTTCTTCTATACAGGTCTCTTCTCAGATTGAATCAAGTATTATTGAACTTAGTACGCTTACTAAAAACATCGAAGAAGTTATGAAATTATTAGATGGCATTAGTGAACAAACTAACTTGTTAGCACTCAATGCAAGCATTGAAGCAGCAAGAGCTGGAGAGGTAGGTAAAGGTTTTGCAGTTGTTGCTAATGAAGTAAGAAACTTAGCTGAACAATCAAAACTATCAACAAGGAATGTTCGTAAAACATTAAACACAATTCAGGATAAAACAAAAGAGGCAGTAGACTTGGTAAAAAACTCAAAACA
The DNA here is from genome assembly GCF_900095725.1 of Cellulosilyticum sp. I15G10I2. NCBI lineage: Bacteria > Bacillati > Bacillota > Clostridia > Lachnospirales > Cellulosilyticaceae > Cellulosilyticum > Cellulosilyticum sp. I15G10I2. The sequence goes on from NZ_FMMP01000006.1 coordinate 320,961, forward strand.
TATAGTAATAAAGCAGGAGCAGGCAGTAAAGAATACAGATCAAGCGTTTTATAGTATTATTGAATTACTTAAAAATATGGATGTAGCTCTTCAAAGTGTTAGTGTGAAAGTAAGTGATATGGAACAAATCAAGGAGGAAACAATTACAAAGATAGAAAAAATAGGCGCTGTCACTTCAGATACAGTCGCTGCAACACAAGAGGTTAATGCGCTTAGTGAAGAACAACGTGCTGTTATTGAGCAATTGTTTGAAGTTTCTAACAAGTTTACGGCGGCCATGGACCAATTAAATGGCTCTATGAATCGATTTAAAATTGAATAAAAACAGAGGGCAAATGCCCTCTGTTTTATATTATGAAGTTCATACTATATATCATAGCTTATAAAAACATTTGAGTTAATAGTGTTTTACCAAAATCTGTTTTAAAATATTTTTCTTTTACAATAAGGATGGTCGTTTTATCTAGGCAATCTTCTTCAATATTAACGATAAAATCACTTTCTATGAGAATTTGAAAGTCAATGCCATCTATTTTAGAATAAGAATGATGGTTACCAATTAAATGCAGGATTCTATTTAAATGCAGTAGTTCTAGATCAAAATTTTGAAGTAAGGTCTTGGCTATAGGCGGACCTTCGAGTTCTTGATATCTTCCTGCTGAAGAATTATATTTTAACTCAGCTTCTTTAATGCCAATATCATGCAATAAAGAAGCTGTCTCAACAATAGCTAGAGTAGGCTCATCTAGATTTTGAGATACAGCTATAGCACGTGCTATACTATGTACTTTAAGTGCGTGATTAATTCTTTTGAGATCCTTTCTAAAATAGTTTATCATTTCAAGCTTAACTTTATCCATACAAATAAACATCATATACCTCCTTGAGTAAGTAGCTATGCTTATAAATTTTACTAAATAGAGTATAACATAAAAAAACAAGTTAATAGAAGACTGTGTGATACAAGCTTAAAAGATGCTATAATTAGAAAATAATATTTTAGACAAGGGAGAATAATAATGGCGTTTAAAGTTATAATAGTAATTCTTTTAGGTTTATGTATAGTAAGTATTTTAATGACATCCTTTAAGATTAATAAACAATATAAAAAGTATCATTTGCAGGCTATCATAAGGCCTGAAATAAATATTTCAAATACAGAAAGGTATATAGGATTACTCGTGGAGGCTTTTGGTGCTGTAATAATGGCCAGTTTACTTTTAAGTATCTTAATCAATTACTATAATGAGTACCTTATTTTAGCTTTAATACTGAGTTACTTGGTGGTTTATTATCTGAATCAATACTTGCCGCATACAAATTGGATCATACATGCTAAGGGTATTATAAGCAGCAGAAATCGTACTTTTATTGAGTGGCAGAATATTAAAAGTTATCGCTGGCTTAGCAGAAAAAATCAAGATATTCTTATTATAGAGTTTAAAGGTAAGGGCATTATTACTCAGAGAGCTGATTTTATAATTACGGGGGATCAAAAGATAAAAGTCTGGAAATTATTGAATGAGCGAGTAGTTTGTACGAGGTAGAGATAAATTGTTGTAACTTTTTATCAAAACACAGTACATTTATATATAAAGTTTAGTATAAACATAGATATTAAATACTGCCCCAAAGCTGATATAATAATAAATGACTAATGAGTAGGGGTGAAAAGCAGTGTATAAATTAATAGCAGTAGATATGGACGGCACATTATTAAAAGAAGATAAAACTATTTCAGATACAACTAAGAAAGCAATTTCTAATGCACAGCAAAAAGGTGTAAAAGTTGTTTTGGCTTCTGGGAGACCTATAGAGGGCCTTACTAAATATTTAGAAGAATTAGACTTGCTCTCAGAAGAGGATTATGTACTTAGCTTCAACGGCAGTATCGTCCAAAATACAAAAACAAAACAAGTTATAAGAAAGCATATTTTAAAAGGTGAAGATCTTTTTGAGCTCTATAAGATAGCACGTCAAATAGGTGTAAATATACATGCTTTTTCAAATGAAGGATGTATTACGCCTAAAATGAGTAAATACAGTGAGTTAGAAGGTACTATTAATGGCATTCCGGTTATTGAGATGGACTATAAAATGGTAGATCAGTCAGAAGATATCATTAAAATTATGATGGTTGATGAGCCTGAAGTATTGGAGGAAGCGATTAAAAAGCTGCCTGAATATTTATATCAGAAATATACTGTTGTAAGAAGTGCACCGTATTTCTTAGAGTTTTTAAATAAGCGCTCCAGCAAGGGAGTAGGCATAAAGGCGTTATCAGATCACCTAGGTATTAAAAAAGAACAAATTATCTGTATAGGTGATGCAGGAAATGATCTTGATATGATTAAATTTGCAGGATTAGGTGTTGCAATGGGTAATGCTTTTGAGGAAGTGAAAGCAGCTGCTGATTATATTACAAAAAATAACCAAGAGGATGGGGTAGCCCATGTTATCCGAAAATTTGTACTAGCAGGTTAGTACGAATTTTTCAATCATTACATTGTATTTATTCTTGATTAATAGATGAAAAAGCACTAATATATAAAGAGAGCATTATATATTAGTGCATCTAAAAGATTTATAGCGCTTAGAAATATTGGGAGGGAAGATATGGATAGTGATGGGGATATTATACTGAAGGATATGGAAAATCAGGACTGTGAGCTTATTGCAGAAGTTTTTTCACAAGAGGGATATAGCAAACCCATTAGCCTCTATCAATCCTACTTTAAACAACAAGAGTTAGGACTAAGAGATATTATTATTGCGTATTATCAAAACCAAATAGTAGGATATATTACAATTATTTGGGAAAGTCATTATGAAGATTTTAAAGAGCGGGGTATTCCAGAAATTAAAGATATTAGAGTGCTATCAGGTTTTAGAAAACGAGGCATTGCAACTCAGTTGATCAATGAGGCAGAAAAAAGAGCTGCGCGGGTAGCATCATATTGTGCTGCTGGAGTTGGTCTTGCAGAGTCTTATGAGGCTGCACAGTGCTTATATGCAAAAAGAGACTATATTCCAAACGGTAAAGGCGTTTTTTATATGGATCAGGATATACAGAATGATCAACTGGAAGTAGATGATAACCAAGCGCTTATGATGATAAAGGCGTTATAAATTTCGAAGTAGTATAAGAAACTTATACTGCTTTTTTTATTGAGTAGCTATTAGTGTTAGAAAGGAAAATATATGTTATGACTAAGAATGTATTTTAAAAAATAGAGGCACTCTCTAATCACAAATTTGATAAGTTTTCTACATCATCACACTGTCGGCAGACGTATGGATGTCATGGATCATTGCACTTTCAGTTATTGTTTTCAGGCGAGGTAAAGTTCATTAATTTTAAACTCATAAAAAAGCGAACTGTAAGTTTAAAAAAATTTACAGTTCGCTTTTATTAAATAACTTTAGTTGTCCAATCTTCAACATTCCATACATCTGTAATAAAACTTTCGTAAAAGTAAGGTTCGTGTGAAACAAGTATGATCGTGCCTTTGAATTCTCGGAGCGCTTTTTCAAGTTCATCTTTTGCTTCGGGATCTAAATGATTAGTAGGTTCATCTAGAACTAACAGATTAAGCTCTCTCATAAGGATTTTACAAAGACGTACTTTGGCATTTTCACCACCTGATAAAACTTTCATAGGACTTGTAATGTGTTCTGTAGTAAGGCCACATTTGGCAAGTTCAGAACGTACCTCATGATTGTTCATAGAAGGATATTCTTTCCATATTTCTTCAAGTGCTGTATTTAAATTATTGCGTGAATCCTCTTGTTCAAAATAGCCGTATGCAACGTTCTCACCAAATTCTACTTTGCCAGAAATAGGTTTAATAATGCCCAGAAGTGTTTTAAGTAATGTAGATTTACCAAGTCCATTTACACCACAAATGGCTATTTTTTTACCACGCTCTATTTTAAACGAAAGCGGACTGGTAAGTGGTTCGTCATACCCTATAATGAGGGAGTCAGCCTCAATGAGAAAACGGCTGGGTGCTTTTGTTTCTTTGAATTTAAAGGTTGGTTTAGGCTTTTCCCTTGGCTTTTCGATAATATCCATTTTTTCAAGTTGCTTCATACGGCTTTTAGCCATACCCGTTGTAGCAACTCTGGCTTTATTTCTTGCAATAAAGTCTTCGAGTTTATCAATTTCTTTTTGCTGGCGTTCATAGGCTTGTTCCTGCTGACGTTTTTTAAGTTCGTATAAACGCTCAAATTCATCATAATTACCAACATAACGTGTAAGCTCACAATTTACAACATGGTAAATAAGATTACATACGGCATTAATAAATGGAATATCATGGGACACCAATACAAAAGCATTTTCATAGTTTTGCAGGTAGCGTTTGAGCCATTCAATGTGATTTTCATCTAAATAGTTTGTAGGCTCATCAAGTATCAAAATAGTTGGATTTTGTAAAAGAAGTTTTGTAAGCAGTACTTTTGTACGCTGGCCACCACTAAGTTCATCTACTTTGCGGTCGAGGCCAATATCAGAAAGTCCAAGGCCTTGAGCAATTTCTTCTATTTTTGAATCCAAAGTATAAAAACCACTTGCATCTAAGATGTTTTGAATCTCAGCTGCATCTTCCATCATTTTGGTCATTTCGGTATCACTTGCATCTCCCATCTTTTCATAGATAGCAAGCATTTCTTTTTCGAGCTCAAAGATATGGTTAAAGGCAAGTCTTAAATTATCTCGCATGGTGCTGCCAGGCTCAAGCACTGCATGCTGATCAAGATAGCCAACCGTTACGCGGTTAGACCATTCGATTGAGCCTTCGTCAGGCATTAATTTTCCAGTAATAATATTTAAAAAAGTTGACTTTCCTTCGCCGTTAGCGCCAACAAGCGCAACATGCTCACCTTTAAGCAGGCGAAAAGAAACATCTTCTAAAATAGCACGGGAACCAAATCCATGAGTTACATTTTTAACTGTTAATATACTCATCCTCTTTCTCCTTTATTCGTAAAATACATCCTTTTTATCATAATAGAAAAACAAAAAAAAGTATAGAGTTTATCGCTGTAAATCTACAAATTTATATAAAAAAAGAGTAATATTAATAGAGACCTTAAAGACAAACTACATAATTAGGAGATAACTTTATGCAAGGAAAAGAAAGTGATATTCATTTAGCTTTGGCACTAAGAACTGCGTTTATAGAAAAATATAATGATGTGGAAGTATTTGATGTGTTTTTAGTACAATTAGAAAAAGAATATATGGAGAAATGGATTCATAAGTTTATAAAAGAAACCAATATAAGTATCACAAAATATCACGGAAAACTTAAAGAGAGAATCAGCATGATTAGAATACATAAGAAAAGAGAAATTTTTATTGAAATTTGCAAAATAAATGATGCGAGAGCGTGGATCAATGATAATGGGAAGTATAAACAGTTAGCATTTAATGTGATGTATTTATTTTATAAAGAGGATAAAGAACTTTTAAAATATGTTAATAAAGAATAATGTTAAAAAAGAGTGTTATAAGGTCTCATTAAAAAAGTAGGGAGAAGAATATGATAAAGAATATAGTTTTTGATATAGGGAGAGTATTACTAGATTATCAGCCTATGGCATTTTTAGAGCATTTAGGAGTGGCACAACAAGAAAGCATTATCTTAAATGAGCTGATCTTTAAAAATGATTTATGGCTGCAGTTAGATCGCGGGACGATTACACAGGATGAGGCTATTCGGGCTTACTGTACTATGGCGCCTATACATACAGAAAGAATACAGCAAATTATGCATACATGGCCTCAAATGCTTACACCCATTGACGGAACCGCAGAACTTCTTAGAGAGCTTATTGCTAAGGGTTATGATGTTTATCTGCTTTCAAATTTTCAAGAAGATGGCTTCCACTACATCTATAATAAATTTCCTTTTTTAGGAAAGGTTAAAGGAAGGATTATTTCTTATGAAGTAAAGCTTTTAAAGCCAGAACCCTCCATTTATACATGTTTACTTGAGAAATACCATTTGGCAGCTGCGGAGACAGTATTTATTGATGATCTTAAGGAGAATATAGAAGCAGCTATTGAACTGGGGATAAAAGGCATAGTATTTGAAAATACAAAAAAGACTAGGGAAAAATTAATAAATATGGGCGTAGATATAGCTTAAGCCTAATTATGTGCCTATGTTAAAAATGTAAAGGATTTACCTTAATTTCTAATACAGAGATTAGGGTAAATCCTTTTAGTGTGCAGTAAGATAGTTCGTCTTGCAGGCTTACTTGTATAGCCAAGGCTGCCAATGATCATCTCCTGATAGAACTTTCTCGCGGGAATACGTCTCGGCGTCTTTTGCGCTTAGTTGGTTAGACCATGGCACACGCGACAGGTTGCTAGCACCAGCTCCAGTGTTGTTGTATTCCATAAATTGTACAGTTTGATGACTGTCCGCCTTATCCCAATCATGCCAGCCTTCGTCTATAATATGTGCACCCATTTCACAGTTAAGAAAAGCAACGTGAGCATGATGTCGCCATGGTCTTCCTAAATAAACTGACTGATTAGGGCAGTTGCTTGTCAGCTTACATTTACTAAAAACATAACCATACTTTTGATCAACTGGTGTAGAGGCAGCTGTTATATAGCCATTAACTTGTTGCCCCAGATTATTTGAGAAGATTTCACACTGATCAAAAAAAGCAGTAGCTGAGCCAAATATAAAATCAATATCACCTTGAATAAAGCAATTTTCATAGTAATGACGACCCTTCGAAAGAGGTGCATTTTCACGAGGACCTCTAAATGAGCCTGGTGTAAGGGGGCTAGGCGGTAAGGGCCCTGTAAAGAGCGTATCTTGATGACCTATGAAGCGACAGTTTTTAAAGTGTATTTTATCTGCATCAACGTAGGCGGCTATTGCTTGACCTACTTTATCACCAGGGCCTGCTGAGTTTATAAAAGTTAAATTGCATGCATTAAAATGTGGGGCGCCAATAAACAGCGTATAAGAATTAAAGGTTCCAAAAGTAAAACCGCTTGGGTGAGGTTTAAAGGCAGAATCATCATAAGTTATAATTGTTTTATGAACATTTTCACCGATAAGTGTGATATTGGGAGTTTCGATATAGAGTTTTTCAGTATAAGTGCCGTTTTTAATGTAGATAATAACAGGGAGCGTGTTATGAGTGGGAATACTAGTCAGAGCTTCTTGTACGCTATAATAATCGCCTGAGCCATCTTGTGCAACAATCATTTGTTTTTCCTCCTTCTAGGAATAGTCTGATTATCAAGTTATATTATACAATAATATTTTCCAATTAATAAATATTACAACCGTATTTAATAAAATTAGAACAACATATGTATAAAATGTCTTAAAGAGAACAAGTTTTCGTATGGCAATTTGTTAAGAAAACATATAAAATCTAGACATAAGTTAAATAAACAGTTAAGAAAATCATAAGCAACTATTAGAGATATTCAAGACTTTTATTTAATCAAGCTAGGATAGAATACAAAGAAAATTATATCCTAAAGGGGGTTTAGAACATATTCAGGAGTTTTTTGCACATAGTAGTTTGGTAATCTAAAATTATTTATTTATAATCTGGGAGGTATAATATGAAAAAAGTATTAGCAATGTCAATGGCAACATGTTTACTAGCAACTTCAATGGTTGGATGTGCAGGGGGGAATAAGCCAGCACCAGCACCAGCTCCAGCAGAACAAAAAACTGATACACCAGCAGCAACACCAGCTGATAGCAAAGAGCAAGTTGAACTTAGAATTTCTTGGTGGGGCGGAGATGACAGACATACAGCTACATTGGACGCTATTAAAAAGTTTGAGGAGTTAAATCCAAATATAAAAGTAAAATCAGAGTATGGCGGCTGGGATGGTCATCCAGAGAAGATAACAACACAACTTGCTGGCAATACAGCAACAGATATTATCCAAGTTAACTATGACTGGTTAGCTAGGTTATCAAAAGACGGTTCTGGATTTTATGATCTCAATGAGTTAAGCAGCATTCTTGAGCTTAACAATTATTCTGAAAATGCATTAGCTTTTGGTATGAGAAATAATATTTTAAATGCTGTTCCAGTATCTACTACAGGAAGAAGTGCTTTCTATAACAAGACAACCTTTGATAAGTTTGGAGCAACTATTCCATCAACATGGGATGAACTTATTGCTTCAGCAGAAAAATTCAATGAAGCGGGATTTTACCCATTTGACCTTGACAATGGTGCTGGATTCACAACTTGGTATTTAGCCGTTGTCTATATGCAACAAAAAACAGGAAAAGATTTTATCAATGCAGATGGAACACTCGGGTTTACAGAGGAAGATATCAAAGAAGGCTTAGAATTTTATAAACTTTTAGAAGATAAAAAAGTAGTTAGAGGCGTTGAAGCAAGAACAAATGAAGCAGGAACAACACCACTTTTCCAAACGCCAAGCTGGATTGATGGTAAAGTAGCAGGGGTACTTGAATGGGGTAGTTCAGTAGGTAAATATGAGCAACCATTAGTTGAAAAAGGTCAAGAACTTGTTCTTGGTGACCTTCCAATGTTACCAGATTCAAAAATGACGGGCTGGTTTATGAAACCTTCTCTTATGTTCTCAATTAACAAAAATACAAAATATCCAGAAGAATCAGCAATGCTTCTAAATTTCTTATTAAATGACCCAGAAGCTGCAGTGATATTGGGTACATCAAGAGGTATTCCAACAAGTACATCTGCTTTAGAAGCTTTAAAAGCAGCAGGCAAATTAGAAGGCTTAGCATTTGAATCAACAGAGCAAATTAATAATAGTAACCCAACTATTATTAGTCCTTATATGGAAAATGCAAAAATGAAAGAAATTTACACTGAAGCAATCGATCGTGTTTCTTATAAAGTATCTTCTATCGAAGAAACAGCTAAATTAATGCATGAAAAATTAACTGCACAGTTAGCAGAATTAACAAAATAATAGACAACTATTTATGATAGAGAGGGGTATTCTTGTATAGTACAAGAATACTCTTACTCTATGATATAAAGGAGGAGGGCCGAAAGTGGAAAAAGACAATGCAGTAAAAAAAGTGCAAAAAGCAAGTTTTAAACAGGATAAATGGATTGGACTAGCCTATATAGCGCCATGGTTAATTGGCTTCTTGGTATTTACGCTTTATCCTATTGTTGCTTCATTTTATTTAAGTTTTACAGAATATAATTTGATGAGTGCACCAATATTTGTGGGCCTCGAAAATTTTCAACGCCTGATTGCAGATAAAGATTTTATTAAAGCATTAACTGTTACAGGTAAATATGTTATTTTTGTTGTACCTTTAAAATTAGCGTTTTCTCTATTTGTTGCATCTATACTCAATATGAACCTTAAAGGTATTAACTATTTTAGAACAGCGTACTATATCCCATCCATTTTAGGATCTAATGTAGCTATAGCTATTTTATGGAAGTTTTTATTCTCTACTGATGGGCTTATTAATCAGGTGCTGGGGGTTGTTAATATAGCACCAGTAAGTTGGTTTGGCCAAGCGACACCAGCTATGTTTACAATTGTACTTCTTAGAGTATGGGAATTTGGATCTACGATGGTTATTTTCCTCGCTGCACTTAAGGAAGTTCCAGGCGAGCTTTATGAAGCAGCATCTGTAGATGGTTCGACGAAAATGAGAAATTTTGTTAATATAACGTTACCTATTATAACACCTGTTATCTTTTTTAACTTTGTTATGCAGTTAGTTCATGCTTTTCAAGAGTTTACTGCGCCATACCTCATTACAAGCGGAGGGCCAATGAAAGGTACTTATTTATTACCTATGATGATTTATGAAAATACTTTTAAATATTATAACATGGGTTATGCAAGTGCTATGTCATGGATTTTATTCATTATTATAATGGTATTTACATTAATTACATTTAAAAGCTCTAAGTATTGGGTATTCTACAACGATAATGGAGGTGAATCATAATGAATGCAGGCGTGAATTCAGAGTATGCAAGACAAAGAAAGAGAGAACTCAGAAGAAATACTAAGCTAGTATGTTTGTATATTATACTTATTTTTGTTGCGATTATTATGCTTTACCCTATTGTGTGGTTAGTAGGAGCTTCTTTTAAAAGTAATGCAGATATTTTTACATCTATAGGTTTTATACCAAAGTCACTTGATTTTACGCCCTATATACAAGGGTGGAAGACAGCAACTGAATTTACAATGGGACATTATTTCTTAAATACTTTTAAAATAGTTATTCCTAAAGCGATCTTCGTAGTCATTTCAGCAACGCTTACTGCTTACGGTTTTGCTAGATTTAATTTTCCATATAAAAAACTCTTTTTTGCTATTTTAATAGGTACATTACTACTACCTAATATTATTTTAAGAATTCCAAGCTATATGATGTGGAAAACATTTGGTATGTTAGATACGTATGTACCATTGGTACTACCATCATTATTTGCAACCGATGTATTCTTTGTATTTATGTTAGTGCAATTTTTTAGAGGTATTCCAAAAGATTTAGATGAATCTGCAAAAATAGATGGGTGCAGCAGTCTTAAGACGTTAATATACATCTTGGTACCTGTATTAAAACCAGCTATTATATCTTGTGGCTTATTTACTTTCTTATGGACCATGAATGATTTTATGGGGCCATTGATCTTCATATCTTCAGTTGAAAAGTATCCTTTAACTATTGCTTTAAAAATGTCAATGGATGCAACTGGTGGCTCTTTTGACTGGAACAAGATTATTGCGATGTCGTTACTTGGGCTTTTACCATCTATTCTTGTCTTCTTTTCAGCACAAAAGTATTTTATTGAGGGAATTTCAAGCAGTGGTATAAAAGGTTAGAGAGGAGATACTATTATGCAATGGCATGCAGTCAATATAACCGCTACCACGATTACGATTGAATTAGAAAATGAGTCTTGCTATTTCTCAGACCAAACCTATAATTTATATGTGAATGATTTGCTGATGTATTCAGTGACGACCAATGTATTTACAATTTCTAATTTGAAGGCTAATCAAGAATATAAAATAAAGTTAGTTACAGAGGACAATACATCTGAAAATGTTCAAATACTATGTACCCATTCTGAATCGGCAGTACTTAATATAAGAGATTTTGGAGCAGTAGGAGATGGGGAGCATAGCGATACCGGCGCAATACAAGCTGCAATATCAGTTGCTCCGAAGGGGGCACGGGTTGTGGTGCCAAAAGGAGTTTACAGATGTACTGCTATCTTTTTAAAAAGTCATATAACGTTAGATTTAGAAGAGGGAGCTGTACTATTAGGGAACTGCAAAAGAGAAGACTATCCTATTTTACCAAGCAAGGTACACAATACTGATAGAAATGAAAGTTATTGTCTGTCTTTTTGGGAAGGGGAACCAGCGGAGGCATACGCAAGTCTTATTACAGGGATTGATCTAGAAAATGTTCAAGTAGTAGGCACAGGAACAATTGATGCTAATGCAGGAGCTGGGGATTGGTGGGTGGATTGTAAAACTAAAAGAGGTGCATGGCGTCCTAGAACAATTTATTTAGTAAATTGTAAGAACGTCATCGTTAAAGGTGTCCAGATAAAAAATTCACCATCTTGGACGATTCACCCAGTTAGGTGTCAACAAATACAGTTTATTAATATTTCTATAGAAAACCCTAAAGATTCACCTAATACAGATGGCATTAATCCTGAATCGTGTAATGATGTAGAGATTCTAGGTGTTAACTTTTCTTTAGGAGATGACTGTGTGGCTATTAAATCAGGTAAATATGCAGTAAGGCCGTCAGTTGTTATACCAAGTGAAAATATCAAGATCAGAAATTGTTTAATGAAATATGGCCACGGAGCAGTTGTAATAGGCAGTGAAATGTCTGGCGGCGTAAAAAATGTATGCGTAGAGAAATGTTTTTTTATGAATACAGACAGAGGTATTAGAATTAAAACAAGAAGAGGAAGAGGCAGCACTGCAATCGTTGATAGTATTTATGTTAAAAATATAAAAATGGATGGAGTCCTTACGCCATTTACGATTAACTCATTCTACTTTTGTGATAGTGATGGCAAAACAGAATATGTATGGAGTAAAGAAAAGTTACCCAAAGATGAAAGAACTCCTTTAATAGGAGCCCTTACGTTTGAAAATATTCATTGCATTAATACTGAAGTGTGCGCAGGATTTATGTATGGTTTGCCAGAAGAAAAGATTAGGAGTCTTTCTTTTAGTAATATACATATAAATTATAAGGAAGATGCTCAAGCAGATTATCCAGAAATGTTAAGTTTTCAGGATAAACTTGTGAGATCTGGCTTTATATTTAAAAATATACTTAAATTAAGACTTAATAATGTTAGTCTGGTCAATCCATTAGGAGAAGCCTTACAACTAGAAAATATTGAAGATTATTTAGTAGAGTAGTATTTTCTATATTGTTGAGGCGAAAGTCCTGTAACTAATTTAAAAGTTCTACTAAAGTGAGAACTACTTGAAAAACCAACCTTCTCAGCTATATCAGCGATTTTTACGGAGGAACGTTCAAGTAGTTCTTTTGCTTCCCTAATTCTTAAGCTGTTGATATACTCCACGATAGAGAGGTTAGTCGATTTTTTAAATATTTTACTTAAATAAAAAGGACTTATATAAAATTTTTCAGCTATAGAAGTTAGGGTAAGCTCATCGCTATAATTTGCACTTATATATTTTAAAATTTTATCAACTTTAGTATTAACAATTTGATGAGAATCATATTCTTTTTCTTTAAGTATTTCAATATACTCTTTAGTCATAATGAGAAGCTCCGATAGAAGAAGTTGCAGCAAAACTTTATGATCATCAGGTTTTTCAATACCCACTTCTACAAGTCTATTTAATATACCTTCAATAATAAGCTTATACTTAAAAGAAAGCGGCAGAACTGTAAATTTTGTTTTAAAAATAGAAGTTAAATCCATAGACTTAAGATGAATTGAAAAGTCATCAATAAAGCTTTGACTAAAGTTGATGACAATACGACTATGCGGAATATCCCCCATATTAGCTGTTTTATGTACAGCATCAGCATCAATAAGAACAAGGTTTCCGGAGTTTACCAAGTAAATGGAATCATCAATAAAATATTTTCGTGAACCTTCAAGAAGATAGTAAATTTCATATTTTTTATGCATATGAAAAAAATCCATATTATAAAAAGTTCTTTTCTCAGTTTTATCTATAAAAAAGTCATAGTGCGGTTCAAACACAACATCTTTAACCATAAAAACCTCCTTATTTATGTGCTGATCCTAGTCTATTATGCATCGCATCTAGGATATCATAAGGAATTTTGAGATCCCCGTAACCTATGCCGATATCAAGTCCAGGTTTGTTTTCACCATGAAAATCACTGCCCCCAGTGGGCAATAATTTATATTTTAAACATAAAGCTGAAAGCTCTTGGACATCTTCTTTAGTATGCGTAGAATAGTGTGTTTCTACACCATCTAAACCTAGTGTAATAAGTTCCTTTAACAGAAGCTCTTTATCAAAAGACGTAAGTCCATATAAATTTGGATGTGCAAGGACTGCAAGTCCGCCAGCAAGATGAATGGTTTTGATACATTCTTCAGGCGTTACTCTAACCCGCGGTATGTAGGCGGGTTTGTCATGCCCAATATATTTATCAAAAGCTTCACTACGGGTTTTAACATAACCTTTTTTATAAAGCGCAGTTGCAACATGGGCACGTGTTAAGATGGTTTCAGGGGGATTATCACCCAGTAGATCAGCTTCCGTAATAATAAGTCCTAAGGTGTTAAGTTTTTCGACCATTTTAGCATTTCTTTGTACACGGTTCTGTATAATAGATTTTAGTTTTTCTTCAAGAATATCACTATGGTGATCAATATAATAACCTAGAATGTGAATTTCTCCGGATTTATATTCAGCTGAAAATTCTATGCCAGGGACTACTGTAAGGTCAATTTCTAATCCTTTAAGCGCACACGCTTCAATCCCAGAAATAGTATCATGATCTGTAAGTGCTATGGCACTTAATCCCTTAGCCTTTGCATAAATAGCAAGATCCGTTGGAGAGAGTGTACCATCAGAAATATTTGAATGAACGTGCAAATCAATTAGTTTCATAGATTTTCCTCCTTTATAGTATTATTTTATCATACTTATGCTTAAATGCACGTAAAATATTAGTAGCTTTAATGATAAAGGAGGGGAAGCAGATGGTTAAACATAAATCAAAAAGCAAACAAACGCTTGATATGCCAAAAGCAGTTATGGCGATGCTTAAAGCAAATGTAATGGCATATGTTGTAACTGCAATTTTTATTCTATTAGGTTCTATTGTTCTTACATACACAAATGCCTCGGCAGCTGTTGAGAATTGGATTGTACTTATTGGTATTATTTTATCGGCTTTTTTAGCAGGGTTTGATACTGCAAAAGTAGATACAAGAAATGGCTATAAGTGGGGAGCTTTAGGTGGTGTATTATACTTTATTTTATTTCTAATATTAGGTACAATGGTTAAAGAACTCAAAGGACTGGCACCATCCGTTATTTTCACAATAGCACTCACTATTCTTATTAGCAGTACTATAGCGGGAATGATTTCAGTGAATTATGGAAAATAGCTCTTTAAGTTGTTTGCAAACCTATTAACATATGTTATAATAAAACAGGTTTGTAATCAGGAGGGAGAATATCACTATGAAACACATTAAAACATTAAACACTAAAAATTTACCATGCAGTGCAAAAAAAGGTGGATGCGGAGAATGTCAAACATCATGCCAATCAGCTTGTAAAACATCTTGTACTGTAGGAAATCAAGCTTGCGAAAAATAATTTTGCATGCAGCAGTGACTTCTGGTCGCTGCTTTTATTTTGGCAAAGAAGCGTATAAAAGTATAAATAACTTGCAAAATATACCTTCTTTACAAGGATGTTGCTATAGTAAATGTGATCTATAAAGAGAAAGGATGATGGCATGATCCATAAGTTTAAATTCGAAAATTCTAATATTGTTATGGATATACATAGCGGAAGTATTCACATACTAGATGATATAGCGTATGAAATAGTGGATGACTTACCTATTTTGTCTAAGCACGCTATCATAGAGAAATATAAAGAGATTTTTAGTGAAAAAGAAATTGAAGAAGCTATAGAAGAATTGACTGAGCTTAAAGATCATGAAATGCTCTATACTAAAGATTCTTATGAGCAGTTTGTGCCTGCGTTTTTAGAAAGAGAGCCTGTGGTTAAGGCGCTTTGTCTTCATGTAGCACATGATTGTAACCTAGCTTGCAAGTATTGTTTTGCAGGAGAGGGAGAATATCATGGGGAACGCGGTATGATGAGTCTTGAAGTAGGAAAAAAGGCAGTAGATTTTATTATTGAAAATTCTAAGCACCGAAATAATATAGAAATAGATTTCTTTGGTGGTGAACCCCTTATGAATTTTGAAGTTGTAAAAGGGGTCGTAGAGTATGCAAGACTTCGGGAAAAAGAAACAGGAAAACATTTTAGGTTTACTATGACAACAAATGGGGTACTCTTAAATGATGAGATTATAGAGTATCTTAATGAGAATATGTACAATGTTGTTTTGAGTTTAGACGGCAGGCCAGAGGTGAATGACCTTATGCGTCCGACCCCTAACGGCAAAGGAAGTTATGAGATCATTCTGCCAAAATTTAAAAAGCTTGTGGAAAAAAGAAAGGGTAAACAGTATTATGTAAGAGGGACTTATACCCATCATAATCTTGATTTTGCAGAAGATGTTAAACATATTACTGAGGCAGGCTTTAAAGAAGTTTCTATTGAACCAGTGGTTGCACCAACTAGCATGCATTATGCCTTGCAAGAAGCTGATGTAGAGAGAATATGCAGTGAATATGAAGTGCTAGCAAAACATATGCTTAATCTTGCTAGATCAGGTGAATCTTTTAATTTCTTTCACTTTATGATCAATCTAGAAGATGGGCCTTGCGTGCATAAAAGGCTTGCAGGATGTGGGGCAGGAACAGAGTATTTAGCAGTTACACCAAATGGGGACTTGTATCCATGCCATCAGTTTGTAGGTTTGCCTGAGTTTAAAATGGGACATGTTGCTGACGGGGTTACCGCATTAGATCTTAGAGCCAAGTTTGAAAAATGTAATGTATATAGCAAAGATGCATGTAAAAAATGTTGGGCAAAGCTCCATTGTAGCGGTGGGTGTGCTGCAAATTCCTATAATTTTCATGGCGATATTCATGCAGTTTATGATATCGGCTGTGATCTTCAAAAGAAAAGGCTGGAATGTGCAATTGGCATGAGGGCTGAACAACTTATATGATAAAATAAAAGAAAAGATGATATAATTATTCTTTTTAATTGACTATATTTTGTAGTAATTATATAATCAACTTATTGTAAGCTTAAAGAGGAGTTTAAGGAGGAAAGACAATGAAGGGCAAAAACGCTAAGCTTAAAGGCCTTTTTTCTTTCATACTGATGTTAGTTATAGTAGGAGGAGTTAGTTATGCAGCCTATAACGCATCTATGAATGTAGGGAAGAGCCAACAAAAAGCTCAAGTTGAAAGAACAGAAGAAGTAGAAACAGAAGAAGTAGAAACAGAAGAAGCAGTAGAGGAAAGTGAAGAGGGACAAGCTGAAATAGCAGAAGAAGCTGAAACTGATACGAGTGAAAGCCAAATATCTCCTAATAAGTCGATAAAATTAGGATTAGATCTTCAAGGAGGGGTTAACATTGTTTATGAGCCTAAACTTGATAGAAGACCTACAGAAGATGAGATGACAGCTGCTCGTACAATGATTCAAAAGAGATTAGATGCTAAAGGCTATACGGAAGCTGAAGTTTCTCTTGAAGGAAATGATAGGATAAGAGTAGATATTCCAGGTGTAGCAGATCCTCAAAAGGCTATAGAAGAAATTGGAGCAGCAGGGATGCTTAGATTTTTAGACCAAGAGGGCAATGAAATAGTTACAGGTAAAAATGTAGTTAAGGCTACACCACAAGCCAGTCAGACAGAAATAGTAGTTAGCGTTGAAATGGATAAAGAAGGAACAGCTCTATTCTCAGAGTTTACAAAGAACAATATAGGAAATCCTATTTTTATTATGCTTGATGAATCTTTGTTAAGTTATGCTACTATACAGGCACATATTGCAGATGGTAAAGGTAGTATTACAGGGAACTTTACGCCAGATGCTGCAAAAGATCTTGCTGATGGTATTAATGCCGGGGCACTGCCATTTACGCTTGAACCCATTAATTCTAGTGGTATAGGTGCTAAATTAGGTATGGAATCACTTAATACGAGCCTTAAGGCAGGAATGTTTGGATTTATATTAATCCTCATTTTCATGCTTGTTATGTACAGAATATGTGGACTTGCAGCAGATATCGCACTTATTCTTTATATTGGACTTGTTATTTTAGTTTTAAGTGGTATGGGTGCAACGCTGACTTTACCAGGGATTGCAGGGATTTTGCTTTCAGTTGGTATGGCAGTAGATGCAAATGTTATTATTTTTGGACGTATTAGAGAAGAACTCACTCTAGGCCGTAGTGTACCAGCAGCAGTAGATGCTGGCTTTAGCAAGGCATTTAGTGCTATTCTAGATGGTAATGTGACGACACTTATTGCAGCTGTTGTACTTTATATTTTTGGAACAGGACTTATTAAGAGTTTTGCAACGACTTTAGGAATTGGTATTGTGATCTCAATGTTTACAGCACTTGTTGTGACACGACTTATTCTTAAATCTTTTGTAGGTATGAAAATAAAAAATCCAGCATTATATACAGCTGTTAAAAAAACAGAGTAAGGAGGGCCTAGATCATGAAGTTTATTGAAAATAGAAAGAAGTTCTTTATTTTATCAGCAGCAGTTATACTTATTGGGCTACTTACTATGTGTTATAATGCTATAACACAAAAAGGTGCTTTTAACCAAGATATAGAGTTTACTGGTGGTTCAATTGTACAAATTAATATGGAGCGCAAATTAACACCAGAGCTAAGAAATGAATTAGCTGAAATTGTGACAGAAATAACTGGTGATACTGCGCCGCGTATTACAGCGGCAGGAGATACAGGGGTCATTATTACAACTAAACGCGCTGAGGTTGCCGCTCGAAAAAAATTATTTGATACAATAAAAGAAAAGTATAGTTTATCAGATGAGATTCCACTGGCGGATTCAGATGTATCTGCTTCAATTAGCGATGAGATTAAACTTGGTGCACTTCAGGCTGTTGTAGTAGGTATTATCCTGATATTAATATACATCACTTATCGTTTTAAAGATTATAGATTTGGGATGAGTGCAGTTGCGGCATTGGTACATGATGTTCTAATAATGCTCGCGGTTTATGCGGTATTTCGTATTCCACTTAACAACTCATTTATAGCAGGTATGCTTACTATTGTAGGGTATTCTATTAATGATACGATTATTGTTTTTGACCGTATTAGAGAGAACAAAGGGAAAATGCATGCGGATGATGCTAAAATAATAGATGAAAGTGTTAACCAGACTTTAACACGTTCTATTAACACATCTATTACGACATTGATTATGATTGTACTTCTGTATATTTTAGGTGTGCAGTCGGTTAAGCAATTTGCTTTTCCACTTATTATAGGAATTGCAGCAGGAACCTATTCTTCAATCTTTATAGCTAGTCCTTTGTGGTATGAGCTTAGAAAACTTAAAAGACATAGTAACAAAACTACAAAACCTAAAACAACTTAATCTTTTATTTAAATAGGCTATATCATTATATGCACAATGGTATAGCCTATTTTGTTTTTATATTTTTAACAATTGTATTTTAAAAAATATGGTAAAAGTGTATTAGAAATAAAAGCTATATTTTTTAAAATAATAAAAATAAGCTTTATAGAGTTGACAAGAGACAATAGTGTGATATAATATTTTTTGTAGTCTAAAAGGTAAGTTTTGTTAATCAGGGTCATTAGCTTAGTTGGTAGAGCATCAGACTCTTAATCTGAGGGTCCTGGGTTCGAGTCCCAGATGGCTCATGATTTTTGTGAAAAGTGACAAGTGAGGTTTATACCCACTAAGTTGCCACCACAAAATAAGTGAACAAATAAAGTCTGTATAAGGCTTGCTAGGAGGTCGTTTGCACTTGTGCAGCGACTTTTTTGTATTATAAAATTAAATTTTCAATTGTATTTAGTGCATCAATACTTTGTAGCCTAGATTGATAAAAAATCTCTAATAATTTAGATTTTTCAAAACTAAGAGTTGTTTGAGAGAATAGGTCCAGATAGTATAGTGCATTTTTACTATAATTAAGAGCATTTAAGATAAGTAATATATCCCTATATTCAATGCTATCAGTTGGTATTGTTCTTTGGTACTCTAATATGTCTCGGCGGAGAATAGTGGCGCTGTTATTAACTAAGTTAATATTTCGCTTAAAGTCAGATAGATCCTTAATTGGATTTTCCAATGCAAGTTGCATTAATTGAAGCGTCCTGTTTTGTATTGTTTTTATCTCATCAATAAAGCGTGATATCGTTTGTTGATGAGTAGTTGCAGAAAAAGACGTGGAAGTTAATAGTGTGTTTGATAATGTTCTTGAAGACGCAGAGAGTGGCAAACAAACTAGTATAATGAGAGTTAATGAAATAATGGGGATTAGTGTTATAAAGTTATTTTTCTGATTCATGGTATACCTCTAGTTATTGATATTATATACCTATTTAAGATAACCCTTTTTATAAAGAATATGTATTGTTTGGCAAGACAATAAGGCTGAAAGAAAAACGCTCTCAACTTTTCATTTATGGCAGTATGACAAGCAAAGCTTGTGATATGCAATAAGTATAAAAATGAATACATATTATTGTATGAAGTGATAAAATGCATTATAATAATATGCGGCTTTATATTTGAGTTAATTCTTATATTAAGAGTTTCTACTATATTATAGTATTTGAAAACATGTTGTATATTAGGCTTTGTAGACTGATTGGATAAAAAACGATTAATACGCCATATTATAGAATAGGACCTAGACTACATAGCATTTGATGCGATGTGAGAAATAGAATAACATACTTGTTATATTAATACTAATTTAAAAGGAGTATATAAAATGTTACATGCGTTTTCGAGAACTGAGATGCTTATAGGTACAGAGGGGTTAAATCAATTAAAACAAAGTTCTGTAGCTGTATTTGGAATTGGTGGGGTAGGGACTTATACTGTTGAAGCTCTTGTAAGAAGCGGGGTAGGACGATTGATATTAGTAGATGACGATGATGTGTGTCTGACTAACATTAACAGACAGCTCCATGCGACAAGAAAAACTGTAGGTAAGCCTAAAGTTGAAGTGATGAAAGAAAGGGTTTTAGAAATTAACCCTAAAGCAGAAGTGCTTGCTTTTAGAGAACTTTATAATGCTGAAAGTGCAGGAAGGTTATTAAGTGCAGATTATTCGTATGTTGTGGATGCCATCGATATGGTGACTTCTAAAATCGATATGATACAAAGATGCCAAGCGATGGGAATTCCTATTATAAGTGCTATGGGGGCAGCTAATAAGCTTGATCCTACACAACTTGAAGTAACTGATATTTATAAAACGAGTATGTGCCCTTTAGCTAAAGTTATGAGACACGAACTTAAAAAAAGAGATATCAAGAAATTAAAAGTTGTTTATTCTAAAGAAAAACCTATTAAACCCATAGAACTTGGCGGAGGATGTAAGACTGAGTGCATTTGCACTAATAAAGAAAGAACTTGCGTCGAACGAAGACATATCCCTGGATCAGTAGCATTTGTGCCAGCGGTAGCAGGACTCATTCTTGCAGGTGAAGTCATCAAAGATATTATAGGATATGATGAAAAAAAATAATCCTACTTATTTAGTTATACATTAAGTCATCCTCACATATAGTTTTATAGACAACCTTTATGCAATACAAAAGGTAAGGGTCTAGAAACTAGAGGGAGGATGAAATAATGAGATGTTATTTACTGCTAGCCAATAAGGAGAATGGGGAAAAAGAGCGCTTTAGCTTTGATATTAAAACAAGCTATGCCATGAGACTCATTAAAGATGTTGGATTATATGGTGTCTGCTATCTGCTTTATGATCCAAGAGAAAAACAGATCATAGAGAAGGGGAATATTCACCGCATTGATTACTATGAAGAAGAACAAAAATATCAAGCTTTTTTTGAAGAACAAGTCGTTCTTAAACATGCTCTAGATATAGAAATGTGCGAAAATAATACTATTATCCCATTAAATATGTCAGAAATTAAAAAAATGGGTGTTGCAATATAAGACTTAACAAAAAGGCACCATCCTATAGGATGGTGCCTTAAATTAACGATTTAGACGCTTATTCAGATCAGCTTGACGATCATTTGAAACCTTAAGAAAATCTTTCATAAGATTTTCGAAACCTTCAAGCGTATTTTCTTTCTTTGGAGTTTTAAAAGATGTAGGCTTATTTTCTTTTGCTTCTTTAATGGAGAGAGAAATTTTACCTTTTTCTCCATCGATGGATAAAATTTTAACTTTGACCTGTTCACCTACTTTGATCGCATCATTAATATTGGTTAAATATCCATGCGTAATATGTGAAATATGAACTAGGCCTTGTGTTGTTTCATCTAATGAAACAAACGCTCCGAAAGGCTTAATACCTGTCACAGTTCCTTCAATAATTTGACCTACTTGAAATTTTTCCGACATGACAACACTCCTATTAAAATAAATAACTTCTACATTATAGCATAGTTCTAATCCTAGTGTATAGTGATTTGCAAAATAATTCGTCAAATATTATTATAAAGTATGCTATAATAGTAAAGACTTCAAGGGAGGTGAATGAATATGTTGCCTAGCACCTATAAATGGAAAATTGATTCAGACTATACAGGTGTAAATTTAATTGAGAAGATACTAAACAATAGAGGAATATGTGGGGAGGATCAGATTCGGAAATTTTTGAATCCAACATCAGAGGGACTGCATTCTCCTTATTTATTAAATGATATGACAAAGGCAGTAGAGCGCATTGTGCAGTGCAGACAAGATCATAAACATATTGTTATTTATGGTGATTATGATGTAGATGGTATAACAAGTACATCTATTTTATATATGTTTTTAAAAAAAGCGCAGTATGACGTATCGTACTATATTCCAAATAGACAGACAGAAGGTTACGGGCTTAATAAAGATGCCATTGCAAAAATAAGCGAGTATGCTGATCTTATTATTACTGTGGATACAGGAATAGCTGCAGTAGAAGAACTGGCATTTGCGAATACAATAGGCATTGATGTCATTATAACGGATCATCATGAATGCCAGGATGATCTTCCAAAGGGATATTGTATTATTAATCCTAAGCGCAAAGATAGTACTTATCCGTTTGATGCTTTAGCTGGGGTTGGCGTAACGTTTAAACTTATTCATGCACTAGCTATTTATGATCATATTGAAGAGGAAATATGGGAATATATAGATCTTGTTGCTTTAGGCACGATTGCAGACGTTGTACCGCTTATTCATGAAAATCGCGTGATTACTTATCTTGGATTTGAGGCGATGCAAAATACACGCAATATAGGCCTTCGTGAACTTATTAAAGTGACCCGTGAAGGTGATATAAAAGAAAAGATTTCATCTAATATGATTGCCTATCAAATTGCTCCTAGAATAAATGCAGTAGGAAGATTAAGTGACGCTAAAATAGGTGTAGAACTTCTTACAACTGAAGATGAAGAGCGTGCTAAATCTCTTGCCAGACTATTAAATGAAGAAAATAAAAGAAGACAGGATATGGAAGCTTGTATCATTGAACAAGCAGAGGAATATATTAAAAATAATATTGACATTTCCCGTGAAAAAATAGTTATAGTAGTGGGAAAAGAATGGCATCATGGCGTGATAGGTATTGTTGCCTCAAAGATTATGTCTAAATATTATCGTCCTACAATTGTACTAACAGAAGAAGATGGGGTGCTTTCAGGATCGGCAAGAAGTATAGAAGGTTTTAATATTTTTGAAGTTATCCACGGTACTCAAGCGTATTTATTAAGGTTTGGGGGACATGAAATGGCAGCGGGGCTTTCCTTACAAGCAGAGAATCTAGAGATATTTCGCAAGTTAATTAATCAATATGCTGATGATTTGATTGATGAGGAGATGTTAATACCTTCTATAGCAATAGATCTTGAGTTAAGTGCAAAAGAAGTTGGACTTGATTTTTGTGAAATGCTTGAGAAACTTGAGCCATTTGGGGCTTATAATCCGGTGCCTCTTTTTTGTGTAAGAGGCAAGATTCAATATATCCAGACTATGGGGCAAAGTGATCAGCATTTAAGACTAACAGTTGAACAAGACAATAATGCGCTCCAAGCTGTTGGGTTTTATAAGGGCTATCTTGAGGAGTATCTAACTATAGGAGAAGAGGTTGTTGTTGCTTGTGAGGTTATTAAGAATGTATGGAATAATAAAGTAAGTGTACAGTTAAGATTAAAGGATATACAATCAACAGAGGAAGATATGTTAAAGAGCAGATACTATACAAGTCTATATTATTACTTAAAAGATCCTGGTAAAATAAAAGGCACGCATGTAAAGCTTATAAAAGACAGCACATCTTTGGAACGTGCAAAAATAATTAATGTCTATACTGAAGAAGGACTTAGAAAAGTTTATGGAAAGTTTAAAAATAACTCGAAAAATGTTAACTTAGGTTTTAAAATATGTTATAATAAAGATTGTTTAAAAAATAGTGAAGTAACTATTTTAGTTAATCCACTTCAAGCATCTCCGGACTGTGTTTATTATGAATGGGATTATTATACAATAGACGAGACTATGGCTGTATATGATAACGCATTTATACATCATAAAAATCAGTTGCCGAAGATGATTCCGAGTCATAAGGACTGTATTGCAGTGTATAAGCTTTTGAAAAATCATCTTTTAGAATATATAACTATACATAAGGCTGTTGTAAGTTTGAGTTTTTACAATATGACCGAGTATAAGTTATTTCAAATCTTAGAGATATTTAAGGAACTTGGTCTTTTAGAATATACATTTATGGATGATAGCATTAGTTATGATCTTATAGCTTCAGATAAAACAAGATTAGAAAACTCTTTAAGGTATAGAAATTTACAAAATTTTTTTGGAAGTATCCTACAAATAAACTAAAATGAGGTTTCAAGGAGGAATTATAATGGATTTATATGCTCTTATTCGTGACATAAAAGATTTTCCGACAGAAGGTATATTATTTAGAGATATCACCCCTCTGCTTCAGGATCCAAATGGTTTAAAAGAATCAATAGATCGTATTGCAGAAGTTTTACAAGATGTGGATTTTGATTTAATAGTAGGACCTGAGTCCAGAGGCTTTATATTTGGGGTGCCAGTTGCTTATAAGATGAATAAAGGTTTTGTGCCTGTTAGAAAGCCGGGGAAATTACCTTATGAACATATCGCACAAACTTATGATTTAGAATATGGCACATCAACAATCGAAATGCATATAGATGCTATAAAAAAAGGACAGAAGGTAGTCATTGTAGATGATCTTTTAGCAACAGGCGGAACAACAAAAGCGATGATTGACCTTATTGAGCAACTTGGTGGAGAAATAGCAAAAATAGTTTATTTAATTGAACTTGAAGCACTTCCAGGAAGAGAAGTCTTAAAAGGCTATGAAATTGCATCTTTATTAAAATATTAAATAATAAATAAGCAAAGCAGTACTGCTTTGCTTATTTATTATTTAAATTAAAAGATTGAAGAAATTTTTGGTAAAATATGATATATGCTATAAGATTATGTATATTACCATTGAATTTTTATATTAATATGTCTATAATATAAAATAATTATAAGTTTACTATAATAAGGGGGTGACGATGTTGGATGAAATTTATGATAAGTTGATAAAGAGAATACGTTCATATCACCCTTCGGATAACTTGTCAATGATAGGGAAGGCCTATACAATAGCTAAAGAGGCACATGAGAACCAGTTAAGAAAGTCAGGAGAACCCTATATTATTCATCCGTTAGAAGTTGCTTTTATACTTGCCGATTTAGAGCTCGATATAGAATCTATAGTAGCGGGTATCTTACACGATGTTGTTGAAGATACTGATTATACATTAGAAGATATAGAGCATTTGTTTAATAAAGAAGTGGCGCTTTTAGTTGATGGTGTTACAAAACTTGGACAGATTCAATATACTTCCCAGAATAAACAGCTTCAAAAAGAAGAAATACAAGCTGAAAATTATCGTAAAATGTTTTTAGCAATGGCTCAAGATATAAGAGTTGTCCTTATTAAACTTGCTGATAGGCTTCATAATATGCAGACACTTAAATATATGCCGCCACAAAAACAAAAAGAGAAGGCAGAAGAAACTTTAAATATTTATGCGCCTATAGCGCATAGACTTGGAATATGTAAGATTAAAGCGGAACTTGAAGATCTATCGCTTCGCTACATTGATGCTGAGATGTATTATGATTTAGCGCATAAGATCGCTAAAAAAAGAGTAGAGCGCATACAATATATTGAAGATATTGTTAATCAAATTAAAGTAAAGATAGAAGAGGCGGGTATTAAAGCAGTTGTAGAAGGTCGTCCTAAGCACTTTTTCAGTATTTATAAAAAAATTGTTAACAAAAGTAAGACATTAGATCAGATTTATGATCTTTTTGCTGTACGAGCTATAGTTAGTAGTGTAAAAGATTGCTATGGCGTTTTAGGTATTATTCATGAACTCTATACGCCTATTCCAGGTAGGTTTAAAGACTATATTGCTATGCCTAAGCCCAATATGTATCAGTCCCTTCATACAACGTTAATGGGTGTTGAAGGTACACCTTTTGAGATGCAGATTCGTACCGAAGAAATGCACCGTACGGCAGAATATGGTATTGCAGCTCACTGGAAATATAAAGAAGGTAAAAAAGATGGTACAGTACAGGATCAGTCAGAAGAAAAATTGACATGGCTAAGAGAAATTTTGGAATGGCAGAGAGATATGAGTGATAATCAAGAATTTATGAATGCACTCAAGGTTGACCTTGATATTTATACAGATCAAGTTTATGTATTTACGCCAAAAGGAGAACTCTTAACCCTTCCAAAGGGGTCAACACCTATAGATTTCGCTTATAATATCCATAGTGATGTAGGTAATAAAATGGTAGGCGCTAAAATCAATGGAAAAATAGTTACTTTTGAATATATTATTAAAAATGGCGATCGTATTGAAATACTTACTGCCCAAAACTCTAAGGGGCCAAGCAGGGATTGGCTTAATATTGTAAAAAGTACACAGGCCAGGACGAAGATTAATCAATGGTTTCGTAAACAATTTAAGGAAGAAGACAGCATAAAAGGCAAAGAATTACTAGAAATTGCTGCGAAGCAAAGAGGGTATCATTTATCTTATTTAACAGACTCACTAGTTGTAGATACTATATGTAAAAGATATGGTATGAAAACATGGGATGCTATATGTGCAGCTATTGGCTATGGCAGCATGAAAGAAAGACAGATTATTCAAAAACTTATAGATGAGACACTAAAGGTTAAAAAGGAGCTAGTAACACCCGAACAAATCTTACAGAGTCATAATCAAGATCATACGGCTGCAACGCAACAGAAGAATAGAAAACATTCGAGTGGGATTATTGTTAAAGGTGTAGGGGATATTGCAGTACGTTTTTCAAAGTGCTGTGGACCGTTACCAGGAGATGATATTGTTGGCTATATTACAAGAGGCCGGGGCGTATCCATTCACCGCAAAGATTGTGTAAATATTCATTATATGCCAGAAGAAGAAAGAGACAGGCTTATTGATGCAGAGTGGCTTCAAGAAAAAGAAGTAGCAAAACGTACCTATGTGACAGAAATTCAAATCACATGTCTGGATCGATTAGGCATTATTGTAGATATCTCTAAAATTCTTACAGATATGAAACTTCCTGTTAAGTCTTTTAATGCAAAAACAATTAAAAATAATGCAGTTTTTAATGTAAAGATAGAAATTACAGATATTTATCAGTTAGAGGAACTCACGAGAAAAATAGAACAGCTAAGAGATGTACTAGAAATTATAAGAGTTTCTTCGTAAAGGAGCCGGGATGAGAGCAGTTGTACAAAGGGTATCAGAAGCTTCAGTTGCCGTAAATGGCGAGTATATTGCCAAGATAAATAATGGTCTTTTAGTTCTTGTAGGTATTAAAGCAGATGATACAGAAAAAGATATGGATTATATTATGCACAAAATGCTTGGTCTTAGGATATTTGAAGATCATGAAGGTAAAATGAATTTATCAGTAAAAGATATACAGGGAGAAGTTCTTGTTGTCCCTAATTTTACAGTGTATGGCAATGCAATAAAAGGTATGAGACCAAGCTTTATAGCGTCTGGAAGCGTCAAGGAAGCAGAGTTTAAATACCATGCTTTTATTAATAAACTTTCAGGGCAAGAAGTGCCTTTTGCAACAGGTAAATTTCAGGCAGATATGAAGGTAAGTCTTGTGAATGATGGCCCTGTTACTATACTATTAGATAGCGGTAAGGTGTTTTAAATAAGCTCTGGCATATAAGAAGTATTTATATGCCAGAGTCTATTTTATAGGTAAATAAATTACTATTATTAGCATAAAAGGCTATCATTTGATGCGGTTTGAATAGCTGTCTTTAAGATTGTACAACCTAGTATTTAAGGGTATAATAAGTAAGACGTCTATTAATGAGGAGGATAACTTGATGATACAAAAACTAACTGTAGGTATGCTGCAAGAACATACATATTTTTTTATAGATGAGGTAACTAAACATGGCTTTTTAGTAGATCCAGGAGATGAAGCAGAGAGAATTCTTAATAAGATCAAGCAAGAAGAGTGGGTAATAGAAAAAATATTGCTCACTCATGGACATTTTGACCATATTGGTGCCGTGGCTAAGATAAAGACAAGTCTTGGCTGCTTGGTAGTTATTCATGAGGAAGGCAAAGATTATTTACACAATCCAGAATGGAATTTATCAGGAAGATACGGAGAGGCTTATACGGTAGATGCTGATTATTATGTAAAACATGGAGATGTTATTACTTTAGAAGCAAATTCAAATATGAATTTAAAAGTCATACATGCGCCAGGACATACCACAGATGGTACAGCATATTACTCTGAAAAAGAGCATATTGCATTTGTTGGAGATATTATCTTTAATGGAGCAGTAGGAAGATGTGATAATCCAGGGGGCAATATGAATAGGCTACTTAGCGCAATTCGTGCACAGATTTTTACTCTGCCAGATGCAACCATCTTATATCCGGGACATGGACCTTATACTACTGTAAAACATGAGAAAGATACTAACCCTTTTTTTAATTTTTATGAATGATAAAGAAAATGAGTGTGAAGCAAGTGGTTAAACTTAAAGTTAAAGGACATAATGCGGAATATGAATTAAGCCATCTTATTCATTTGTTTGATCCTTATATAAAAGATGCCTATTTGATAGAGGCTACTTACGAAGAATCTGTAGCTAAAGTACAATTGTTTCTCAATGAATCTCAAATAATAGCGATACAGCATCAGGTTGAGAGACATCAAGACGAAGTGATTAACACAAAAAATATTAAGCAGACGTTAAAAAGAGGAGTTTATGAAATACTTAGTGAACTGACCGGCAAAGAGATGCCTTGGGGAATATTAACTGGGATTAGACCAGCTAAAATAGTTCGTGAGTATATGGAACAAAAAATATCGGAGCAAAAAATAGCTACTATCCTTAAGGACGAATACCTAATTGGCAATGACAAAATCAAGTTGCTGATTGAAGTAGCTAAACAGGAACAAGATATTTTAAACCAAAATAAACCTGATGAAATAAGCCTTTATATTGGAATTCCTTTTTGCCCCACCCGCTGTGTATATTGCTCATTCACAGCGTATTCTATTGGGAAGAAAGCTGTATTAGTTGAAGACTATCTAAGAGCCCTTTATAAAGAGATTGATTATATAGCAGGCACAAAACAAGGTATGGCTATAAGAAGTCTTTATATAGGGGGGGGGACACCTACTAGTCTTAGTGAAGAACAGCTTTTAAGTCTTTTAACACACATTAAAAATAGTTTTGATTTAAAACGTATAGAAGAGTATACTGTAGAAGCTGGAAGACCCGATACGATTACTGAAGAAAAACTAAGGATTATCAAGCAGATGGGTGTAAACCGCATTTCTATAAACCCACAAACTATGAATCAAAAGACGCTTGATACAATTGGAAGAAAACATACAACAGAGGATATTATTCGAGTGTTTCAATTAGCGAGAAACCTTGGACATCGAAATATCAATATGGATATCATCGTGGGGCTGCCAGGAGAATCGGTAAGTGATGTAGAAAATACGCTTGCTGAACTGTGTGCGTTAAACCCAGATAATATTACAGTGCATACGATGGCAGTTAAGAGAGCGTCAAGGCTTAAAGAAGAAAAAGAAACGCATCATTTAACAGAAGCCAAAACTATTGAGCAAATGCTGAATCTATGTGAAAAATATATACGTGGGATAGGCCTTAGACCATACTATATGTACAGGCAAAAAAATATGCTGGGTAACTTTGAAAATGTAGGTTATGCAAAGCCAGGGATGGCATGTATTTATAACATAGAGATTATGGAAGAAAAGCAGACGATTGTTGCTTTAGGTGCTGGGGCAATTACAAAAATCGTTTACCAAAATGGAGAACGCATCGACCGTGTTGCTAATGTTAAAAGCTTAGAAGATTATATTAATAGAATTGATGAAATGATAGACAGAAAAAAACAGGGATTTATAAAATATCAGTGAATTATTTAAAAATTAATTGACAATAAGGTAGTATTAAGGATATGATATAAAAAAGGTAATAGTGATTAAAGTCAATGAACAAAGAGAGTATCTATTTTTAAATGTCAAAGCGAGCTGACGATTGGTGCAAGGTTCAGCACAGGAGGAAATAGAGAATGGGTTTGGGAGATGCAAGGTGAAAATTATTTGATGATTAGCCTTAAGCCGTGACCTCACGTTATAGAGGAAAGATATCGAATACAGCTGTATTCCGTATCCTAATACAAGTTTAT
Organism: Cellulosilyticum sp. I15G10I2; assembly: GCF_900095725.1. NCBI lineage: Bacteria > Bacillati > Bacillota > Clostridia > Lachnospirales > Cellulosilyticaceae > Cellulosilyticum > Cellulosilyticum sp. I15G10I2. The sequence continues at coordinate 351,155 of NZ_FMMP01000006.1, forward strand.
ATAAGGATATACGGCGTATTTTATAATTTTATAAAATACGCTATTTTTATATAAAGAATATTTGGGTGGCATAGCGAAACCACATCGTCCCAAAAAGGACGGTGTGGTTTTTTATTTAAAATTACACTAAGAGAGGGGATTTAAACAATGTTAAAAGACGTATTTGGAAATTTTGGAGGGGCTTACGTGCCAGATAAACAAAAAGAAGCGCTCAATGAACTCGAAGAGGCATTCTTAAAGTATAAGGATGATGAGGGATTTAAAAATGAACTTCACTACTATCTTAAAAATTATGTGGGCAGAAGTACACCGCTTTACTTTGCAGAAAGATTTACCAAGATGTGTGGTGGTGCAAAAATTTATTTAAAAAGGGAAGATCTTAATCATACCGGTGCTCACAAAATAAACAATGTTTTAGGACAAATGCTCCTTGCCAAAAGAATGGGTAAGACAAAAGTCATAGCAGAAACAGGAGCCGGACAACATGGTGTTGCAACGGCAACGGTTGCGGCACTAATGGGTATGGCATGTACAATTTACATGGGGAAAGAAGATATGAAAAGACAAGCACTTAATGTTTTTAGAATGGAACTTTTAGGTGCAAAAGTAGTGGCAGCAGAGTCTGGTACACAGACCTTAAAAGAAGCAGTTGATGAAGCCATTTTAGCATGGGTAAATGCTTCAGATGATACATTTTATGTATTAGGTTCCGCAGTGGGGCCTCATCCTTATCCTACAATTGTTAAAGCATTCCAAAAAGTTATTAGTGAAGAGGCAAAAGAGCAAATTTTAGAAGCTGAAGGAAAACTTCCGCATAGTATTATTGCTTGTGTAGGTGGAGGCAGTAATGCAATAGGTGCTTTTGCAGAATTTCTTAATAATGATGAAGTTCATTTAATAGGGGTAGAGGCTGCTGGAAAGGGTTTGGAATCAAACATGCATGCGGCAACGCTCACAATGGGAGAACCTACTATATTGCACGGTATGAAAACATTATGTGTACTTGATGAAAATAAAGAAGTGGCACCAGTCTATTCAATATCACCTGGGCTTGACTATCCAGGAGTTGGTCCCGAACATGCGCATTTAAGTGAGATAGGAAGAGCAAAATATGTGGCCATCACAGATGATGAAGCTATAGAGGCACTTATTACGCTTAGCAAACTAGAAGGTATACTACCGGCTATTGAAAGCTCCCATGCTCTTGCTTATGCTATGAAATATGCGAAGACGCTTAATGAGGAGGATATAATTATTATCAATTTATCAGGCAGAGGCGATAAGGATGTAGAAGCTGTTTCACAGTATTTAGCACTAAAAAACAAATAAAATGAGAAATAGAGGTATGCATAACTGTGCATACCTCTATTTGTTTGTAATAGGTTTTCTAGGGGCTTAACTTCAAATACAGCGAATAATATTGCTATAAAAGGTTAAAACTATAACGGTATAAAATGGATTAAGATGGAGGTTTAAAACATGAAAAAAGCGCTATTTATTCTTACTGTTTGTGGTGTTCTCATCTTGGGAGGGCTTATTACAAAATACATTTATTTGAACTTTACTGAATATGCGACTTATCAAAATGGTATTTTTGTGATGAAGGAAGAGGGGAATATCAATGAAACAGCACGTTATTTATATAAGACCTTATAAAAAAACAACAATAGCAGAAAAATCGGGTGTTTATATTAAAGACATTGCAGATATTCATGCTTCATCAGCTGTAAAAAATCAGATTAATTCACTTCTTATACTTAAGATTAAGAATCTCAATAAAAAAGACAAGTATCTTATTACAATCATAGATATTATTAAAGTTATTTTAAATGCTTTTCCGGATGTAATTATTCAAAATGTCGGAGATCCTGAGGTGCTGATTGATTATGTGCCCAAAGTGCCTAAGGAAAACTCACTTTGGGAATGGACGAAGATGATTATTGTAAGTGTTATTATATTTGCAGGGGCGACACTTGCTATTATGGCTTATATGAAGGATGCGGCTCTGGATAAGACTTTTGTAGTTGTAAATAGAATATTTACTGGAGAAGAAGTTGAAAATCCCGTATGGATTACCATTCCCTATTCAATAGGTATTGCTGTAGGGATTATTACATTCTTTAACCATATAGGCAAAAAGAAGCTTACTGACGACCCAAGTCCTATGCAGGTAGAAATTGATCAATATGAGAATAATGTTGAAACGAGTATGATAGACAGTATGATAGTTAAAAAGAGAGGGAAACCGTAATGCAGGAGATGATATCTAAAATACTTCAGATTATATGGGGGCTTGGAATAGGTATTATTCTTTCCGGAGGGATTATTGCATTTATTACAATTATAGGAATTATTCCGCTTATGGCGCATAGAACACAAACTTCTGAGCATCATATTCTGTATGGAAGTGCCATCATGCTCGGTACTTTTATTGGAAGTGTTCTTTCAATATGGCCTATTATTATTCCTGTTTCTAATTTATTTATTGGTCTGTTTGGTTTAACGTCCGGTATATTTACGGGCGTACTGATTATCGCTTTAGCGGAAGTATTAGATGTTTTTCCAATTTCAGACAGACGAATAAAGATTAAAAAAGGGGTAACTCTTATGGTGTTTGCGCTTGCAATAGGTAAACTTATAGGCTCACTTTATTTTTGGCTATATCCTATATTTACAGAACTTAGTTAAAAGGAGATAAAATAATGGCAAATGTAAAACAGCTAAAAAGTAAGTATCAAGATATTGTTAAACAATATTCCCCAAAAAATGATGTACTAAGAAATTCTTTAAGAGCTTTTTGGGTGGGTGGCGTTATTTGTACCTTTGGGCAAGGTCTTACTAACTTATATATGAATTATGGTATGGAACTTGAACAGGCTAAAATGCTTACAACTGTTACCCTAATACTTATAAGTACTATTTTAACAGCTTTTAATGTTTATGATAATCTAGGTAAGTATGGCGGTGCAGGTGCACTTATTCCAATTACTGGATTTGCTAATTCTATGGTAAGTGCAGCTATGGAATTCAAAAAAGAAGGGTATATCTACGGATTAGGTGCCAAGCTATTTATTATAGCTGGCCCGGTTATTGTATTTGGGACACTAATAAGTGTTGTAATAGGTATTATCTATTATTTTGTATAGGAGGACACATATGGGACACGTAGGGAAACAAACAATCACATTTAATAATCCCCCAGTCATTACTTGCGCTTATGCAAGTGCAGGGCCAAGAGAAGTGCAGGGTCCTTTGGGAGAGTATTTTGACAATAAACTACAAGATGAGCTTTTAGGTGAGGATAGTTGGGAAAAAGCAGAGAGCAAACTGATTACGCAAACTGTGCAAGGGCTACTTAGTAAAGCGAACAAAACACCGCAGGATGTACAGTATTTATTTGCAGGAGATTTGCAAAATCAAGTTATTGCAAGTACATTTGGCTTAATGGACTTTAATATTCCATTTTTTGGTTTGTATGGTGCGTGCTCTACCATGGGTGAATCTATGTGTCTTGCAAGTATGGCGATAGCCGGAGGCATGGCTGATTTAGTTATGGCAGGTACAAGCAGCCATAACTGCGCGGCAGAAAAACAATTTAGATTCCCATTAGAATATGCTGGACAAAGAACAATGACACAGCAATGGACTGCTACAGCAAGCGGCTTTGTACTTATTGCAAATGCTGGAAAAGGCCCTAAAATAACAGCGATTACACCAGGTAAAATGGTAGACTTAGGTATAAAAGACACCTTCAACATGGGAGCAGCTATGGCACCAGCAGCAGTTGATACGATTCTTACGCATTTAGAAGATACCCATCAAAAGCCAAGTGATTTTGATGCTATTATTACAGGAGATTTAGGAAACTGTGGACTTGATATTGCAGTGGACATAGCTGGTAAGTTAGGCACAGACCTTCAAGGTGTTATTAATGATTGTGGGAAGTTGATCTATGATGATAAGGTGGAAGATACACATTGTGGAGGAAGTGGCTGTGGGTGCAGTGGTTCAGTATTTGCTGGATACTTCTACTCCCAGCTATTAAAGGGGCATTTAAAGAAAATACTTTTAGTGCCTACAGGTGCTCTGATGAGTCCTGGAAGTACACAGCAAGGTCATACCATACCGGGTATTGCACACGCAGTAAGTATTGTAATGGAATAGGAGGTAAGTATATGGACGTTATGGAATATGTAAGAGCATTTATTGTAGGAGGAGCTATTTGTGTACTTGGGCAAATCCTGCTTGATCGGGCACATCTTACGACAGGAAAGATAATGGTTTCATTTGTAATCGGAGGGGCTATACTTCATGCACTTGGATTATATCAACCTATTATTGATTTTGCGGGAGCAGGTGCATCCGTACCCATCTCAGGGTTTGGCTATGCACTTGCAAAAGGGGCAATAGAAGAAGTTGGTAAACAAGGTTTTATGGGTGCTTTTTCGGGAGGTATTAAAGCCACAGCGGCAGGTATTACAGCAGCTGTAGTTTTTGGCTATACAGCTGCTGTTTTTGCGAATCCTAAAAGTAAATCTTGATATAAATAAGATAATATCTGCATATTTACTATAGAATATTAGGCAATATGGGATATTATCATTACATAATTGTGTGAATAATATTAAAGTATTCAATAGTACTTAATTAATAATCAATAATGAATTATAGAATTAGACTGGAAAATAGATATATAATTCATTATAATAGTATTTATATGATTAAAAGGAGATGTCTATATGAAAAATGATATTTTAGAACTTTTACAAGAAAATAGTAAGTATACTGCCAGTGATATAGCCACAATGTTAGGATTAGATATAGAAGCCGTAAAAAAAGATATAGCGGAGATGGAAAAAGAACAAATTATATGCGGGTACAGTGTGCTTATAAACTGGGATAAGACCGATAAAAAAGATATTGTTACAGCACTTATAGAGGTGCGTGTTACACCTCAAAGAGGTGAAGGATTTGATAGGGTCGCAGAACGCATTTATAAATTTAAAGAGGTTAAAGCTGTTTATCTGATGTCGGGTGGTTTTGATTTTACTGTTATCATTGAAGGAAAGACAATGAAAGAGGTTGCATTGTTTGTTGGACAGAAGCTAGCACCTTTAGAGTCAGTCCTAAGTACAGCTACTCATTTTGTGCTTAAGAAATATAAGGATTACGGTGTCATTTTTGAAGAAAGTAAAAAAGATGAAAGGATGATTATATCACCATGAACATAGAACAAATGATTTCAAAACAAGTGAGGGATGTTCCGCCGTCTGGCATCAGAAAGTTTTTTGATATTGTAAATGAAATGGGTGATGCCATTTCTCTTGGTGTTGGAGAACCAGATTTTGATACTCCTTGGCATATTAGAGAAGAAGGCATTTATTCATTAGAAAAAGGTAGAACGATTTATTCTGCAAATGCAGGTTTATTAGAGCTTAGACAGGCAATTTGCCAGTATATGAAAAGAAGGTTTGATCTAGACTATTCAGCAACTCAACAAACCCTTGTAACTGTAGGTGGCAGTGAGGGGATTGATGTAGCTCTTAGAACGCTTATTGAGCCAGGAGATGAAGTGCTTATTCCTGAGCCTTGTTTTGTATCGTATAAACCCTGTACATTATTTGCAGGTGGAACACCTGTGGTTATTCCTACAAAAGAAGAAAACAATTTCAAGCTTACGCCAGAGGAACTAGAAAGATACATAACCCCTCAAACTAAAATTCTTATCTTGCCTTATCCAAATAATCCAACAGGAGCTATTATGGAGAGAGAAGAGTTAGAAAAAATAGCTGATGTGATTCGTGATAAAAATATTATAGTAATATCGGATGAGATTTATGCAGAGCTTACTTACGGTAAAGAGCATGTTTCGATTGCTAATATTGAGGGCATGTATGAGCGAACTATCATATTAAGTGGATTCTCAAAAGCTTATGCGATGACAGGCTGGCGACTTGGGTATGCATTAGGCCCAGAGGCCATTATAAGTGCCATGACCAAAATGCATCAGTTTACGATTATGTGTGCGCCAACTACTAGCCAGTATGCAGCTATAGAAGCTATGAAAAATGGTGATGAAGATGTGAAAATGATGAGAAAAGCCTATGATCAGAGACGAAGATTGATGGTTGATAGATTTAGAGGAATGGGCTTATCTTGTTTTGAGCCTGAAGGCGCTTTTTATGTCTTTCCATCTATACAAAAAACTGGGCTTACTAGCGAAGGATTCTGCGAAGAGCTGCTTAAGGATCAAAAAGTTGCAGTAGTTCCTGGAACAGCATTTGGAGGCTATGGAGAAGGCTTTATAAGGTGCTCCTATGCGTATTCTGTTGATGAACTTAAAGAAGCTTTAACGCGTATCGAAAAGTTTCTTCATAAAATATTATAATAAAAGTATAAAAAATAAGCTACATATGTAGCTTATTTTTTATACTTTTATTAATGCTGTTTACATTCTGGGCAAATACCGTAAAAATAGAGTTGTTCATGAGACAAATCAAATTGTGTAAGAGAGGCAACTTCTTCTCTAAGCTGCGCTACACTTTGGACATGATGCATATCTACAACCTTATGGCAGGCCATACATTTGATGTGCGGATGGGGTGAAGTGTCGGCATCATACCTATAACTATCTTCACCAATATTTAATTGTTGGACTAAGCCGTGTTTAACTAGTGCATCTAGTGTCTTATAAACTGTTGCAAGGCTCATAGTAGGATATTCATCATGTAGAGTTGTATAGATGGTTTCAGCACTTGGGTGTGCAGACGTATTACGCAGCATTCTAAAAATAGAAAGTCTTTGGGGTGTTACTTTAAGGTTATGGTCTTTTAAAATAGTTGTTAGTTCTAACATAAATATCATCCTAACTAATAATTATTATTATATAATTTTGATTATAATATAATAATAGTTAAAATGCAATGGGTGAAAACAAATTTTTCTCAGTATTTTAGAAAATAGTAAAATTTTGATGTAGTAGAACAAGACGCTTATAAGTAAATCTTATATTTTCTGTTATATTTATCCTAGTATGTTAATAAACATACAATAAATAGATGTATTAGGGGGAAGAAAATATGATTGACCTAAGTAGCATTGAATTTGATTTTTTAGAATATATACAAGAAGAATGGGATAGTTACATGGAAGAAGGTTGTGATATTGAAGATGCTACAAGTCAAATTTTAATGCAGTATGAGGATATGCTAGATGAGAAGGAAAGAATTGCACTCTATATTGTACTGGGGAATATTCAGATGGATTTAGCCTTTATAGATCAAAGAGTTAAAGCAGAAATAAGTGAGATTATTGCATCTAAGATAGCAGATGAAATGTTTGAAGGTAATAAGCAAATTAAGAAAGTCTTAAGTCAAGTTAAAAAATATTTATAGAGTATGATAAAAACAATGCTATAGCTCCATTAGAGATTATAGCATTGTTTTTAGTTCTTTTAAAAGTTGCATTAGAATTTGTTGCATACTATAATAATTTTTAAGAGGTGAAGATACGGATGTTAAAAATAATAGCTGCTGCATTAATGCTTATAGATCATCTAGGAATGGTTTTTTTTCAAGATCAATTTGGGTATAGAATAATAGGCCGGTTATCTATGCCTATATTTGCATATTGTGTTGCGCAAGGATTCTATAAAACAACTTCATATGAAAAATATTTTGAGCGTATGGGAGTTTTTGCCATTGTATCACAAATTCCCTTCTGGATGATGATGTATGTTACAAATCCAGTTTACTTTAATTTTATGCATTTTAATATTGGTTTTACATTTTTAGGGGCACTGTGTACACTTCGCTTATACAAAACTATTAGAAATCATACATGTGATAATAAAATGATAAATATTTTAGGTATTAATGTAATACTTATCTTAACAACGCTATTAAGATGTGACTATGGTGCTTATGCGATATGCCTAGTGTTAGTATTTTATGAGTTTTATATCATGCGCAAAGATATACTTTTAACATTTATAATGCTGGCTGCAGCGACATTTTCACTTTTTTTTATAGGAAGAGCAGATCAAATAAAAGTACAGCTTCTAGGTTTACCAGCCTTTTTAATTATTATTGCATTAAAGGACTTACCGCTTAAGCAGTTTAAATATTTTTTCTATATTTTTTATCCTCTACATATGCTTGTTTTAAGCTTCATTAAGTGGGTACAGTGAGAATTGAAGAGGGTGATAACGATAAATATAGATATTTTTTAATAGCAGAGCAAGACTTAGTGTAAGGCTATTTAAGAGAAAAAAGGCAGAAGATTATAATCAGAATAGGAGCTAAAATGAAAAAAAACTATATACATTGGATCACTAGACTTCAACTTGTTTTAATAGCAATCTTTATCAGTTTTAATACGGGGTGCCAGTTCAATAAAGAACAAGCAGTGCGTACAGAGATACATTTTATAGATACTGGAAATTCAGATGCAATACTTATTAAACAAGGAGATAATGCCGCTTTAATTGATGGGGGAGATAATGATGATGAAGAACTTATTGCAGCATATATCAAAAATCAAGGCATAAAACAATTTGAGTATGTTTTCGTTACACATCCGGATGCAGATCATATAGGGGGATTAGATGCTGTCATTGACCAGTTTGCAGTTAATGCTGTTTATGTAGGGAATGGTAAGGCGGATACAAAAACTTATAGAGATTTTATTGAAGCATTAATGAATAAAGGACTGACACCTAGCGTTCCACTTTTAAACAGCACCTTTAAGATGGGTAATGCTGATTTTAAAGTACTTAGTGTAGCA